>JAUXUF010000049.1 GCA_030684645.1 Bacteroidota bacterium | reverse complement strand
ATAGTTTTCAGTGAGCAAATATCCCTTTGGCCCGGTACGGATCATTCCACTGATATTGACGGTTGGGTTTTTGGCCATTTCTCCTCCGGCAAATCCCCAGCCCAGTCCGATGTTCAGGTTTTTATCCTTTGACCCGAATGTTGTTATTCCGTAAAGAATTCCAAATCCGGCATTTTGTTCACCGATCACTGTGCCCACTAAAGTTCCTGCACCAACGTTAAATTTGTTTTCAACTATCGGAAGTGAGAACCTCAAGGTAATCCATACGGGTGTTGAGGCGCCTGCAAACAAGAAAAGAGGCGCCATTCCTACTCCGGCTGATAAATGGTTGGTAAGGCCATAGATGGCCTGATTGCCTAATATCCAGACATTCTGGTAATAGCCTTCCCCTTTTTTTAGGCTATATCCGTTTGGAACCCAAAAATATCGGGTTGCCTGTGGATTGTCGAACCAATAGGTGCCGTTCTTTTTGATCGCAGACGAAATTTCGGTTACTTTTTTGACATCTTTGTTTAAAATGGAAATCTCACCCAGTTTTTCAGTCTTTACCCGGATTTTATCCCCTGAACGTTCCAATATTTTCCCGATGTATTCATTTCCGTCAACCGTTTCTATCCTGTATTTGATGGAGTCCTGATTGTTTTGTGCACCGGATAAAATCGGAAGAACCAGTATAAAAACGATTAGTGCGAGTCCTGACAGTAGCTTTTGCATGGCAAGTTTTTTAAGGATTTTAAAACAGGTTTTAGTTTAGTAACTAAATCTAGCTCATTTTGTTCAAAGTTCAATAAGAAACACTGAATAAGAAATAAGAAACACCGAATTCAGTTCGACTTTCCTTGTTTTTTGTTTCTCGTTCGATATTTAATTTTATTTCAATAAAAAAGCCACCCGTATGTGAAGACGAGTGGCTCTATCTGTTTGAAAATGTTTTGAATCTGTGTTTATTAACGGTTATGAAAATTTATTCTGAAACTACCTCGAAACCTAATTGATGGATAAATACTAAAAATCTCTACTTTCAGGAGACTTTACAAATCGTTTAAACTTACAAAATCGAGCAGGTGAAAATGTTTGATCCCTTTGTACGACGTAATGGCCGGGAAATCGTCCATGGTTACCACGTACTTCGGGTAGTTGTCGCGGATATTCAATAGATTACCAAATTCCCTTTCGATTACACTGGTTGAAGATAGCAAATATGCAACCTGAACATACACATATTCGCCGTTTCGCTGAGCTATAAAATCAATTTCTTTATCCATGTTTTTGCCTACACACACCGAATAGCCCCAAAAACATAAATGGTTGTAAACCACATTTTCAAGAATTTTCGCAATATCAGCAGGTTTATAGCCGCCAATGGCATTTCTTAAGCCAATATCTTCGAAGAAATATTTTTCGCCGCTTTCGAATATCTTTTTTCCTTGTATATCCTGTCGTTTTACACCAGTTACAAAATAAGCCTGCTCAAGATAAGCGATGTAATTGATGATTACTGATGCTGTTTTGTTGTTTTTCTGCGATTTTAGATATGCTGCGATTTTTGTAGCCGATACAATACTTCCGGTATTATCGGCAAGGTATCGTAAAAGGTTTTCGAGAAAAGCTGTATCTCGTATCTGATGGCGGCTTACGATGTCGCGGTATAAAATGGTGGCATAAATATTTCTCAGGTAATCGAAAACCAATTCATCATCATTGGGAATGTGAATAAGGTAAGGAAGTCCCCCGTGTTTGAGGTAGCGCGACAGTGTTTCGTGGGTATTGCTTAAGTTATGAAATACCTGAAACTCACTGAACGATAAACTATGAACACGAATTTCTACTTGCCTTCCACTCAGTAAGCTTGCCAGTTCGCCCGAAAATACCATTGAATTGCTACCAGTGCAATACAAGTCGTAATTACCGTCAGAGAGCAGGCTGCGCAGTGCTTTTTCGTATCCTTCAATATCCTGAACCTCATCTATAAATACATAGTTGGCGTTGGCCGAACCATGTGTTTTAACATATTCTACCAAATGAGAATATGTTTTTATCTCATCAAACTCAAACTTTTCCTTATCTATAAAAATGAAATTCGCTGAAGGGTATAGCGTTGCAAGTTCTGCTGCTATTTGCTTTAATAAAAAACTTTTACCCACCCTGCGCTGACCGGTAAATACCTTAATGAGCTGTTTGTTGAAATAGGGCCTTGCCCTGCTGAGGTATTTTTCTCGCTTTATGATATCCATATTCAGTACACTGTATATTATATGCAAATATATGTAATTTGTTCAGTATAGTGAATAACAAGTTGAATATTCGATGTTTTGTTTGGCTTACTGTAAAACTTAGTTATGGTATTTTTTTATCAATAAAAAAACCACCCGCATGTGAAAACGGGTGGCCCTATCTGTTTGAAAATGTTTGAATCTGTGTTTATAAACGATTGTAAAATTTATTCTGAAACTACTTCGAAACCTAATTCAATAATTACCTCTTTGTGTAATTTGATTTTGGCAGTATAATTTCCTATTTCTTTAACACTGTCTTCAGAAATCGTGATCTGTTTGCGATCGATTTCGAATCCCTTGCTATTAATAGCTTCAGCAAGCATAATGGTATTAACCGAACCGAAGATTTTTCCGGTACTGCTGGTTTTTGCGCCAATTACGAGTTGAAGCGATTTCAATCTTTCGGCTACACTTAAAGAAAGGTCTTTTAATTTTGCTTCTTTGTGAGCTCTTTGTCTGGTATTTTCAGCCAAAACTTTTTTTGCTGATTCGGTGACAATAACTGCCATCTTTTGTGGAATCAAATAATTACGTCCATAACCGCTTTTCACGGTAACGACATCGTCTTTTGACCCTAAACGTGCAACATCTTGCAATAATATAATTTCCATTTCTATTCAGCTTTAAAAATTATTTCATCATATCGGTAACATAAGGCAGTAACGCGATATGACGGGCCCTTTTAACTGCTTTGGCCACTTTGCGTTGGTACTTCAAAGAGGTTCCTGTTATCCGGCGAGGTAAAATCTTACCTTGCTCGTTTAAGAATTTTTTCAAAAACTCACCGTCTTTGTAGTCAATGAACTTGATCTTGTTCTTTTTAAAGCGGCAATACTTTTTCTTTTTGATTTCAACCGATGGTGGGGTCAAATACCTGATTTCACTTGAATTTGCTGCCATAGTTTAGTTCTCCTTTTCAGTTTTTGCTTTTGTTCTGTTTCTTCTTTTTTCGGCGTATGCGATAGCGTGTTTATCCTTGCTGAATGTCAGGAAGCGGATAATACGTTCGTCGCGTCTGAATTGAGTTTCCAACGTTTTAGCAAACGTTGGGTCGGCTGCAAATTCGAAGAGTTGATAAAACCCTGTCGATTTTTTTTGAATGGGATAAGCTAATTTGCGCAATCCCCAGTCCTCTTCTGAGACCATTTCTCCACCATGTTCGGTGATGATGTCCCTGAATTTTTTTACCGTTTCCTTTACCTGAATATCAGATAAAACGGGAGTAATGATGAAAACGGTTTCATACTGGTTTTTCATAAAACTTCTAAATTAATTATACATGAATACGTTATACCTAAAAATAGGTGGCGCAAAATTAGAAATAATTTGCTATTAATCAAATAGGTTGCTGTTTTTATAATATTTCAACTATTTCATTCAGGTAATATACCTTTTCAAGAGCACCGGCCTGATCATACGCACTTATGAGTGTCTCGATCAGCCGTTTGATGATGGTCCGGTCGGGGCACGCCTGGGTCAGCTTTTCCTTTTCAGCCTGATCGGTAGTTTGTTGGATATAGTCAACTTCTTTAGGGCCAATAATTGCACCTTTATTCGATGGATCGACATAAAAAAGGACCTGGTTACCGTTCTCGTTTCCATGTACCAAACGGGAAATGTCTTTGTCGAAATAGCCAACAAGCGGATTCTTTTTAAAATCAATGTAATGAACAGGTAAATTCAGTGACCGTGCAACCAAGGTATAGATGATGGTGATGGAAACCGGATTCCCTCTTCGGGAGTCTAAGACCCGGTTCAGGTAACAATTTTGGGAAGATTCAGGATTTATGAGGTCAATTGTAAACTGGTAATGATCGAAGAAAATATGGTTCAGTATGGTGATTTTTTCCAGTGAGGTCAGTGAATTCCGGAATTCGAGCCAAATGTCTTTTCGGATGTTTTCGAGCTGGACTAAAATGGGCTTCAATTTTAATTCAGGATATTGATAACGGGATATCAGAAAAAAACCATCAAACAAATCCAAAGTCTTCTGACTGGCCCATTTTTTTATTTTTGCCTTCGTATCGTTCAATTGAATTTGCCGGATAATGAATTCAATTCTTTTCTGCACCAATTCATCCATACTGGTTTCCCAAATGTGTTCCAGACGATCAACAATGCTTGTATCTTCCTTCAGGATTTCTTCCAGAACAAGATAAAACACTGAGTCATCAGGGTCATCCAACAGCGTAATCAGGGAATCCAGCTTGTGTTCAATCATAAATACATTGTTTTAACTGGTTAGCCGTTCCAAAACAATCCGGATCAGCGTCTCCATTGATTGGTGGTAATTCGAATTGGCTTCTTTTTTCACCCGGTTGGCAATAATCAGGCAAACAGTTAGCGCTTCGTGGCCCAGAAGTTTTGACAGCCCGTAAATAGCTGAACATTCCATTTCAAAGTTGGTAATTTTCTGCCCTTCGAACGAGAACGATTCGATCTTTTCATTCAATAGCGGATCGGCCAATGGCAATCGCAGAACTCTTCCCTGCGGGCCATAAAACCCGGGAGCCGAAATGGTTACTCCTGAAATGGTGTCGTCCTGATGTATTTTTGAAAAAAGCTTTTCGGAACAGTCAATTACATAAGGAGCTGTTAATTGTTTGCTCCAGCCGGTATGCTGTTTGAAAGCTTCCTCGAATGCCAGGTCTGAAACGGTATTGCGGTTGGCATAGAAGTTCAATAACCCATCGAACCCGATTGCTTTTTTAGAAATAACAAACGAATTTACCCCCAAATAATCCTGAAGTCCGCCTGAGGTACCGATTCGCACCAGGTTCAATTGGCGGTGAACCGGATTAATCTCGCGGGTAGCCAGGTTGATGTTGGCCAATGCATCGAGCTCATTCACGACAATATCAATGTTGTCGGTACCGATTCCGGTTGAAATGATTGTGATGCGCTGATTGTTGAATTTTCCGGTTGTTGATACAAATTCCCGGTTTTGAACCTGAAATTCAATATCAGTCAATAATTTGCCGATTATTTGCACTCTTCCGGGATCGCCTACCAGAATCACCCGATCAGCAAGCTGTTCGGGTTTAAGGTGTAAATGGAAGATGCTTCCGTCAGCGTTTATGATGAGTTCTGATGATTCGATCATCTTTGATTTTTTTTGGACTGCCTAAACTAGATAAAAGGAAGTTAAAAGGCAATATTTTTATACTAAATTTGTAATCCATGAGGAAGATAAAAAATATTCATTTAAACGACGATCCGGAAGTTTACCAGTGCTTCGGATGTTCGCCGTATAACGACTTCGGGCTTCATCTTGAATTTTGGGATGATGGCGATGAATTGGTTTCCTACTGGAATCCGCGACCAATTCTACAGAGCTATCCGAAGGTGGTTCATGGTGGCATACAGGCTACTTTACTCGATGAGATTGCAGGCTGGGTGGTCTATGTCAAGTGCGGAACTGTTGGACTCACTGCTGAAATGAAGGTGAAATACAAGCAGCCTTTGCTGATTGATCAGGGGCAAATTACGATTCGTTCCGGACTGACCGAACAAAGCAAACGTATAGCAACCATTCATGCCCGGCTGATCAATTCTTCAGGAATAACATGTGCTGAAGCTGAAATTCGCTATTTTTTAGTGTCCGAATCCGATGCCCGTGAAAAATACCACTATCCGGGAGTTGAAGCATTTTATGAAACTTAATTTGTAACAAATACAAAAAGAAAATTCATCAAAACGTTTCAGTTGTGGTTTCTAGACACTATTTTTGTTGAGAATGAATATACTAATCACAAATAATTAATCTAAATCAACTAAATTATTCATTATGAGTTTTAAATTAAATGTAAAGAAGTCATTGACGATTATTGCTCTGGCAGTTTTTGTGTCTGGTGGTATCGTTTCGTGCACAGCTCCGAAACCAGCCAAAGAGGTTGGCGTTCAATTGTATTCGGTTCGCGATGACATGAAAACGGATGTCAAAGGTACCGTTGAAAAAATCGGCGCAATGGGTTACAAAATTGTGGAAGCTGCCGGATACGGCGATGGTAAATTCTACGGTATGGAACCTGAAGCTTTTAAAGCTTTATGCGATGCCAACGGATTAAATTTCTTATCCTCGCATTGTGGGCAGGCTGTTCCTGATTCAGCCGGATGGGCAGCTTCGATGGCCTGGTGGGATACTTGTATTGCTGCTCATAAAGCCGCCGGTGTAAAGTACATTGTTCAGCCTTTTATGGACAAAGTTGGTTACGAAAGTATTGCCGGAGTTCAACGTTATTGCGATTATTTCAATGCGATCGGCGAAAAGTGCAATGCTGCCGGTATCCGTTTTGGCTATCACAATCACAGTCATGAATTCGGCGATTTGGAAGGTCAGGTAATTTATGATTATATGCTGAAAAATACTGATCTGGCCAAAGTGATGTTTGAAATGGATTTATATTGGATTACTGAAGGCGGTAAAAATCCGGTGGATTATTTTAATGCTTATCCGGGCCGTTTCGAATTGTGGCATGTGAAAGACTTAAAAGAACTGGGCGGCAGCGATGCCAAGATGGATTTTAAACCAATTTTTGATAATGCTGAAAAAGCAGGTATGAAACATTACATCGTTGAAGTGGAAGAATTCAATTCCACACCAATGGAAGGTATGAAACAATCAATTGATTTCCTTCAAAATGCTGATTACGTGAAGAAATAGGATTTGAAAGATATCATTGGGTGTACGACAAAATTCCCTTAATGAAAGGTTCAGGATATTGTTCTTAGGGCAAAACTGTGCCGTTAGGCACAATCGGCCGGTAGAGAGAATGGGGGGATATGATTCTTTCGTCCCGTACGGGACGAAACCTTGCCCTATTAATGATTTTTACCGACCTTGAATCCCTGACGGGATAAAAAATCCAATCACAGTTCTTCTTCGTGTCAAGTTTTTTTTAGCTACCAAGGCACGAAATCACGAAAAAACACTAAAAAGGGAATTTTGTCGTACACCCGATATCATTGAAAAACCGTTTCAGATCTTGTTCTGGGACGGTTTTTTTTAGTTCTTTTTTTGATTGATGTCCGTTGGACTTCGGCGTGAGCGTTCGACTGAGCTCTCGCCGAAGTCTCAGTCGAACGCTGAAGCCAAACGGCAAAGGATATTGCTGAACTGATGGGACTTGCATTATCCTTTGCCGTCACATTCATGTGACGGGCAGGAAATGGCATCAAATCTGGGCTTTAGCCCAAATGGGTTGCACTAAATTGCTGTTGTCAGTTCTTTCAGGAATACCTTCAACTCATCCTTCACCAGTGGCGCCAATTCTTCAAAAACCCTTATGTGATAGTCGTTCAACCATTGAATTTCTTCCGGATTCAGCAAATTTTTATCGATGGATTTCGTGTCGATCGGGCAAAGCGTGAGCGTATCGAAACTGAGAAAGTTACCATATTCGGTCGATTCGTCTTTCATGCAAACAATCAGGTTTTCGGTTCGCAAACCATACTCTCCCAACCGGTACAAGGCTGGTTCGTTAGATATGACCATTCCAGCTTCGATAGGTTGATCATTCAGTTCCTGGCGGATGCTCATTGGTCCCTCGTGCACATTCAGGAAATAACCGACTCCGTGACCTGTTCCGTGGCCGTAATTCAGTCCGTGTTTCCACAAGTCTTTTCGAGCCAGAATATCCAGGTGATATCCACGTGTGTTGACAGGAAATTTGGCCAGCGTCAGCGAAATCATTCCTTTCAAAACTAAAGTAAAATCAGTCTTTTGCCGTGTGGTCAATTCTGACAGGGCAATGGTCCGGGTGATATCGGTCGTGCCATCGCTATATTGCCCTCCGGAGTCGAATAGCAGAAATCCGTCTTTTTCGATGGTTAGAGCATTCTCTTCGGAAACATGGAAATGAACAATGGCTCCGTGTTCCTTGTATCCAACAATGGGGTAGAAGCTGATACCTTTAGATTCAGGTTGTTTGGCGCGAAACTCAATCAATTTTTCAACAACAGTATATTCGGTTACCGGAATCTGGCCAAGACTTTTCTCCAACCAGAACAGAAATTCGAGCATGGCCACTCCGTCTTTTCGCATAGCCTGCCTGATATTGCTGATTTCTGCTTCCGATTTGATCGCTTTTAACCGGCAGGGAACTGACATGCCTTCAACAATCTGACAACGCTCCGGAATGTTTTTCAGAATTGCCTGACTGGTGCGTTCCGGATCAACCAGAATCCGGGCGGTATTAGGCAGCTCCTGAAGAAAACTAATCAAATCGCAGTAAGCTTTTATTTGGATTCCTTCTGTTTTTAGTTTGTTTTTCATTTCAGGAGAAAGCTTTTGACCTGCTATGAATAGAATGGTTTTATCTCTGGAAACACACGCGTAAGCCATAAAAACCGGGTTACATTCCACATCGCTACCGCGAAGATTAAACGTCCATGCCAAATCGTCCAATGCGGTGATGATTTGCATGTTGGCTCCTGATTTTTCCAATTCATCGCAAATAGTTCCAATTTTTTCTTTTCGGTCGGTGCAGGCAAATCGAAGTTCGTGTTCGTAAACAGGGAAATCGGGTAGATCAGGGCGGTCGAACCAGATTTGGTTCAGTAAATCTCCGGATTCCTTCAGGATGATTCCTGAGGGATTCAGGTTCTTTTGCATGGTCCGAAACTGACTTACCGAAATACACCATTCATCGGTTCCAATATTTGCACCTTGACGCAGATTCATTTTCAGCCATTCCGCAGGCTCCGGATGGCCCGGAATACGAAGCTTAACCAGTTCGATATCTGTTCCTGTGAGTTGTTCTTCCGCCTGTAGAAAGTAGCGGGAGTCTGTCCAGAGTGCAGCTTTTTCGTGGCTGACAATGACTATTCCGGCAGACCCGGTAAAGCCTGAAAGATAGGATCGGGTTTCCCAGTGTTCCGGCAAATATTCGCTTAAATGAGGATCGGTTCCAAAAATGATGTAGGCATCCAGACCTGTTTCCTGCATTTTTACACGCAGGTCACTGATTCGTTTTTTAATAAGTTCCTTCACGTTGAATGAGTTCTTTGACAATGTTTTTCATCGAAATGGAAGGCAGTTCATCCAGATCGACTTTTAATGGCTGATGGAATTCGAACGATGAAATGTCGTCCATGGCGGTCATCCGGTGTAAACTTTCGGTCCGGGCCAGAAAAGCCAGATCAAGGGTGAAAACTGAATATCCGGAGAATATATACTCGTTCGGAAATGAACCAAAGTAGCGGAGCGAATGTACGGTGATGCCCAGTTCTTCCTGAATTTCTCGAACGGCAGCCTGTTCGCCGGTTTCCATCGGATCGATAAAACCACCGGGCAAATCGAGTTTCCCGAAGTGTGGTTCAATGGCGCGGCGGGTGAATAACAACTCGCCATTCTCGTTAAAAAGCAGAACTGCCACTGCTGCTGCCGAATTGACGTAATAATTAAACGAACAATCCTCACATTTAAAAGATCTGCTGCCAGTTGCCGGAAAATGCGCTGATCCGCAACGTGGGCAAAATTTTAAAACGTTTACCGGGTGTGTATTTGAATACATACGTTATTTTTTAGCCCCCTCTTTCGGAGGGGGTTGGGGGAGGCTTCTATTTGGTAATTCCCTGGGTATTCATCCATTGTGCAAACAGGTTCGGCCATTGATCTACCGGCAGGTTCTTTTTGTTCATACCAAAACCATGTCCGCCATTTCTGAAAATGTGCATTTCGGCTGGAATTTTATATTTTTTAAGCGCCATGTAAAATTCGATTGAATTGCGGGGTGGAACTGCTGTATCGTCATCGGCCAGAACCAGAAATGTTGGCGGGGTTTGAGCGGTCACATGCAACTCGTTCGAATATTTTTCAACCAATTCCCATTTGTTCCCGGCGCCAATCAGATTTGTACGCGAACCCATGTGCCCGAATTCTTCGTTAAAGGTAATCACCGGATAAAGCAAAAGCATAAAATCGGGGCGGCAACTGAACTTTTCGATCGGATCTGCAGCATCTGGTTTGCCCAAATCGGACCGGGTTCCGGCTGTTGAAGCCAGATGACCACCTGCTGATGAACCTGCAATTCCGATTTTGGTAGGGTTGATGCCCCATTCTGAAGCTTTCTGACGTACCAGTCTCATGGTTCGCTGTGCGTCTTCCAATGGAATCTGATCGTGTCCGTATGGCAGGCGGTATTTCAGAACGATTCCGGCAACGCCTTGCTGGGCGAGCCATTCAGCCATATCGTAACCTTCATGGTCCATGGCTTCCATGCCATATCCTCCGCCCGGACAAATGACTACGGCTGCCCCTGTGTTAATTCCTATTTTAGGTAAATACACGTAAATTTCGGCTTCCGAAACATTACGGACACGCCTTCCTTCGAAAATTTCTTCAGGTTGTGTCATCCCGTTGCTGTCAGGCGCTCCGTTCGGCCATACTTTAAGTTTGAAATCCTGTGCCATAGTTGAAAAACTGATGATGACCGATGTGAAAATTGCTAACGTTGTTTTCATAATATTTAAGATTTTGCGCCAACAAAATAGTGGTCTTTGTCGGCAAAAAGAATATTGAATGTGGTTAATGACCCATAAATCCGGGTGATGTATTGCTGCATGTTTACCTTCTCTTCGTCGGATAAGCCGGGGTGACTGTTTATGTTTTGTTCAAGCACCCGAAGTCGGTCGCGTAGCATAACAATCTTGTGAAAAAAGGCTTCAATCGGGATTTCCTTGGGTTTTAACGAAAGGTTGGCAGGCTGAAGAAGCATATTTCCGCCCGTCCATTTATCGCCCATTGGTACAATTTCCTGAAGGGCGCTCTGTTCTTCGAGGACAAAACGCAGTACTTTTTCGACTTCGAACAAGGTCAGTGAATTCTTTGGTTTTTCTGCCTGAACTTCAATAACTTCCATATCCTCATTGCGTTTAGTGATTTCAATTTTTCCGCCCCGTTCGAAAAAGATTTCGTATGAGGTTATTTTATTCTTGCTGACGATACCTTCTCCGTTGCGCGGATGTTCAACGCGGGTTCCAACTGCCAGTTCTTCCATTTGAATATTTTTAAGATGTTTTAGCGTTCTAAAAATACTAATTTATGCCAACGGTTTAACGAATGTTGAAATTTTGTATGCTTAAATATTGGCATTGATTACTCATAAAATCGGTTATTTTTGCGCTATGTTTTTAACCTTAATCGCAAAAGGAATCTTAATCGGATTATTGGTATCCATACCTTTGGGGCCAATAGGTGTTCTTGTCATTCAGAGGACCGTAAATAAAAGCCGCATTGCCGGCCTTTTATCGGGAATGGGCGCTGCCTTGTCTGACACGCTTTATGCAATTATCGCCGGTTTTAGTCTGACTTTTATGATCGACTTTATCCGGACAAATGAAATTCTTTTTCAAACGATCGGTGCGCTGGTGGTTCTGGGACTGGGAATTCATATCTTTTTTAAAAATCCGGTTACCGATTTGCGACGAAACCGTCTTCGCGGCAATACCCATTTTCAGGATATCATTTCCAGTTTTCTGGTCACTTTTTCAAACCCTCTGACGGTGTTTGTCTTTTTGGCTGTTTTTACCAGTTCAGGGGTGGCTATCAATCTTGAACAACCATATCATTCAATTTTTGTAATACTCGGAATTTTTACCGGCGCTTTCATGTGGTGGTTTTCCCTATCGGGTATTGTGAGCCTGTTCAGGCATAAAATTAATCTTCGGGTTCTATGGTGGATCAACAAAACTGCAGGCGTGTTAATCGTCGTTTTTGTACTGGTAACTGTTATCGTAGTTGTTCAGAAGGGGCTAAGCGCTTCCTGAACAAAAGAGTTTATCGTTCATCCGAAGTTGAGTATTTCAGTTATTCAGTCATTCGTCTTGTTGAAAAGCCGGATTAATTCATCAGTAAAGAATTTTGGTGCGGCTGTGGGTCTGCTAGTCGTTGCACTGAAGAATGCCAAAACCACTTCTCCCGAATTGATCAACTCTCCTTCTTCGTTATAAATCTCAGTTTTGATCGGAAATTTTACCTTCGGAATGGTTTCAACAATAGTCCTGATGGTAAGTATATCATCGTAATAAGCTGATTTCAGGAAGTTGATTTTAAGACTTCGGGCAGGAAGCAGGATGTTGAGTTCTTCCATCTGTTTGTAAGTAAACCCCAGTTCACGAATCATTTCGGTGCGGCCAATCTCATAATAACGGGCATAGTTTCCGTAGTAAACTACGCCCATTTTGTCCGTATCCTGGTAATATACCCTGATTTTGGTTTCGGTAACAATCATTATTTATACTTTAAGAGATGACTTATTTGAATGGCGAATTGGGTTCTTTGGCCATGTGATTGTAGGTTAATTTATCGAGCAGCGATGGGAATAATTTTCCCAGCCAAACAGTTAATTTGCCTTCGGTAAAAGTCAGGATTAGTTCACGTTTGCGCTTTTGAACAGCGCGAACGATATGTCGGGCGCATTCTTCAGACGACATCATTTTACTTTCGTCGCGCGGTGTTTCTCCTTGCTGGGAACCATCAGTTGTCAAAGCAACTTTCCGTACTTCAGAAGCTGTAAATCCCGGTGCAGCAACCAGTACATGCAATCCTTTTTTAAGGTTTTCGATGCGCACAGTATCCAGAAATCCCCGAATAGCAAATTTGGAAGCCGAATAACCGGTTCTTCCGGGAAGTCCGACATAACCGGCAATTGAAATGACACCGACCAGGCTTCCTCTGGTTTTCAGAAGATATGGCAAGGCGTATTTTGTGCAATAAACCGTCCCGAAGAAATTCACATCCATTAATTGGCGAATGACCTTCAGGTCAACCTCTTCAAATAGGGCACGCATGGAAATACCTGCATTGTTGATCAATACATCAATCTGTCCGAACTGTTTAATCGTTTCTTCTATCAATATCCGGCAGTCGTTTTCGTTACTCACGTCAGTTTGGTGAATAAGTATTTCGGTCTCCTGAAATTCGGATTGAAGTTGTTCAAGAAGTTCAATCCGACGCGCACCTAATGATAACCTGGCTCCTTTTGATGCAAATTCTTTGGCCAGTGCGCGACCAATTCCTGATGAAGCCCCGGTAATTACAACTACTTTGTTTTGCACAGCCTGATGTTTGAGTTTATACTGAAGCAAAAATAGTTTAATATTTTTAAGCACAGCTAAGAAGAAAGTTAACAATCGGTTGTTTATTATTTCTTCGGTTTTTTAAAGATAATACGACCAAGGGGTTTGCATAAAAGAAAATAGCGTTTACCTTTGCAGCGCCTTGTCAGAAAGGTAAGGCAAATAAGGATGACTCAGTAGCTCAGCTGGTAGAGCACATCCCTTTTAAGGATGGGGTCCTGGGTCCGAGCCCCAGCTGGGTCACAAAAGGTAAAAGACACTTTACCGACAAATCAGGAAAAGCCTTCTAAATTCAACGTTTAGAGGGCTTTTTTCTTTCTTATTAATGCCAACCAAAAGACAAAGAAAAGCCAACTTTAACGATAAACTCGGTACTAAATCGGTACGGTGAATCGAAAAGTAAAAACCGTACCGATTTCTGTCATAAGTCCCTGGAAAGTCACGCATTGTCCCAGAAAGACCCGCTCTGTTACATGTTCAATAACTTAGTTTTGTAACATTAAAAATGTAACAGTATGAGGAGCACATTCAATGTCCTTTTTTACATCAAAAGGAATGAGCCAAAAAAAGACGGCAGAGTAGTGATTATGGTTCGTATAACGATTAATGGTATTCGTTCCCAATTTAGTAGTAAGTTGCTTGTACAACCCGAGCAGTGGGACAGCAAAAATGAACGGGTAAAAGGCCAGGTTGCTGAAGCGAGAAACCTGAACAGGTTACTTGAAAATATAGGTTCATCGCTAAACGTGCATTATAACAAATTCATGAGCATTGACGGGCATGTGACCCCTGAAAGGCTAAAGAACATTTTCCTGGGGCTTGAAGAACAGGAACAAACAATTATATCGTTTTTCGACAAGTATAACGACCAATACAAATTGAAAGTCGGAACGACCTCTACCCATAGAACTTATACCCGCTATCTTCTTACACGCGAACGGCTGGCTGAGTTTATGAAGAAGCGGTATAACCTTTCCGACATGGCGATAAATGAAATGACAGTCTCTTTTATTGATGAGTTTTATTTGTATATCCGGAACAATACCGAATGCAACCATAATTCCTCCTTAAAATGTCTCCCGCGGTTTCGGACTATTTTATATTTTGCCAAAAAAAACGGGCTTAGTTTTAACGACCCGTTTGGTAGCTTTCGATTTCGGTACGACAAAGTAAACCGTGGGTACCTTGATCAGGACGAACTGGATATTCTTTATACAAAGAAGTTCCCTTCAGCCCGGTTATCCCAGGTGCGGGACATATTTATATTTAGCTGTTACACAGGACTGGCTTACGTGGATGTTTTTGAACTCACCGAAGATAAGATC
>JAUXUF010000045.1 GCA_030684645.1 Bacteroidota bacterium | reverse complement strand
ATACGGGATTCAAGAGCAAAATCCAATATCCCGCTGCTTAGCATAGTTCGCTCAACCGGATAAGGAGCCTTTCCTGTCTTAAACATGATCTCAATATTCTTAACCAGGCAGCCAAAATGGTAATGTGGCTTTCCGGCCTGTAATTTCATGAGTGTGGAAAATGGCTTTTGCTGACCTTCGATATCAATGGCATAGGTAAAGTCCTGAACCAGGCCGGTCATCAGAAATGCCGCGGCCTTCAGACCATCATTATACTCGATAATAAACACGGCAGGCCTTTTCACAAGCTCTCTCATATCACCAGCAACCCGGGTTTCGCTGTGAGAGATTGCCTGATCAAAAAGCCGTTTTACCCATTCATTCTGATCCATAAAGTTCCAGCAATCCTGTCCTTCGAGACACTGGACTGCGCGCACACCCGTTTCACCACCTTTCCTTCTTTCAACAATTGCCTGCAGGCCGTCGAGTAAGTGAAAGCCATAAATATCAAGTCCGCTAAATGATATTCCAACGGCATATTTTTGCCTGACACCATAAGGAGTATCTACCGCAGGAATACGCCAGGAAACAGGTATAGTAGATCCGGCAAGCATTGGGAATTTCAATTCTTTGGAAATTTCAACCATCCGCTTGGCCTGCCTCCAGCTATAAGAAAGATGCTTATCATTGAATACCGGGACTGATTTCTTATACTGACGAAATACATCCGTAATCTTCAGAAACATTTCGAATCTCGGATATAGCTTTTGTTCCTTATCGTTCATGGGATATACACCATGTTCTCCGATTAATATTACCCCGTCAACAGCAAGCTGATCACCGCCCAAAGTCAATGCATCTGCCACTGTTCTAAAGATTGGAACATTGTATTTCTTTGCCAATGGGCGACTCATATCGTTATCAGGGACCTGTTCTGTGAAGATCGAAACGATCTTTGAATCTGGATAAGGGGCCATCTGATCCTGATTATACCCTTCAAGATATTTTCCGATAATCACGTCGGCATGTGAGTTGGGGCGGTATTCAGTAATAATTGCGGCGATCCGTTTGGGCCCTGATTGAACCCGAGGCTTT
>JAUXUF010000038.1 GCA_030684645.1 Bacteroidota bacterium | reverse complement strand
CCACGGCCTCAGCAGAGTATGCATAACCTAAACCATCATTTCTTTGTGCCAGGTTCCTTAATGTTGCGTATTCAAAAGCATTTACGGAGGAAAAGTTCCTGGTAAAGTCCTGGGCAGAGAATTCTGAACTAAAATTGATTTCAGGTTTTTCTGAAGTTCCTCTTTTCGTTGTGACCAGAATTACGCCATTTGCACCTCTTACACCAAAGATAGCGGTAGAAGAAGCATCTTTTAAAATGGTGATAGATGCCACTTCATTGGGGTCAATAAAAGTTAATTCACGCTCAACGCCATCTACAAGAATGATAGGAGACTGAGCGTTAACAGTACCAATACCTCTTATATACAACTGTACCAATTCACGGCCGGGTTCCCCCGTCCTTTGGATAGCGGTTAAACCAGGCAAACGACCAGCCAGCGTTATAGCAAGATTTGCAGCAGGGCTTTGTTTGATTTCCTGGGTCTGTATTGAAGATATGGAACCGGTAATGGTAGCCTTTTTCTGAGTGCCAAAAGCTACCACCACTACATCTTCCACGACAACCGTTTCGTCCTGAAGTAAAATATCAAAGATAGTTTTGCCGGCGATGGGCACTTCCTGCATTTTCATGCCCACAAACGAAAACTGGAGGGTTTGTGCATCGGCAGGTATTGCCAGCGTAAATTTCCCGTCTGCATCCGTAATGGTTCCGCTGGTAGTGCCTTTTACCACCACGCTTACTCCCGGCAAAGGAAGCCCGTTGCTGTCTTTTACTGTTCCTGAAATCTCCTTCTTTTGGGGCTGTTGAGCATTCTGCAAAGGAGTAACTCCTTTTTCTTTCAATATGATCTGCCTGTCGCGAATCTCACATGAAACATTAGCCTGATCACAGAAAGTCTTTAATACTTCCTCAAATTTTGCATCCGTAAAATCGGCTGATACTTTCTTTGAAAAATCGAAGATCTCATCCTTATACAAAAAAATGAAGTCGGTTTTTTCTTCGATAGTTTGCAGAACATCGCGGATGTCGGTCTTTTCGAATCGGACTGTTAGCCTAACCTGAGAAAAACTGTTACCAAAAGTAACACACACGATAAACAAAAGAATCGCTGTTAGTTTCATTTTTCTGAATTGTAATCTCATCTCATCCCCGTACGGGAATAAAATTTCTCGTTTTTTTTTCATAAATTTGAATCGTTAAATGAACAGTTAATAAAAAAAATTTAACACATGGAACTGGTAGGTGCTGGAACACTTGCCAGTTCTTTTATTTTAATATTGCATAAGAGCCATCCCCATTATTTACAATTTTTACTGAAGCCGTTCTAGCAATCCGTTCGAGAACTTCAACCCTGTCTTCGATTAATTCTAATTTTCCTGAAATTTTCAGAGACCCCAACATTGGGTCATCAAACTGAAAACGGATGTTGTAAAACCTTTCAAGCTTTTTTACTATCCGGTTCAGGTCAACCGTTTCAAACTTCATCATACCCTGTGTCCAAAGAATATAATCTTCAACATTCACCGATTTGACTGTGATTTCACTGGTTTGCCTGTCGAACGAAGCTAACTGACCGGGAATAAGTTCGGTATCTTTGGTAAAGAGCCCTGAGTTATTTTGTCTGATACTTACTTTTCCTTCTGTCAATACAGTTTCAACACGGCCATCAGCAGGATAAGCAGAAACATTAAACCGGGTTCCCAAATCCTTGATGCGTAAATCGTTTACCAGAACCACAAAAGGGTGTTTTGCATCGTATTTAACTTCAAAGTAAGCTTCGCCCAATAACATGACTTCGCGGGAATCGCCTGTAAAATAGTCAGGATAAGCCAGACGGCTTCCGGCATTCAGAAATACTTTGGTTCCATCAGGCAATCGAATTTCTGAAGTTTTGCCGTAAGGAATAATCAGTTGATTGAGTGCCTGACCGTTTTTTGAATTAGCTTTTACTGGTTTTAAGGTATCTTTATTGATCACCAACTCTCCGGTTTTTTGATAACTTATTACAGAACGTTGGTCACCAAGAATTACATTTTCACCATTTGAGCGAATAAGCTGTGCCTGATTGTCAGGAATCCCTTCCTCCGAATTAAAGGCATAAAATGCCGGGTTGACTTCAGTTGACCGGTAAAAGAGCAATGCTCCTATCGAGAAAAAAAGAATCGCAATAGCTGCATACTTTAATAAACCTATAAAAATCCGGGTGTGTTTTTTCGATTTTTGTTTTTCCTCAATTTGTTTTAAAACCCTTGAGAATAAAAGAATTTTCTCTTCTTCGGAAAGTGATTTGGAAACGGTTCGGAATTGCAGAATAATCTTCCGTGCCATCCGGATATTTTTTGCCTCTTCTGAATGTTCTGTCCCAAATTGTTTCCAAAACAAATCGAGTTCAGCAGTAGGCTCAAAAACCCAGCTTATAAAGGAGATATCCTCCAGGTATTTGCTTAGATTGTCCATTTGTATAATTAGAATTATACCCTAAAAGGCAACTAACTCCTTAAACATGGACAGTTTTTTTGAGTTTTTTTGAAAAAAAATAAAATAAAGTCATAATAGATTTATTATCAAGCAATTCCCTAACAGTTTTTAAAGCCCTGTAAACTTGCTTTCGAACAGATTCGATGGTGATTCCCAAGATAATTGCGATTTCCGGATAATCCAAAGACTCATTAAACCGAAGGTAAACTGCTTCTTTCTGTTTTCTGGGAAGATTGTTCAATGCATTAGTAAGCTTTATTCTTAGTTCTTCATTGTGCTCAAATTCAATTAACTGATATTCAGCACTAAATTCCAACTCAGTGAATTTGTCATCGGATATTTCCCCACCCTCAAATCTTCTTTTGGATTTGAGTTTCTTTATCA
>JAUXUF010000023.1 GCA_030684645.1 Bacteroidota bacterium | reverse complement strand
CTGGAACAGTGCGGCCATGGCGCCTCCGGTGAGGTGCGGATGGTCGTCGATGGCGTACTGCGTGCCCTGCTTGCCGGGCCTGTACGCCGCCAGCACGTCGGCCGCCAGGGCGGGTGCCTGCCAGACCTTGGTAGCCTCGGTGGCCAGGCGGTCGGCGCGGGCCTGGAGTGCGGCTTCGTTCCACACCGTCACCTGCGCCATGCCGCGGTTCAGCTTCAGTGGGCTGTGTGCCAGGCCGATGGGATTGCCGGCTTTGTCGGAGACCGTGTCGCGCTTGAAGGCGAAGGGGTGGTCGCTGTACTCGCTGTTGTAGCCGGTAAGGGTGAGGTTACCGAGCGTGTGCAGGAACTTGGCCTGCACCTCCTGCCAGCCCGGGCCCAGTTCGGCCTGCCAGGCGGCAGACAGGGCCTCGTTCTGCGGCAGGATGTGCTCGATGGTGTATTCCTCGGTCAGCACACGTTCCTTTCGCCCGTGGTTCTCCAACCGCCGCAGCCAGAAGCTGCGGCTGCGGAAGTTGTACAGGTCGCGGTTCTTGATCTCGCGCTCGAACTCGTCGTCGAGGGGGAAGCGCCTGTACGACGGCAGCAGTAGCAAGGCGGCCTGCACGCTTTCGAGGTATCGGTCTTTCTTGAGGGTGCGGCTCAGGCCAGCGAAGGTCTTATTCATCGAGTTCGTCGGGATCGCGCAGATGGCGCGGCGGAACACATAGCTTTCAACCAGTCGGACGATGCTGAGCAACTCGCCGGCGCTCAGACGCTGCTGGCGATAGTCGTGGTAAGCGTCCAGCAGGAAGGGGTAGGCCACATCCACCTTCAACTCACGAAGGTCGTGGAAGGCCTGCTTCAGGTCGGCGTCGGCCTCTTCACCCAGCGCCATGGCGCAGTAGTAGGTGGCGAAGTCGTAGATGTCGGCCACCAAGTCGCGCGTGTCGCCCGTGCGGGCGCGGGCGTAGGCCTTGAAGGCGGTGTAGACCTCGCGCACGTTCGGGATCTCGCCCGTCTTGGTGGTGAGGTAATGCCGCATGAACGCGTCGAAGTGCACCGCGTAGGCGGCCTGGCCG
>JAUXUF010000029.1 GCA_030684645.1 Bacteroidota bacterium | reverse complement strand
TCTTTTGTTACTAACTGATGAAAGAAAATATTTAGTTGAGCAACTCAACAAACTCAAAATTTATTCTGATCCCCAAGCCAATATTGAATCTCTAAAGGATTTACTTGAAGAAACCGAACAGAAGCTTATTTCAACTGCAATTAACGAGACTAAAGTTTCTCTTAAAAATTACAAAGAGTGGGACGACGTGATGAACGTATTCGAGATGATTTCAAACAAGGAGGTACCGGATCCGTCACTTTATTTGGAATGGAATGTTTGGCGTTCACTTGTCATGATAAATTACGCAAAAGACATTGTGGGCAATTTTTCAATTGATCTCGATGGGGTACCCTTAGGGACTGCTTTAGGAAACCTGCCAGACATCGAAGCTGAATACGAAGGATTCAAAATGATAGTTGAAGTCACATTATCAAGTGGAAACAAACAGTACGAAATGGAAGGGGAACCAGTCGCACGGCATTTCGGTAAAACTCAAAATGCTTGTGATGTGCCCGTCTATTGCCTATTTGTAGCGCCAAAAATCAGCGAAGGAGCTTTAGCGCATTTTTTCAACCTTAACAGATTCAAAACAAAGGCCTATGGTGGGAAAACCAGGATTGTTCCTATGAGCGTTACCCAGTTTATTTATTTTATTTCTATCGCTAAAGAACAAGGATTTAAAGATCCTGCTAGGTTAAAAGCATATTTGGATCGTTTGATAGATTTGAACCACAAGCCCGAAGATGAAATTGTCTGGCTCGATGGAATCAACACTTCTATCCCATCTTGGGCTAGCTAACATCAAAAAAACTTTCTGGATTATAGTTAGATTATCTTTTTCAAATAGTTACTCTTTAGGATATGACTATAAGTTCCTAACAAGTCTTACTCGTCACTCATTTTAAAGGCAAACTCTTCGCTCATCATAATTGTCTTTAATCTCACCCCGAGCAAAAAGTTTTCGTAGCGCTACAAGGTGGCGCTATTAGCAATTTCGCGTAAAGTAGATTTTGCGCTTGGTTAGTAAGTTTACTGATTGCCAACAGATTACCATCGGGTAAAACGATATTGTAAACAACAACATTTTTATTTTATAATGGTAACATCACTAAACCCTCTTCCCGCGCTGCCGTTAATTAACAATCTCACGTAAATATGATATTTCGGTAGACTAAAAGATTATCATCAAGGGAAGACGTTTTGATACTCAATCAAAAAAGCTTCTTTAATTATTGGGACACCAATCCCTCTTCGCTTGGATTACAAAATCCTATTTGCCGGTTTTTTTATTACTAAATTATTTGTTATATTTAATCAAATTTCATTTAATGGAAAAACTAGAATGAAAAAAGCCTACCATTCTGTTGGTAGGCTTTGAAGCAAAACGGTACCGTTTTTGGTAAAACGATACAATCAGTTAGAAAGTATGAGCCCCTAACACGTTAGATTGTATAAAGTA
>JAUXUF010000012.1 GCA_030684645.1 Bacteroidota bacterium | reverse complement strand
CGAAGTATAGCGGAATCCGGGGACATAAAATCGTGTGATAACCTCTTTCCAAAGCCATTGTTAATTGTTCCGGTTTATCATGCCTCCACCACATCGTCTTGCATTTTTCGGCAGGTATTCCGGAAGTAACAATTTCGTCCCAACCAATTATTGTTTTATTTAAAACAGCTACCGAATCGGTCATCCGGTTGATGAAATAAAATTCAACAGCCTGCAAATCTTTAAGCTGATATTTCTGCATCAAGGCTTTTATGTCCGGATTGGTATTCCATTGCTGGTTACCGAAGTGAACTTCGTCACCTCCCAGATGGATAAATTTTGAAGGGAAAAGTTCAGCCACTTCTCTAAGTATGTCGGTGAGGAACACATAAGTTTCTTCTTTCCCGGGATTAAATGTAAAATCGGGGTATTTTTCAGAACCGCCACCATTAAATTCCGGATAAGCTCGGTTTGCTGCTGCCGCGTGGCCCGGCATATCAATTTCAGGGATCACCTCAATAAACCGGTCGGCGGCATACTGAACCAATTCTTTTACCTCAGCCTGTGTGTAAAAAGCCGCGGGGGCTGAGCTGTCGTGAAAATTTCCGTTAGCGCCTACTGAAGTCAGTTTCGGATATTTCAGAATTTCAAGCCGCCATCCCGGGCTGTCGGTCAAATGCCAGTGGAAGCGGTTGAGCTTGTAAAATGCCATCCAGTCGAGTAACTTTTTCACCTTTTCTTTCCCGAAAAAATGGCGCGACTCGTCGAGCATCAATCCTCTCCAGCCAAACCGGGGATTATCCTGAATGGTTCCGCAAGGGGTCTGAAAACCTGATGGCACAGGATTGGAAACAGCGAGTTGCAGCAGCGACTGAAGTCCGTAAAACAAGCCAGTATCCGAAGATGCTGTTATATGAATCAGGTGAGGAGTAATATTCAGGTGATATGCTTCATTACCTGCCGATTGATTTTTACGGCCTACCTCCAGAATCAGATTTGCAGTTTTTTGTCCCGATTTTTTGAAATCAATCTGTTTAATACCAAATTCAGTCAACTGACGACTGAAATTCTGAATTAAAACCTCCTGCCCGGGCTGGCAAAAAAACCTGATCTGAGCTACTTTCAGATACTTACCTTCCGAAAATTGGCATGAAACTGGTTCAGGAATAATTGGATTCTTCTGGGCAAAACCAAACGAAAACTGGCATAACAGCAGAAAAGATATAAAAATTGATTGCATGTGACTTTTAGATTTAATTATAACTTTTAGATATCTTATTTGAATTTTTCGAACCGGAAATAATCTGATTTATTGAGCAAAGGCTATTCAATTGCGGCCAAATTTGTTTAAATCCGAGATTGAAATTTCTGTATGCCATTACGCTAGGGTATTTGCCCATCAACTGGATGATTTTTAAGCTTTGGGGGCATATTACTCCTATACACACGTGTATTAGCTTTCATGTTTTCCTCCCTACCTACAACAGCTACCGTGTGTGAACACATACCTTTTTCTAAACTTATATTTTGTATGAATGTAAATGGGCGCGACGCCATTGGCGATTACTTATCCGGCTGATAACCGATTGTCGCATTTTTCTGGAATAAAATGATTTTAGAATCTGACTTGTGAACCCAATGATAATTCGATTTGTAATGTATATGATCGTCCTATGGGAATAATAAAAAGCTTTGGAACTAAGGTTCAGATCATGTTTTTTTATAAAAAGCCAGGAAGAAAAGTTGTTGTTCGGATACAACCTTTCGTTAAGTCCCAATGCTTTTCCCGCAAACACAAAGTAAGCGATGGCTTTTTGTTTGGTCTTAATTTCCGGAATGGTTTGTTTTATTTCTGATCTTTTTGAAAGAAGGTATAAATCATAAAGGTCACGGAAAGATACAATTCCGTAAGTATGTCCTTTATGTCCTAACTGACTGTGAATAAAATTGTGAATGATGTTATGCTCATCTGAAAGGACATAGCAGCCTTCAAGGGACGGAACAGTTTTTTTTTCTTTGAAAATCATTTCCGGATTAAACCAGCTCTGGTAGGCTTCGGCTACAGGTAAACGATGGATTTCAAGATCAGCAGGTACATCGGGTTTCGATATCCTGGGATAGTGTTTTAAACGCTCAATATCTCCGCCATAAAACGCACTTCCCATCGAATACCCTTCGTTTTCTAAAAGTTTGGCCGATAACAGGTAATCTTTTTCAGGTACCAGAAAGTCGATATCGCCCATCATCCGTTCGCCAATGTCCGAATAGAGCCCATCCAGCAAATGGCCTGCTCCCTTTAAGTACACCGGATAAATGTTGCCTTGATTCAAAATTCCGGTTACCTCTTGAAGTTGTTTAAGGATTTGATTGTTTCGTTCCAGGTTTAATTCATAAATCCCTTCTAAATATTCAACCAGTTCCTCCGGCAAATATTCGATTATCTGATGTGACTGAAATTTAAGATAGATTACAGGCAGAATTAAATGACTGCTGCAAAGGGCCACCAGTTTTTTCCAGTCAATTGAGTCCGCCGCGATCTTTTCAATGATTTCCTTCCTGAACCCGGGATGTTCATCGAGCGTCAGGCATTTTCCGGTAAAATAAAACAGTTCCAGGTCAGTCATGATCAAACAGATTGGTTATGGCGTCCAGCGCTTTTTGATTGTTCGAATAGGTAAGTTGGTAAAACGACATTTGCATAATCCGATCGAATAGCAATTCTGCATTCCCCTCCGTTGGAATTACCCAGGCCTGATCAAGAAGCAACTGTACAGCCCTCACCGGATCCAGCTTTTCCCAGGCGAAATCAACTGATTTGTCGTATTTTATAAAAACAAATTCCTGAACAGGGAAAATCGCATCATGCATTTCAAGGTTAAATTCCGGGGCCAAAAACCGCACACTTTTTTCAGGAGAAATATAAAGTAGCTTTTTTTGGTCCAATGCCGGAAATAGTCCGGCGAGCAAATCCATCGAACTTTCTTTTACCGACATGGCGATCGGAAAAGGATGCGCCATGAATGAGTCCCGATCGATGGGGACGAAATCGTCAGAAATGAGCTGATACCCGCGTGCCTGAAGCAATGCAGCGATGGTGGTTTTTCCATGGTTAGGCGGCGCTGAAAACAAGATGGTCTTCTTTCCATTCGTGATTGCCGAAGCGTGAACGGTCATCAGCCAGTCAGCATCTGTTTTGTCGTACATCACATTGATCAGGAACATAAAAATCAGCCCTTTTACCAAATGCGTTTCGTCTTTTGTCCAGATTCCCTTTACCTCGCCGTTAAACCGAAAAACAATACTCTCCTGCCAGGCAAATAATTCAAAAAGAGGCATTTCATCCTGCTCTTCCATTGTTTCAAAATGGCAAATTAATGGATGCAGGTAATGCTCAAAGAGACGGGTTTTGTATGAAAATGCAATGAATTTATTGCCCAGCCGATAGCGATGAATGGAAAAAGGTGAAAATGTTAGCTTA
>JAUXUF010000293.1 GCA_030684645.1 Bacteroidota bacterium | reverse complement strand
CGACCGCCACATCGGCGCCATAAATTCGATAGCTGTCAGCGCTTATCCCGCACGACTCGGCCCATGATTTGATCTCCTGCGTGCGGCGGGCCACCAGGGCCAGCGCGTAGCCGGCCTGATGAAAGCGCCAGGCCAGTGCCTGACCCACGCCACTGGACGCACCGGTGATGAAGGCCAGTTGGGTCACGACACTCCTGTCTATTTTGCGTTGCCCGGCACCAGCGTGCCCCTGACGCGCCCGCGCAGCTGCATCACCTGATCGATATTGTCGTAATCCATGGACTCAGCGGTGAACTGGTCGTTGCCGCGTGTCAATTCCACGGGCTTGTGGGACTTGACGAGCTCCGTGTTCATGAACGCATGCAGGAACTCGCCACGATACGTCATGCGCGGAATGGACTCGCCGGTCTTGTCAACAGCCGCTTCACGCACCACCAGCGCATTGCCAAACAGCTGCACTTCCGCGGCATCTCCATTGGTCAGGGCCCGATTGGCCGTGGCTGTCGTCAGCCGCCCCTGTTCATTGAAAGACCGGATGCGCACCTGATCGATCTCCAGCGTATCGGTGTCGGGGTAGTGTCGGATCTCCACTCCAAAAACCTCACTCTTGAGCCGTCCTGCGCCATCAAAGGACTTGACCGAAAACTTCTGCATGAAGTAATCAGGCTCATGCCTTAACGGTTTTTCGGCCTCGGGGGGGGCGAAAACCGGCGTGCTTCGAACCAGCCAGTACGTCCCCAGCGCCAGCACGCCCATCAGGAGGATGGGGAGATACACCGACAGGCGCTCCCACGCCGCGCGCAGCAACTTGATCACCGGCTGCTTTCCTCCAGCAGCCCGGCATATTTCCCGCTGGCAACCAGCAACAGATCACAAAATTCCCTGGCCGCGCCTTCACCGCCGCGCGCACGGGTGACATGATGGGCCACGGCCCTGGCCTCCTCATGCGCATTGAGGGGGGCACAGGCAAAGACACAACGCCGCATGACGGCCAGATCAGGCCAGTCATCCCCGATCGCTGCGGCCTGATCCCATTGCAGCCCCAGTGTTTGCAGGGTTTGTTCCGCCGCCGGCCGTTTGTCCTCCGTGCCGTAATGCACGTGTTCAATGCCCAGGGCCTGCAGCCTCACACGCAGCGGTCTGGAGTCCCGCCCCGTGATCATCACCGGCGTGATGCCTGCGCGCTGCAGCAGCTTGAGCCCATGGCCATCGAGCGTATTGAAACGCTTGATGGTCTCTCCGTTTTCCGAAAAATACAGTCCGCCATCGGTCAGAACACCGTCGACGTCAAAAAAGGCCACGCGCACGCCCTGCGCTTTAAGCAGCAACTCCGGCGCGAAATTCAGCGTGGGGGCCTTATGCATCAAATCACCTTGGCCCGCATCAGGTCGTTGCTGTTGAGCGCGCCACACAAGCGGCCGGCTTCATCGACCACC
>JAUXUF010000398.1 GCA_030684645.1 Bacteroidota bacterium | reverse complement strand
TGATAGGAACCCGCAAAACTGGTAACCATGTAGCGGTATTTCCACCTCATTCTGGCTGCAACTTTTATCCAATCATCCAATAATTTGGGAGATGAGATCAGTCGCAATGCATGACCGGTTGGCGCTGTATCCACCACATATTTATCGTATCCGCCTTCTTCGATAAAATCAATGATGGTTTTAAAACTCATCATCTCATCAATACCGGGTATCGACAAATTCAGCATCTCATCGATGTCCTCTTTATCAAGGTTTGTAGAGGTATCAAAAAGTTTTTTCAGTTCGTTCCGGTGTTCTGTTTTAAAATCGGAAAGCGCTTTGTCGGCATCCACTTCAAGAGCCCACATGTTGGCCGTCCCGTCAACCTTCACTACTTTAAAACCAATTTTTTGTTCGAGGCAATCCGACACGGAATGAGCCGGATCGGTGGATATAAGCAGTGTTTTAAAATTTTCAGATAATGCCAGGGCAGTAGCAATAGCACAAACGGTTTTTCCAACACCACCTTTCCCACCGAAAATGATGAGTTTTAGGTCGTTTTTTTCTAAACCAGTAAGTGCCATGACTTTATTTTTTTATCCTAATCTCAAGGATGCCATTGGTGAATTTGTGACTTAAATTCGATGTAGTCATCTTCACCGGAAGCAGCAGCTCTTTGCGGTATGTTCTGCTTTTGCTGACCGCCGAAATTTCGAGGATGTCTTCCTTCAAGTCGATTACAAGGTCATTTTCCTCTATTCCAGGCATTTCGGCAATGACAACGACTTCATTCTCTTCATCAAAGATGTCAGTTATCGGTTCTCGCTCTTCATCCACTTTAGGCCCTTCGGGTGTTTTTTTTATGTTCCCGAAAGTTTCCACTTTTGGGGTACCACCACCTGCCGTGTTGATGGTAAAGCCATAAACGCCTTTCATACCTTTTTTTATATGATCAAAATTGATCTCCCCTTCCTTGCTGATTCCACCATTTTCTTCGAGCTTTCCTGCAAGGTCAACCAATTTTTCGATGCCTTTGAACAAACCGCCAAGTCCGAAAAGATCAAAAGCGGCTTCGTCCTTTTTTTCTTTATTTTTATCGTTTTCCATTTTATTGATAGTTTATTAAGTTCTGTAAATTATAATGGTTTACTAATAGCTTCAAGCTTTTCCAGGCGGGCCTCCAAAGTTTCCTGTTGCTGCATCAGCTCTTTTTCCCTGGCTTTAGTGGATAGGTAGGTATCTTCCTGCCACCAGTTGATGCCCATCTCCATGGCCTTGTCAACTGAACAAACCAGCAGTCTGATTTTTATGGTCAGCAAATCAATATCAGCAATTTGTATCTTGATATCGCCTGCAATTACGATCCCTTTATCGAGTACTCTTTCGAGAATATCGGCAAGGCCGGTCGCGTTAATTGAATGGGTAGGTTCTACCATAATACATTGTTTTTTAGTAGTTTATTGACATTGTTTTAAAATCAGATTTTACCTTTACTATTTTTTTTTGATTGAGCTCCTGCGGTTCAGGAACCTGCATCTGTCCTGCTTTTTCATCATTATAATTCTGGATCTCCTTTAACCTGCTTTGAATGATCTCAAGCCTTAGTAAAATCCTTATTTCTTCACTTTTCAACCGGGTTCTTTCTTTTTCATACATATACAATTTTATGAAATCTGATTCCTCCTTGTTGGGAATGCCAGATTTAACGACATTTTGCATTGATTTAATGCTCTGAAGTCCTTTAATTGCGCTTGATATTGGCATAATATTTTGGATTTGATGATGGGTTGATGGTGCGTTTTGTCGTGATACTATATATATTGTTCTATTAATTCATCAACGATGATTTTTACCTTTTCCTGATTGGTTTTTGAGCCAATCCGGCTCGTTTCGGAAGTGAGAATATCCTGGCAAATTTTTCTGAATATACTTTTGGATTCCGAAGTGGTGGTGTTTAAAGTTGCCAGTGTTTTAGCAATCATAATCGAACCGCGGATCGTCGGGTCAAATTCGGTTTTTCCCGATTCGCGCAAGCCTCTGACAATTTTAACTATTGTTTCAGTATCTTTTAGTGAAAGGTCAGATTTTGCCATGGTAATTTGTAACTCGGTTTCATAATCGAAATGATCGAGATCCATGGTAATCATCCTGTCGCGAAGGGCATCCTGAGTCCGGTTAACGCCGGCATACTCTTCAGGATTTGAAGTAAAGATGGCACGGAATTCAGGATGCACCTTCATGTAGTAATCATCCTCTTTTGTTGCCGATGTGCTCAGCATTCTCTCCTGCAGGATGGGAAGCAGGATGTTATTTGCTTCAGGACGGGAGCGTGTAAATTCGTCATAAATAAGGGTAAATCCGTTTTTAACAGCGATAGTCAAACGGTTATTCACCCACTGCTTTGACATATTCTCCTCATATTTATGGACAGAGTGAATAAACTTATCGTCCAGCTTTTTATATTTATATCCCTGTTCGCTGCCAATTAGATCGGAAGTTTTATACTCGGCGTCACCATGAATTATGACCACAGGCCTTCCGATTTTACTTGCCAGATGCATAGCCACTGTTGTTTTCCCAGTTCCTGACGGGCCTCTGAAATGTACCGGGAATCCCGCTTTTATGTAAGTAAGGCCACGGCTGGTAATGTCTTTAATGTAATCGGTTTCTACAAAATTTGACATTGGCCTTAGTTCAAGTACGGTGTTCATTTCATTGTTATTGCTCATGGTTGATGGTTTGATAAATCATTAATTAAATTCCTGTTTGGGTAGTAGTTTCAATGTGTTTATCCAGATGTTTCTGGCCTCCTCAATATCCTTTGTTATTTGTTCCTTAGCAAGCAAAAAGGCCTCCTTTCTGGCTTTAAACCTATTTAATGCTTCTTGTCTTTTCAGCAAACTCTTCCTGATTTTGTTTCCGGTATTGTTCATTGGGTATAATCCATTGTCAATTGTCAAATTAAGCCTTTGCCTCCGCAACGGGAACATGGCAGGCCATCGCTTGATTTTCCCGTTCCTTTGCATTGAATACATTTTGTATTGCTTTCGCAGTAATTATTTCCCTTTCCTCCACATACGATACACGGAACCCTGGCGCCAAGCGGGTTTTTGCCTGTGCCCGAACAAAAAACACATTTTTTTAGGGGTTCATCCATTTCAACCCGCCCCGTGCCGTTACAGACCAGGCAATCTGATATTGGAGAGAGCAAATCAAAGGGATCTTTTCCCTTTCCACTACAAAATGCACATCTGATTATTTTTGTCATGGCCTTTTATTTTGAAATGGATAAAACACATTAATTGGTTACTGGTTTAGCGCTTCGACTTCGCTCAGCACCCGGATGCTATTTTAAGGGGAAGTAAATATTATCCATTTTTTGGACTTTCCCTTCATCCAGTAAACCTTTAGCGATAAACCCAAGCTTCATCCGTGTTTCTCCCAGAGGTTCTTCCATTTCCGAAATTTTTACCCCCTTGGGATGCTTGCTGATATAAGTCATTATTTTCTCTTCCAGTGTCATCGGTACTACTGGTTTGGACTCCACTTTTGGCAGTACTTCAACCGGAATTTTCTTTACTGCTTCAGTTGGGGGTTCTATTTTCACTTCCCTTTTTTTTTCAGCTTTCCCGACTACCTCCTTAGACGGTATAACAACGCCTGTTTTCTTTAATTGAGCAATGGCGTCCTGCATCTTGTTCCACTCAGCCGAGGCCTGCCCTCTGTCTTGCGAAAAATCCCCAAGCATTCCGGTAGTGGCTTTTTGGATGTCCTTTACTTCTTTACGGATTCCTTTTACTGCCACATGGATTCCTTTCATTATACCATTGTAGTCGTTAAGCCTTTCTATTTCGCCATTGGCAAGATCTTTCCTCAGCTTTTGAGCCACCTTTTGATTTTCTTTGCTGATCTCCGATAATCTTTTCTGAAACCCATTCAGCAATGTTCTGGTATATTCAACTCTTTCAGTCAGGTTTTTACTCAGTTCTGCTCTAAGCTCAGCCGACATTTCCAGATGCTCTTTTTCAAACCTGTCTAGCATGTCGTTCGTATTTTTAAAAATCGTTAAAACCTCATCGTTGATACTTTTAATATCGTTGTTGATGTTTTTCATGAGGGCATCAAATTCCTTCACCCTGTTTTTTTCGTTTTGCATCCTGCCGGCCCTGCCCTGTGCAAAGAATTTATTCAACTCGACAGCCATTTGTGCCCTGTCAATTGTGAATTCATTGATCATATTGAAGGTGGAAGTTTGAATTGTCACCACTTCCTTCTGGATGGAGGCGATCGTGTGATGGATCCCGGTCATTAATTCGGTGTAGGTATTCAGCCGTTCTTTTCCCCCACGTGCAAGACCTTTTCTCAGGGCTGCAGCATTAGCGTTTAAAACTGCGGCCATCTCCTGATGGTCTTTACGGAAACCATCGAGGGTTTTCTGTACATCGTTCACAAGCTCTTCATTTTCCTTGATCCGATTTTTGTATAAAGCAAGTATGTCTTCACTTAAATTTTTCATCTCTGATGATAGTCTCATTTTTTTATCTCCTATTGTTTAATAAAGATTAGTTTAATATTTTAGTTGATTTTTTATTGATCTTTAAGCTTTTTTATCTCCTTTATCAGAATGTGATCGCCTTTTTCAAGCAAGCTTTCAAGGCATTCCATCATTCTGTTATGCATTTGCTGAAAATCCATGAATGTCTTCATTACCTTTTCCTTCCTCATTTCCTGTAGCTTTGAAATCCGAGAAAGTTGCTCTTTGATGATGGCAATTTTTTCGCAGTTGTCTTGTGAGGTAATATTTTTGATGCCCAACAGGCTATTTTTAAGCGATTGGGCAGTCTCTTTCTGGACTTCAATAAAGTTCAAAAACTGGCTTTCGGCTTCTCTTTCCTTTTCGTCGAGTGTGCCGAGAATGCCCGACATTATCGTATTGTAATCTTTTTTACGCAGGGAACCATTTTTTGCCAGGGTTTCGCAAAGCCTGGAATTTAATATATCTCTTTCCTTTTTAAGTTCGTTTAGGGAATTATTGACATTGTCGAACAGGGAGTGGGATGATCCCGTAATATTTTCTGATGA
>JAUXUF010000396.1 GCA_030684645.1 Bacteroidota bacterium | reverse complement strand
TGTTTTACTGTCGAATAAAAGAGGCATATCATTACAAACGGTCAGATGTGTACAAGATGAAAGTTTCAATGGATAAGGAACTGGTTGAAAGTGGCGCTATACTGGGTGGCTGCCGGATAATTAAGACTGAACAGGAAGCATTGAAAATATTTGAGAAAGGTACTAATGATTGACCAGAATCGATAAGTTTGGTTATTTAATGTTTGTTGTCTGGTACAATACTCATTTCAGGAATATATCAATAAGATCAAATAAAAAGAATAGAAATATTGCAAAAAGTACCGATAAATGGTATCTTTCGCAAAAATATACTTCTATGGGCGAATGGTCGAACCGTCGACAACACGAACCGAAGTCCCATCTGCCACAGCCTCTTTTGTGGTATAAAGCGAAACGATTTTCCAATCTATAACTTTGCTCCGTAATTTGAGTGTAACAGCAATCTTTCAATATCATCAATAAACTAATGGCTTTTTGAGTTTTTAGATTTCTGTTTCTTTAGTAACACATTCAAATCTAACCAAAGTCAATATAATCAGAGAACTATTTGAAACAATTAGTGCAAATAATTGTTACAATATTTTGTAATTATACAAATGTATACTACTATTGTAACAAATTCAGAAAACTATGACACCAGACAATTTTATCGGTAGAAATATTAAAGCATATCGGGATATAAATGGATTTTCACAAGACACTGTTGCAAACTTTCTGGGCGTAAAAAGAGAAATGATGAGCTATTATGAAAATGGCTCGCGGGAAATTCCCTTTGAAGTGCTTACTCGTTTAAGCGACTTGTATGGAGTAGAACTGTCAGATTTCTATGAAGAGGATGAAAATCTTGTAAAAGAAAATGTGGCCTGTGCGTTCAGGACGGATGGGCTTGAAAAGGCCGATCTGGATACTATCGCGGATTTTAAAGCTGTAGTTAAAAATTACCTTAAAATGAATAATCTACTTGCAACGGTATGAGTGTAATACTTCAAAAGAAGGCCAACCAATTCAGAGAACGAAACGGTATCAGTGGAGGTGAAGCGATCCGCCTTAAAAGTCTTTTGTTAAAATTGAATGTATTCACGCTTTTCAGACCGTTAAATGAAGCTTTTTCGGGAATGTCATTAAAGGTTAATGATAATGCCCGGTTTATTCTTGTCAATTCGAATCATTCAATTGGAAGGCAGCATTTTACAATAGCGCACGAACTCTATCACTTGTTCATTCAGGATAAATTTGAAATCCACCAATGTAAAACCGGGTTATTTGATCCTAAAAAAAAGGAAGAATATAATGCCGATTACTTTGCTTCATGCCTTTTGATGCCCGAAAGCGGTATTCAGGAAATGATACCTGACGAAGAACTAAATAAGAAGAAAATCAGTCTGCAAACAGTTCTCAAACTGGAACAATACTTCTCAGTTTCCCACTCATCGATGCTTGTGCGGTTAAAGATGCTCGGTTTATTAGATGCCAAAGCATTTGATTATTTCAAGACATTTAAAGCTACCGAAACGGCACAACAATATGGCTATCAAACTTCGCTCTATAAAGAAGGTAACCAAGATGTTATTGTTGGTGATTACGGTGAAAAGGCAAAAAGACTGTTTGATATTGAGAAGATATCGGAAGGCCATTATATGGAATTGATGCAGAAAATCGGTATTGACATTACAAATCCTGAGCATGGCGACGAAAATTGAAAAACTGATTTTGCTCGATGCCGATGTCATTAGTCATTTTATTAGTGGTGGACAATTTGCTTTACTCCCTTCCATTTTCAAAAACAGAAAGGTATTACTTGATGTAGTTGCCACCGAATTAAGAGCTGCCAGAAAGTTTAAAACCTATATTGACAATGTGGTCAGCACCGGGTTCATCAAAGAAATTGACTTCCAGGCCAACAGGCAGGTAATGATCGAATATGCCAAATTAATCAAGACCTTTGGAAAAGGAGAAAGCGCCTGTATGGCCTATTGCAAATTCAATAAAGACATCCTGGCCAGTAGCAACCTGAAAGACATAACCAATTATTGTGATGAAAATGAGATCACCTATCTCACCACAATGGATTTTCTGGCCGAAGCCCTGAAAGAAAATCAACTCTCCGAACAGGAATGCAACGATTTTATCCGCAATGTAAAGGCTGTTGGAAGCAAACTACCTGTTAATACGATTGCTGAATATTTGAAAAACTTTAAGGTTCGAAGCATTTAAAAATCAGCCATTAAAGATATCTGAACTATCAATTTTGTAGTAGAAAGTCAATATCATCAAAATGTTTCCTCTTGACTTTTCCGGGCGGCGATCTCCGTCAGCCGACGGATGCACCGTAATTTGAATGTAACAGCAAACTTTTTCAGACCTCAGTTTAACCATTTTTTTTGCGTTTTACACTTTATCTCTCTCAATCATATTCACTCTTTTACTAATTTGTCTTGATGATCAATTGAAGCAATAATTAAACGTTCACCTATCTCTTCTTTCAGTTGTTTCAGGTCGAGAGATATTGGATCATCCAGAAATTATTTGACTGTTTGAGATGAATGAATAAGTTTTGTACCTTCCGTTCGTCGATGTTTGTCAGCTGCCACCCCCGACTGCTGTCCTTCTGTTTGTTCGATAGGTTTCAATGATAGTTTAATCTGTCGTTCAAGGTTATTCAATTCGGTTTTCAATCCTTTTAGCTCATCTTCCTTTCGCCACACCGCTTCAACTACCTCTTTCAGCACCGGAATATCTTTCGAAATCCTATCGTTCTCCGCCCTGTACTTCTCCAACAGGCGGGGCATACTATCC
>JAUXUF010000388.1 GCA_030684645.1 Bacteroidota bacterium | reverse complement strand
GGAAGAAACAGGGGTTGACGGACTTGAACTAAACTTGTACGCCACTCCGGGTTATTTTGAAGTTGGCGCTTCGTCTATCGAAGACAAACAATACCAGATTGTGAAGAGTGTAAAAAAGGCAGTTAAAATACCTGTTAGTGTAAAGTTAAGCCCTTTTTACACCAATACTTTAAACTTCATTAAAAAGCTTGATGAAGCCGGTGTGGATGGTTTTGTAATGTTTAACCGCTTCTTCCAGCCTGAAATTGACATCGAAAATGAAGTATTCCATTATCCATGGGAACTGACTCAGGCTCGTGACCATCAACTTTCGCTTCGCTATGCCGGATTGCTGCATGGAAACATCGAAGGCAGCATCTGTGCCAGCCGCGGAATCTATACTTCAGAAGACGCTATTCGCTTACTTCTGGCCGGTGCTGATGTCGTGCAAATTGTTTCGGCTATTTATAAAAACCAACCGGCATTTGTAGGAACTATGCTTACCGAAATTCAGACCTGGATGGACAAAAAAGGCTACAAAAAACTCGATGATTTCCGTGGAAACTTATCCAGAAAAACATTGAAAGATCCTTATACTTACCAACGTGCCCAGTATGTTGACATCCTCATGAAATCAGAAGAAATATTTAAAAAATACCCGATGGTGTAAAGTTTATCCGCTACGCGGAAATTTGATGTTTTCATCTTACTGTTCTACAATACTTTATCCGCTACGCGGAAAGTTCTCCGTAGGAGATTGAGTATTGTAGAAAAAACGATTCCGCTAGACGACTTACCTCGTAGAGGTTAAACTAAATAAGCCTTTACCGAAGCTTTGCAATATTTTATCCGGACAGTAATGAAAAAAAACAGATAAAATTAGTTGACCTTTTTATAGACCAGCTCGATTCCTGTTCCCTTTTTAAGGTTGCGGCTGTATTTTTTGTCAATCGGATTATTCCAGTGTTCGGTAACACCCAGACTTGTAAGCTTTGTACCATCCCTTTCCGGATCGTAAACTGTTCCGGAAGGCGGATTATCAGCCAAAGCCATTTCTTCCAGGTAATAATCGCTGTATTTCATATCCGGTGCATCGGGCCATTCGGTAATGGCAAAGTCAAGCCCAACGGCATCAATAGCCACTCCATCCTGCGATGCGAATAAGCTACCCGGCCAATTGTTATTGAATGGCGTCAGCTTCCACTTAAAAGCAGGCACGCGATCGACAAATTTATTGCTGTAAATGCCATCAATCAGGAAAAGCATAGTTTTTCCACCAAGGTCCTTGTGTCCCATAAAATCCGGATAAACAGAATATTGACGTTTGCCCTCCCGGTTTTGACTAAATCCACTGCAGTGTGCATTTTTATGCCAATCGTCTTCGATGCTGGTACAGCCGAAAAAATTCTTTGCGCATAATGTAACTCCCTGGCTTACGTGTCCTTTCAAAAGAGCCATATCGATGATGTAGTCAGCCTCAGCCATACTTGTTGCAAGTCCTCTGGTTTGTCTGTCAAAATCAAAGGAATACTGAAAGCCATTTTCCACAAAAGTTGACTTTTCCCTTCCATTACCTCCGTTGTGATCGACGTAATGAACATTTGGGAAAGCAGCATGGCATTTGTCGTACACATTGTTGGTGAAAAATCTGCTTGGGTCGGTCACCGTAATGTTTTCCTGTTTGATGCCTGCTTCGTTCACCAGACTTTTTATCAGCGACAAAACCAAAAATGGATTGGCGTTGATCTCATTGTTACTTTCCTGTGAATACGTGTTGTTCAGGTTAATTTTAACTGCTACTTTCTGACCAGCCTGATATCCAGTATCGGAGTTTCGTTTTGTTTTATTGAAGAAACGGAACAAGGCATCCCAGGACTTTTTTTCATTCTGAATTTCGGTTAAACTAAACAATGTTTGTGAAAGAAGTTTGTCTGTTTCCGCTTGATTGTTGAAACGGTCTTCCCACCAAAAACCGGTTTCCCCGTCCCAGGAGGCAATGTTTGTGTTGTGTCCCCAGGCCACCCTGCCCGGAAACATTCCTTTGGCTACTCCAAGTGGAATATTGGGCTTATACCAGATTTCCAGATTTGCTGCTTTTGTTTCTTTGGCCGATTGTGCTGAGAAAATAACTGTAGCTCCGATTCCCAGAATCAGGAAAAGTCCGGCAGCAAAGTATTTCGCCTCGAAAAGTTTATGTTTCGCTTTTTTGAATGCAAAAGCCGCACCTGATAAGGCCAGGATCCAAATTACAAAGCTCGACATGATTGGGGCTACCACCTGCATGCAGGGGTAAGTAGCTCTCGATGGTTTCGGAATTACCCGGATCAGGAACCAAATGGTTGCCATTACCGAAATAGAGATGTAAACAATTTTTCCTGGAACATGGATTTTCTTTAAGAAAATTACGGTTCTTTTTATCCAGGCTGGGAGTTTTTGAAATCTTTCTTCTTGATTCATCTGATGAATTTTTAAGTGATCAGTACTTTTAGTTTTGTTGCTATAATAGTTTGAATTTGTAGGCAGGATAATAGTAAGCTCAACCAAACCTCACCCAACACCGACAGGCAGGCGGGATTAGGCTGGTGTTTATTTCCCGATAAATCCCGCCAGGGCATAAACCAGCGCACCTTGCCAGTTAATAGCGATTTCGTTGGTTCGGTAATCTTCCTGAATGTCGTTCCAACCGGTTGCAGATTGCCCTCCACCAACCAGGTATCCGGGCCATGGTTCCAATACATTATCCGATCCTGTACGCCTGTCATGTGGATTCATTGCCGGATTAATTCCCAATCCGGTAACATACGAACGGTTGTAATAATTTCGTCCAAAGAGATGGGCAATTGCATCCTGAGAAGTTTTTATATAGACTTTATCAGGCGAAATACGATTGGCTACCTGAAGGTTTAAAACCTGACGGGCAATGGTTCCGTTGCAGCCCCAGTAATATTTGCCGGCTAATGATCGCCCATAAACATCAGCCGCCGCTTTAAGCGCAATGATATTTGCAACATCTATGCAATTTTGCCGGATGGTTTTCAGAATTTCAGGATTCTTTCCGGATTTTTTAGACACTACATATTCAAACATGCCCAGGTTCGAGACATCGCTCCAGTCCCAGTCTTCATCGATTTTGAAATCGAGTTCTTTGGCTTGTTTTTCAAAGTCTTTCAGGAATTCAATATTGCCTGTAGTTTCCCACATTTCAACTGCGGCCCACAGCCGGTCGTCTTTGTCGGAGGTTTGGTACCCCCCGGTTTTAAATTCACCCTGAACAAATTTCTGATCTTCCGGATTTTCTTTCAGAAAATTATAGCTCAACTGGGCAGCCGCCAAACATTTTTGTGAATAGGCTTTATCGAACGGTCCGAAATAGCGTGAAGCCTGGGCCATCACAGCCACAAAATCAGCCACAGCGGCCGAACTCCAATCGGTGAAATATCTTTTTTCTTTATCATCTTCAGGTTTGATGAAGGGAGCGAAATTTTTCCGGGTTAGTTTATGCGAAACCTTTCCTGAACCATCGGTATATTGCATGGTCAGCAACCAATCTGTTTCCCATTTCAGTTCCTTCAGAAAATCAGGATAACCGGGTGCAGTTTCAGGAAGGTCGAGCGAAAATTTCTTCAGTTTGTCCTGAAATTGATCCCAGGCCATAAACATCATGCCGACAGTGATACCTGCATTGACTACATATTTGCCGTAATCACCAGCGTCATGCCAGCCTTTTGTGCCATCGCGGCGTTCGCCTGGTTTGCCCTGAAAATCTTCATACCCATCCTCCAGGTGACAGGATTCGTGCGAATAATGAATACCGTTGTGAATTCCATCAACCGCTGTACCGCAACGCCACAGATAGAAGGCTCGCATGCTGGTGTAAAACGGCTGATTGTAAACCTTTGGCGAAATTTCAAACTCAATGGATTTGACACCTCCAGCAATTTCAAGAAAATACTTTCCGGATTTTGAAAAGGAGGAAAAATCGGCCATTGAAACATTTTGACTGACATCTTTCTGGAAAACTGAACCTGTAACTTTCCCTTTAAAAACGACGGCCTCATCGGAAACCCTTTTGATTACAAAAGAGTTGTACTCACCAATGATCGATGCTTTTTTAGATGACTGGGGCATGAATCCAAGCGAATTCAAATGTATGCTGGCATTTTGTGCCGTTGTTGATGGCAAAAACACGGCAAAAAAAGCAAAGATAAAAAGGAATAAAGTTTTCATGCTTTCATAAATTTGGTTTATTGTGCTAGATACAATATGCTATAAAAGTAATACAATTGATTAATGTTTTATCAGTCTTAAAATAAAAATAACGGACTGAATTCAATGTCTCCTACCGTTCCGGAGAAAACCTTGATGGCTACATGAAAGAACGTTGGTATAAATTCAGTCGAAAGTATTTGAAATCCGTTTCACTACAAAGTATGCCCGTAACAACTATATACCCGGAATTAGTCGCCCAGGTATTTCCTAATTTCAAAGACTGCAAAATCCCCGAGTTTGGTAAGAATAATTTGTGGTTTGTGTAAAATTATAAAGCACACAGCGTAGGAACTTCAAGAGGCACAAAAAATTCATTAGCATTTGCTTGGTTCAACGCATCAATCACTTGAATACTCGATGATTGATAGCACTGTCAGATACATACGATAAAGAGTCGGTTGGCTCCTTTCAGATCAGCACGGACTCATGGATTTCCCATAATGCCTTCATCAGTTCCTGTGATATTGTATGTCGGAACATGAATCAATCCGAAGAGGATAATCGATGACGGTCTCAAATTGATCATGACCGGAAAGCTATAGTCGGTTTTGCTTGCCTTTTACATGCGGTCTTGGCATTCGGGCACGAAATGACAACATTAATAAAAATAACTAAAGTTTAGGATAGCATCATTCAGGTAAGGTTTCGCTCCGTTCAATCTTTTTTTCATCAATATCTTCAAGTTGGGGCGGATCAAACCCAATAATCTGACCGGGGAAGAAAAATTCATCCTTAGAGTATAAATAGTAAGTAGCAAACCACCAGCGATTGCAATGGGATATATTGAAATGACTATTCCGGATAAGCCCAAAAGCAGCAACCAAAAATATAGGCTAACAAAAGAGGGTGTCGAACTACAAAAAGAATTAAAGATAAAATGAGAATAAAATCATAGAGAAGACACAAGGTGAATTTCTTGATCCAAACTGGCTCAAAAGATTTAATATTCAAGGAACAACACTCGTGATTGATCCAGGAAATCTATTGGAGCAGAGTTGCATATTTAGTTGCAAATAAAAAGGAGCTACAATCTATTCTATCGTAACTCCTTCATTTTCAAGTAGCGAGAGCCGGGGATGATCCGGCGACCTCATGATTATGAATCATGCGCTCTAACCAGCTGAGCTACCTCGCCATTAATATCTCGAACGTACAACTAATCACCCATCGGGTTCATTTTTGCGGTTGCAAATATAGCACATTATTTATTTGTTGATTGACGAAGTCAAAGAATATCAAAAAAAATATTTTAAGGCATTTACACATGTGTTGTGTTATTCACGCTAAAATCCATATATTGCACAAAATCAAAGATTCTATGGCTGGTAAAACAAAATTACAATTGGAATACATTATCAACTGCTCTCCGAAAGTGCTCTTCAACAGGCTTAGTACGGCCGCTGGATTGACGGAGTGGTTTGCTGATGATGTTCGGGTAAAAGGAAATATTTTTACTTTCATCTGGGGAGATACCGACGAAGAAGCTGAAAAAAAAATTCACAAAGAAAATAAAATGGTCCGCTACGAATGGGTGGGCAGTGATCTGAATAAAGACGAATCGTATTTTGAATTTGTTATTGCCCAGGACGACCTGACTAATGATGTTTCCCTTATAGTTGTTGATTTTGCCGATAAAGATGAAGAAGAAGAAACTGAAGGTCTTTGGAATTCACAGGTGGCTAAATTGAAACAGGTACTTGGATCATGAAATTTTCCTGACGTTCAGATCATTTTGAACCTCTGATTTCATTCTGTCCTGAAAGTTTATTCATTGGCTGCATTTACTCCCCCATCGAAAAGTAAAAGGCTTGTCTGCCATATATTTTTATTCAACATTCTTTTCTGAATTCCGGATTTCTTCGTAGCCTGTCAGTAGTACATTTGGAAATACCTTTAAATTATTGATGAAGGTATTCATGTTCCACTTTTTAATTCTTCAAAATACTTTAGTTTTGTATTCGTTTATACTATGGGAACATAAAGCATGAAGCGACTACACCAATTTATTATTAAAAGTTTTTTAGGTCCTTTTTTTATGACCTTTTTCATTTGTGTATTTATTCTACTGATGCAATTTCTGTGGAAATACATTGATGATCTGGTAGGAAAGGGACTGGAATGGAGAATTGTTTCCGAGTTATTGCTATACGCAGCTTTCGGACTTGTGCCTCTTGCATTTCCACTGGCCATGTTACTGGCTTCAATTATGACTTTTGGAAACCTGGGAGAAAATTACGAACTGGTGGCCATGAAAGCTTCAGGCATTTCACTTTTCCGGATCATGCGGCCACTTTTTGTTGTTGCTTTCATCCTGACATCAATTGCATTTTACTTTTCAAACAATATCCTGCCCAAAACAAACCTGGAATTTTACGCCCTGCTTTGGAGTGTCAAGCAGCAAAAACCTGAGATGGTAATCAAAGAAGGTGTTTTTAGCAACGACATGGAAAATTACAGTATCAAGGTGGAGCACAAAGGCCGAAACAACAACATGCTGTATGATGTAATGATTTACAATCATTCGCGCAATGATGGGAATGTAAATGTTACTGTTTCTGATTCAGGCAAAATGGAAGTTATTGAGGGAAACAAGTTAATGCCGGCTGCTGATTCGGGCAAGATAAAAACCCCCGGGGGCAACAAATACATGTCGATAACCTTGTACAACGGACAGACATACTCTGAAGTAAAAGAACAACAACAAGGCTCCATTCGCCGGTTCCCATTCAGGAGAGAATCGTTTAAGAAGGAGGTAATTAACATCAGCATGCTCGATTTTGAGTTTAACCGGAGCGATGAAAAACTCTTTAGCCATGGCTCAAGAATGATGAATATCAAACAGTTGGCCAATCAGGGTGATTCACTGTTTGCTGATTACAAAATCAGACTCTGGCGGTTTATGACTTCACTGAATTACACCAGCGATGTCATCCGGCAAGTTTCCTGGCTGGCTTTGCCCTTTGATTCACTTCGGGTCAATCCTAAAATAAATCCTGATACCATTGTTGATTTCGACCAGATGATCACCTCGATGAGCATGTTCGAAAAGGAAGATCTTTACCAACGGGCTATTGGGAATGCCCGAAACAATTCTCAAATGATTAGTCAACAAATCGATGAAATTTATAACCGAAAGAAAATGGTAAATAATTATGCGATGGAATGGCATCGTAAGTTTACTCTTTCGTTTGCCTGTTTGATCTTCTTTTTTATCGGCGCTCCGCTTGGAGCCATCATCCGAAAAGGAGGTCTTGGAATGCCGGTGGTAGTGTCGATCCTGATGTTTATCGCCTATTATATTTTGCTAATAACCGGAGAGAAATTTGCTCGTGAAGATGCTTGGTCAATGTCTGAAGGAATGTGGTTCTCCTCTTTTGTGTTTCTTCCTTTGGGAATCTGGCTAACCTACAAGGCAGCCACCGATTCTGTCATTATGAATTTGGAAAGCTATGAATTGTTCTTCAAGAAACTGGCGAATTTTAGTTTTTTCAAAAAACATAAACCTGAATAACAGACAGATGCGAATACTTCAACTGATGAATAAAGTGCCATGGCCTCCAAATGACGGAGGTGCAATTGCCTGTCTGAACATGACCAAGGGATTTTCAATGCTCGGACACGAAGTGACTGTTTTGAGCATGAATACCTCCAAGCATCACGTTCGTATGAAAGATATGCCGCCACACATCCGCCGTAAAGCCGACTTTCGGTTTATTGAAGTCCCAGCTTCCATCCATTGGTTTGCTGCAGCCTTCAACCTGTTATTCTCCAGGCTTCCATACAACGCGCAGCGGTTCATTTCCGACGAGTTCAGTTCCAGCCTGACCAAACTGTTAAGGGATAAAACCTTCGATATTATTCAGCTCGAAGGACTGTACCTATGTCCCTATATTCCGGTTATCCGGAAAAATTCGGAAGCATTGATTGTTTACCGTGCGCACAACATCGAATACGAAATTTGGGAAAGGACGGCCACTTTATCGAATGGACTCCGTTCTAAATATCTCCGGAACCTTTCAAAAAGAATCAAACGGTTTGAGATCGGCTACTTAAATTCGTACGATATATTAGTGCCTATAACCGATCGCGACGGCAAAATTCTCGATGCATTGGGAAATACCAAACCGCGCCATACCTCACAAACCGGTATAGATTTCGCCTCTCTGGTTCCGACAGCAAAAAAACTCGAATTTCCATCGCTGTTTCATATCGGTGCGCTCGACTGGGCCCCAAACCAGGAAGGCCTGATCTGGTTTTTTGATCACTGCTGGCCTAAAATTCATAGTGAAAATCCTAACCTGAAGTTTTATCTGGCCGGACGAAACGCACCTGAATGGTTCGAACGCCTCATTAAACTCGAAGGAGTTGAATATCTGGGTGAAATAAATGATGCTTACGATTTCATTAATTCCAAGGCCATCATGGTCGTTCCACTTTTCTCCGGAAGCGGAATGCGTATCAAAATCATTGAAGGCATGGCCCTTGGAAAATCAATCGTAACTACCGATATCGGAACCGAAGGAATTCCCACTGAAAACAGGAACAATATCCTGATAGCCAATGATGCCATTCTGTTTACCGATGCCATTACCCGCCTGATCAACGACAGGGAACTTTCTGACCGGATCGGGAAGAATGCCATTGGCTTTATTCAGGAAAAGTTTGACAACTTGTCGCAAGCCGGGGCGCTCATCGAATTTTACAAACAACATCTTTAAACTTGGAACTGATTTTCTGGATACTGTTACTGATCGTGTTTTATACCTATGTCGGGTATGCACTTCTGCTGGCAGTCCTGCTCTTTTTAAAAAAAATAGTGTCGCCTGAAAAAGTTAGGATGTCATCCGACAGACTGGATCTTCCGAGGGTCTGTCTATTTGTAACCGCATACAATGAAGCTGCTTACGTTGATGAAAAAGTAAAGAATATGCTGGCCCAGAATTATCCTGCCAACCATATTCAATACCTGTGGATTACCGATGGTTCGGATGACGGAACTCCGGAAAAACTGAGCCGGTATGCTCAGATGGAAGTGCATCACCTTCCGGAGCGAAATGGTAAAATACATGCCATGAACCGCGGAATGAAGTATGTAAAAGCCCCTGTTGTGATTTTTTCTGACAGCAACACCATTCTTTGTCCCGAAGCTGTTCAGGTTATTGTAAATACATTTGCCGACCCTAAGGTAGGTTGTATCGCAGGCGAAAAACGCATCGTGAACAAACAATCTGATGATGCAGCCGGATCAGGTGAAAACCTGTACTGGAAATTCGAGTCGTGGGTAAAACGCATGGATAGTGATCTGAATTCCGCCGTTGGAGCGGTAGGCGAACTTTTCGCCATTCGCACAGCTCTGTTTGAAGAGGTTGAGAACGACACCATCCTGGATGATTTTATCATTTCGCTCCGGATCGCTCAAAAAGGGTACCGGATCGCTTATACTCCAAACGCTTATGCCATCGAAACCGCATCGGTTAATGTAATCGAAGAATTGAAGCGTAAAGTGCGGATTGCTGCCGGTGGTCTGCAAACAGTTGTGCGACTGAAGGAATTGCTAAACCCGTTTCGGTATGGCTGGCTTTCAATGCAATATATTTCGCATAAAGTACTCCGATGGACGATTGCCCCTCTCGCATTGTTCAGCCTTTTCTTTGTTAACTTTTTACTGCTTCTGAAAGATTGGGACATGGGAGTTCCTGTCTTTTATTCAGCCTTTTTCTATTTACAGGTATTTATGTATTTGCTGGCTTTGATTGGCTGGGTGCTTGAACGTCGTAAAATCCGTTTCAAGTTGTTGTTCGTCCCGTTTTATTTCACGGCCATAAATTACGCTTCTCTTTTGGGCTGGGTTCGATTTCTGAAAGGCAAACAATCGGTACTTTGGGAAAAATCGAAAAGGGCATGATTGTGCTTTTTTATCAGTAAACCGATATTTTTTAGCTATTTTTGCAGCGCCATTTGAAATCCATTGTACTGAAATGAATGATATTTTACTGAATACGATACCCGAGGCCATTGAAGCCATCCGTAACGGACATTTAATCATTGTAGTTGATGATGAGGATCGTGAAAATGAGGGTGATTTTATTGCTGCTGCAGAAAAGGTAACTCCTGAAATGGTCAATTTTATGACCAAGCACGGTCGCGGACTCGTTTGCGCACCTATCACCGAAGAGCGTTGCGATGAACTGGAGCTTGAAATGATGGTTGGAAAGAATACCTCCTCTCACGAAACTCCGTTTACAGTTTCTGTCGATCTTTTGGGTGATGGCTGTACCACCGGCATCTCGGCCACCGATCGTGCGAAAACGCTGAACGCACTGGCTAATCCAAATCTCAAACCTGATGAACTTGGCCGTCCCGGGCATATTTTCCCGCTCAGGGCCAGGAGCAGAGGCGTTTTGCGCCGGGCAGGCCATACCGAAGCTGCTGTAGATTTGGCACGTATGGCAGGATTGACGCCTGCAGGCGTACTGATCGAAATCATGAACGACGATGGTTCGATGGCCCGATTGCCCGAACTTTTAATCATAGCCCAGCGCTTTAACCTGAAAATAGTTTCCATCAAAGATCTGATTACTTACCGTTTACAAAGCGAAAGCCTGATCGAACGAGGTGAAGAAGTATTCCTTCCGACACAAAATGGTACTTTTCGGATTATCCCTTTTAAACAAATATCGAATGGGGTTGAACACATTGCCTTAATCAAAGGTGAATGGGAAGCCGATGAACCAATTTTAGTCCGGGTGCATTCATCGTGCATGACCGGTGATATTTTTGGCTCTAAACGTTGCGAGTGTGGCGAACAGCTTGAACATGCCATGAAACTGATCGAGAAGGAAGGCAAAGGGGTTTTGGTTTACATGCAGCAGGAAGGCCGTGGAATCGGTTTGATGAATAAAATTGCTGCTTACAAACTGCAGGATCAGGGAATGGATACCATCGACGCGAACATCCATCTTGGATTTGATGCCGATGAACGTGACTATGGCGTTGGCGCTCAGATTTTGCGCAGTCTCGGAGTTTCCAAAATGCGCCTGATGACCAATAATCCAATCAAACGTGTCGGGATAGAAGGCTTTAATCTGGAAGTTGTTTCGACTGTAACCATTGAGATTGAACCGAATGAATACAATCAGGCCTACCTGAAGACCAAACGCGACCGCATGGGGCACTTCTTGCAGAACTTTAAATATTAAGCCCTTATGGGAATGTTCGATGATATGTTTGAGTCAGGGCATGGCGAAAAAACAGTGGAAGGTGTTGATTACATCATGAGTCCGGATGGATACCGGATTATGACCGAATATTACCTGGTTAAACGCGGATATTGTTGCTCAAACGGATGTAAAAATTGCCCGTATTCCCCAAAAGCAGTAAAAGGCAACCGGAAGTTGCGGCCCGAGGTAGAAAAGAAATACAAGCCTCGATAAAATCAAAAGATATTTTTAACAAACGAAAAAGCAGAAACAAGATAATTTTAAATTACCTGTTTCTGCTTTTCACACCGCGTATAAATCGCTGGTGATGTTACACTACAGTTGAAACTACGCTATTTTCTTCACCAAAACTATTGGCTACAAAATAGTCTGCCTGTAGATCGTTTTTCCAAACTTCACCGTCAATTAAATAACGGAACTGGTATGCTTTCCCTGTTTCCAGTTCAAGAGTTGCTGTAAAGTCGTTGGTCTTCAACGCGGTCATTGGTTCAACAGATTTATCCCAATTATTGAAATCACCAAGCAACTGAACTGTTTTAGCTTCCGGAGCTTCATTAGCATCTAAACGGAAAGAAACCTTGCATACAGGTTTTGATTTTAAAAATTGTTTTTTAAAGCTCATAACTTAAGATTTTAATTCAAAGTAGTTTTTTAATTGTACAAAAATACCCTAATCCGTTGAAGTAACTCAACCTAAGTAGTTGTGTGCAAATTATTTAGCAATATCTTGACAATAAATTAACTTTTAAAACATATAACACACTGAATACGAGATACTTAATTATATTGTTCTTTTATTAACACAAGATTAAGACATTCATTTTCAGCTCAATATTTTCATCTTAAACGCTTTTTTAGTCTTTTTCACTTTCCGGGTTTGAGGTTCACCTGCTTGGCTTATCTTTGTAAAAAAAACAATGCATCCGAAAGAAATCCGTATTGTATTTATGGGAACTCCCGACTTTGCTGTTAAGAGTCTGAAAGCTTTGGTTGAGAATGGCTATCAGGTCGTGGGTGTGATCACAGCTCCCGACAAACCTGCCGGACGTGGCCGACAACTGAGCGAATCTGCTGTTAAAAAATACGCTATTGAGAATGACCTCAAAGTTCTTCAGCCCGAAAAACTGAAAAATCCGGATTTTATTGCTGAACTGGAGAGTCTGGAAGCCGATCTCCAGATTGTGGTTGCATTCCGCATGTTGCCTGAAATTGTTTGGAACAAGCCACCGCTCGGCACTTTTAACCTGCATGCTTCTCTCCTGCCCCAATACCGCGGTGCTGCTCCATTGAACTGGGCCATCATGAATGGCGAAACGGAAACGGGTGTCACCACCTTTTTACTTTCTCATGAAATCGATACCGGGCAGATTATTTTTCAGGAAAAGGTAAGTATTGCCGGAAATGACACGGTGGGCGATCTGCACGACCGGCTGATGATAATTGGGTCGGAATTAGTTTTAAAAACGGTGGATGCCCTTGCAGAAGGGAAGGTTCAACCCATTGATCAGACTCAATTGATTGAAAATACGGAAAGGATAAAGCAGGCGCCCAAAATATTTAAAGAGGATTGCCGCATCGACTGGACTAAAAGTACCGAATCGGTTCGGAACCTTATTCGCGGTTTGTCGCCTTATCCAACTGCATGGACTGAATTTGTGCATCCTGAAAAGGTTGAAATTATTACAGCAAAAATATACGCTGCAAGTCGCGACAATAGCAGTTTGCCCGCCGCTCCGGGGACCATCCAGACTGACGGCAAAAAATTCCTCAAAATTGCTTGTCCGGATGGGTGGCTTTCAATTAATGATATTCAGCTTTCAGGTAAAAAGCAGATGAAAATTGATGAATTGCTGCGTGGATTTCAGCACATTGGTGAGTGGAAAATAAAAATGTAGGAAGTCAGAAGCCGGAAGTCAGAAGACCGAAGCAGGTGTTCTTCCGGCTTCGGTCTTCCGTCTCCGGTCTGCTTTATTTCTTTTTGCTGAAATTTACAATCAGAAAATAAATTAAAAATCCCAATGAAATGGAAACTAATTCAATTCCAAAAGGTAACGTGCTATTTTCCATAAAACTATTATAACTTATACTTGGGCTCATCTGGTTAATAATGATAAACCCTATTCCGGCAAAGAAGGCAACTAAACCCCATTTTAGTGAGGGGTATTTGTTGGCTTCCTGATTTTCGGGAGATATAGAAGCGATTTTCTGATCCAGGATTCCGGCATTTTCAAAATGGCCAGCTTTGATGATTTTTCTTCTCAGCAAAAAATCTGTAAAATTTTTGATGATCTGATAAAAGGCGTAAAAGACTACTGCAACAACAATTACCTTATCCATAATTTCTAGTTTTAAGTGTTTGTAAGATTTGACAACATCCTTTAGCGAAATGTTGCAGGTGTTTCGGTTTTTTTTCTGAAAAAATTATCAGTCCTTCATGCAACATTTCAAAGTCGTTCGTTGTCAAACCTTCAATATGGATGATTCTGAATTAATAAGCCAGGTTTTAAATGGGAATAGGAATGCCTTTACGTTTTTGGTAAACCGTTACCAAAAGCTGGTGATTCATATCAGCGGCCGTTTAATTCAGCGTCAGGATGAATTGGAAGATGTTTGTCAGGATGTATTTCTGAAGGTTTACCAGAATCTGGGAAAGTACCGCAACGAATGCAAATTATCGACCTGGATTGCCACCATTGCCTACAATACCAGCATCAATTACCTGCGGAAATTCAGGAAAGGTGATGAGGTAAATCCGGATGACTCGGCTGCCTTGCGAAACCTGACCGATTTCAGAGTGGTTAATTACGAACAGGCTGATCTGCACCGCTACATTCGTGAGCAAATTGAGCTTTTACCCGTTCATTATCGTACTGTGCTTACCTTGTATCATCTGGAGGAGTTTTCGTACCAGGAAATTGAACAGATTACAGGAATGCCTGAGGGAACAGTTAAAAGTTACCTGTTCAGGGCAAAGGCACTTTTGAAGGAAAAACTTAAATTTGTGGTTGATGAAACGAGTTTAAAAACTGTGAAGGAGATTACACATGAGCAATGAAGGAATTGAAAATATCATAGAAAAATCGTTCAGAACCGAACCTGATTTTCATCTGCCTGCTGATTTTGCTCAGAAGGTTACATTTTCGGTTGTCCGCCGTGAGCAATGGAAAACTGACTTGCGTGAATATCTTTCGCTTACTGCAGTTTTTGTGTTTCTGCTCGCAGCTGCTGCCGGAACCTACTATCTTATTGATAAAACTATTCTTACGCAGATTTTTTCATTTGTAAGCCGGAATGTGCTTCAGGTAGTTTTAGTCGCATTCATACTGAATTTCATCCTGTTTGCCGATCGCGTGTTGCTGCGACTATTATTCAGAAGCCTCCCCCATCCCCCTCCAAAGGAGGGGTCTTGAGTTTGGCATTTGACTAGATAATCGAACAAATATCCTTAAAAAAATGAAGCAATTGGTTTATTCTGATTGCTTTTTTCATTAGATTTACATCTAGTTATATAACTAGTATTAACTTTTAAACTATCAAGCCATGG
>JAUXUF010000382.1 GCA_030684645.1 Bacteroidota bacterium | reverse complement strand
TGAGCTTCATAATTCCCCGCGGCTATATGCCTGAAAAAACGGCAAAGAAGCTTATGGCATTCCGGCAGGGGATAGGCCGAGCAGAAGGTGTGCAGCTCGTGGAGGGCTGCTGTGGGATTGGATTGTTGGTTTGGTGTACTCATATGTTATTATTTCATATGAGTCCTGAGGTAATGCAGATCAATACATGTGGGGTCTGCAAACCACGGCTGCAATAAAGTTTCTGACGCCTTAAGCTAACATGGAATTACAGCAGACCCCACATCTATTTCAATGCACTAATATAGTACATCTACACATAGACATGGGTATTATTCTGCTGTCTTGCGTTAGCGGCGTCAGAAGTGCAACCACAAGACTCTTAATAAATACCCTATCTGTAATCAAATATAATATTATTCTATAAGTAAACAAATTTGTTGACCACTTTTTGTATGGATTAATGAGTTTGCGGTATGGAAGAAGATGTTAGGAAGTTCCGGATTAATTTAGGTAAGCGAATTGCTCAACTAAGGAAAAGAAAAAATCTGGATCAAACCGAACTAGCTGCTATTCTTAATGGAAAAGATAAACAATTCATAAACCGCTACGAAAAACAGGGGGCTAATCCAACAGCTTTTCTTTTGGTTCAAATTGCTAAGGCTCTTTCAGTTTCACTGGATGAACTGGTTGATTTTAGTGAATTGGACGAATAGTTTAATTTGATCAGGGGTGACGTTTCTTTTTTCGAAGAATTTAGCACTCATTTGTATCTCCTTTTGGGATACAATAATTCTGCTAAAAAAGAGGAATAAGTTCTACATAGTATAAAATTTGATGGCCGGGACGGAAATTTGAATAAATAACTTTTTCCAGCCTAGTGCTTGTAAATCAAAATGTTTGATGATTTCCTTAAGACAAAAGAGTGGCACTTTTGTAATATAATTTCCATTAGCTATAATTTTAGCTAAATTTCACCGTCAATAAAGGTTTATGAACTTAACGGATTGTAGTACCATCGATTCAAAATTAATTAAAGAGATAG
>JAUXUF010000380.1 GCA_030684645.1 Bacteroidota bacterium | reverse complement strand
ATATACTATTGAGAATTACTAATATGGAAACTATTTTTTTTCCATCATGTGTTTTTTTTATTTGTTAATGAATTGTAAATCAAATCATTTGTCTTAACTTTAAATCCATCACTCGATTGTTCAATAAGTTTGTTTTGATAGAGGTAGTTTTGAATTGTAATAGCAATCCATCTTCTAATATTGAGCATATGAAGTTTCAAAAGAAAATTTTAGTCATTGAAGATGACCAAAATTTAGGTATTACGATTCAAAATATTCTTACACTACATAGATTCGATGTGTGTTATGTAAATAATGGCGCTTCCGGCATTCAAAAGGCCTTTGAATATAATCCTGATTTAATTTTGTGTGATATAAACATGGACCCGATTGATGGGTATCAGGTTTATAAAGTATTGGATGAGAGTGCAATTTTAAGCCGGATACCTTTTGTTTTCCTGACAGCAAGCTCCGAATTGGAAGAAATCAGGTTCGGTATGTCTTTAGGCGCCGATGACTATTTGGTTAAACCATTTCATAATGACGATTTAATTAAATCGATCGAGAAACGACTTGAAAAGTTCCAATCCATAAGGGACGAAGCAAACCGTGAATTCGACCGTCTGTTTAGCCTTTCTCCTTTTGGACTGCTTATTTTCGATTGGAATAAGGTTTATAAAGTTAATCCGGCATTTAGTAATCAGGTTCATAGTGATTTAACTGTTCAGTTAGGGATAAAGATTGAAGATCTAATCGACCCAAAATCGATTGAAAAATTAAAAGTTAAGATTCAGGAGCCTTTTCTGGATAGAAAGGAATTATTTAATGAAGAAGTTACTCTTTTATCAAGGAAAGGAAATGCATTCGAAATGAATATGGTCGTTTCGGAATTTAAAAAGTTTTCAAATTACATATTATACCTTGGTTTATTCACCTCAGCTTCAAAAGCTATTATTTCCATCGACAACCGTCAATATGCTGATGAAGTCTATAATTTGCTCAAACGTGAGAATATTAGATTTCCAGAGGCTTTAGGCGAAAAAATTACAAATATCTTTGCGCAAAAATCATTAAATCAAAAGGATAATAAAAATTCTTTATTTACACAAAGAGAAAATCAGGTTCTTGGTCTTTCCATGGAGGGTTTGCCTATTAAAACTATTGCCGACAGGCTCGCAATTTCGGACAGGACTGTGGAAAAGCACAGGACGCGACTGATGAAAAAGGCGGGAGCTAATAATATGATTGAGGTAATTGTATTCGCATTAAAAAATAGTCTGATTAAAATTTGAACGTTCAACTGCCATTACAAGATTATTATATAAAAAAAGAGGCAACACCCGGTTTAGAATGTTTCCTCTTTCGTTTTAGAATGGCAAATCGTTGCCCGAATCATCACCTGATTCAGGAGGAATATCACCTGTCGAAAAATCTGGCGGATAATTATTTGATGCACCGACAGCCCCTGCACGCTCAATTTTCCATGCATTGATATTGTGATACCATTTACCATTGAAATCGCGCGATTCCAGAGAAAAAAAGACTTCAAGCTCCGAACCTTCAGTTATTCCATCTATTAATGAAATTTTGTCTCCAAAGAGCGTAAAACATACCTTTTTGGGAAACTGCTCGTTGGTTTCAATGACGAAATCCTGTTTCTTCCATTCTTTACCTGCCTTACTGACTCCTGACTCCATTTTTAAAATCTGGAGTAATGTTCCTTTTACCTGCATGCTCATTTTTTCTCAGTTTATAATTAGCATAAATAAAAACACTCTTGCATTAATCCTGCAAGAGTGTCTCCGTTCTGATAATTCGATTATTTTTTTACTGCTTCCGGTTTTAATATTTCCAATAATTCAACCTCGAAGATAAGTGTAGAATTAGGTTTAATACCACCTTGTCCTGCGCCTTGTTCGCCATAAGCTAAAGCTGAAGGGATGAATAATTTCCATTTTGATCCGACTGGCATAAGTTGTAATGCTTCAGTCCAACCCGGAATAACACGGTTAACGGGGAAAACAGCTGGTTCGCCGCGGTCAACCGAGCTGTCGAAAACTTTTCCGTCAATAGTAGTTCCGTGATAGTGACATTTTACCTGATCTTCTGGTTTTGGTTTTGCACCTGTACCAACAGTCATGATTTCATATTGCAGTCCACTTGGAAGTGTCACTACACCTGGCTTATTTTTATTGGCTGCCAGAAATTCTTCACCTGCTTTTAAATCTTTATCACCTTCAATTTTTGATACCTGAGAGAAGAAGGCCTGGATAGTTGTATTGGCTATGGCTGGTTTAATCTGAACAGAATCACCTAAAAAAGCTTTCGAGAAAGCAGTAATCAGGATTTCCTTGTTCAGTTGATCCACTCCCGGCGCACCTTTCATTTGCTGTTTGCTACCTTCACCCATAAGTACACCCAAAGAGTAACTTACTGAGTCGTTTTTACTTGCAAGGGTAACCTCGCCTTTTTTACCTGAATTCTGGCATCCTGCAGCTCCTACAGTCAATACAAGAGCTGTGACATAAATTAATGTTCTTAATTTCATTTTCTTTTTTATAATTAATTAAACAATTTCCAATAATTCAACATCAAAAATTAATGTGGCATTTGGTCCGATCTGTCCGCCGGATCCTTGCTCTCCATAAGCCAGGTCGGAAGGAATAAATAAACGCCATTTGGCTCCAACCTGCATCATTTGAAGCGCTTCAATCCATCCCTGAATAACTCCGTCAACTGGGAAAATAGCTGGTTGACGGCGTTCAACCGAACTGTCGAAAACAGTGTTGTCAAGCAAAGTCCCGTGATAATGGCATTTAACCTCATCGTCTATCGAAGGAAAATTACCGTATCCTGCTTTCAATATCTTGTATTGCAATCCGGATTCTGTTTCAATAACACCCTCATTCTGAATGTTCTCAGCCAGAAACATCAATCCTTCTTCCAGATTCTTTCGTGCTTCTTCTTCATTTTGCGACAACATAAATTCCTGTAATATCTGATTGGCTCTATCCATGGATATTTTCGGCTGGTTCCCGGCGAAGATATCCTGAAGCCCTGCCAGAAATTGTAATGCATCAATATTTCTAACTCCAGATTGAACTAAATTGGATGAAAGGGTTAATCCCAGGGAATATGAGAACTCTTCCAGCTGGTCTTTGGATTGATTATCAGACATTATATAATTTTGAATTTAAGCCTACGAATATAGATTTTTTTTTTGTATCTGAGAAGTACTTAAAATGTCTTTTTACCCCTTAATATTTCTTTTTTACCAGTAGGGCCAGGAATGCGTTCCATCTGAAATCCGGCATTTGATAATGTTCTTCGTACTGCTCCTTTTGCACAATAAGTGACCATTATCCCGTCTTTTAAAACCGTTGTTGCAACCTTTTGCAGTATTTCTTCTGACCACATCTCAGGCTGTTTTACCGGAGCAAAAGCATCGTAATAAACCAAATCAAATTGTGGCGTGGAATCAAACTGAAAAGTCAATAAATCAGCCTCCATCTTTTGAAGTTTAAATTCCGGCGAAATCCCAATGACTGAGTTCCATTCAGCGCGGTGCATTTGTTCAAAAATAAACGAAAATTCAGGAAAAATAGTATTCGGATAGTTCAATTGCATATATTCACTTTCAGTTAACGGATACTTTTCCAAGCTAAAATAATTTACCGAAATATTCATTGATTTTGCATAGCAGTATGTAAGATAGGCGTTTAACCCGGTACCGAAACCAATTTCAAGAATACGAAGCTCTTTTTTTGTTGTCTGAAGCAATCCTTGTCCTATGTAAATATGCATCGATTCCTGAATCGCTCCGTGTACCGAATGATAATGCTCGTCGATCTCAGGAAGATAGATCGTGTGTGAGCCATCTGCTGTCAGGATGAACTCTTTGTTCATATTTTGTAAATTAGATAAAAACGGTGCCAAAATAACTAAATTTACGGTCTTAAGAAAAATGGAAGTCTATTATGCTCGTAAAAATTTACCCGGAGAATCCGAACCCAAAAGATATCAGACAAGTTGTTGATGTACTGAAAAATGGGGGAATTATTGTATATCCGACCGATACCGTTTATGGTCTGGGATGCGATATTACCAATGCCAAAGCTGTTGAGAAAATTGCCCGATATAAAAATGTAAAAGTTGAGAAATCAAATTTTTCATTTATTTGCAGTGATTTGAGTCATGTTGCATATTATTCGAAACCTGTTTCCAATCAGGCGTATAAAATTCTCAAACGGTATTTGCCCGGACCATTTACTTTTATATTAAATGCAAACAGCAATGTCCCCAAATATTTCAAAGGCAAAAAGAAAACCGTTGGCGTGAGAATACCGGATAACGCAATTATAATCGACATCGTTACTTCTCTTGGAAATCCAATCATGTCAACCTCTATTCATGATGAGGATGAAATACTGGAATATTCAACTGATCCGGAATTGATCCATGAAAAATTTATAGATATTGCCGACCTCATCATTGACGGTGGATATGGAGACAACATTCCTTCAACGATTGTTGATTTTACGGAAGATATTCCTGTGATTATCAGGCAAGGAAAAGGTGTTTTTGATGATTAAATCTATTTTCTCCAGAAAGCTGGCGAAAACAAAAGCTACTTTGGGTTGATGCAGTTATCTGAAAAACTTCTCCATTTTATTTGTTGAATTTGAGAGTGTTAAGACAATCACAAGATCGCCAACCTTAATCTGGGTATTCCTTCCTGAATATGAATGTTGAAAAAAAACTATATTTTCAGTTCAACTTCAGGAAATAGGCTCCATTCAACCTGGTATTAAAATAGGCTGGAAATGGTTGTGTTTTATTGAAGTATGAATTACCGGCAGTAATAGTTGTGTTTATGATTTCTTTTTTAGCCAGATCATGTTTTTGAACCTGAAAAGTCATTGCACTTGGTACACGAGCCTTATATTTATTGTCATCTGAAATTTTTAGCAGGCAATTCAAAAAATGGATCTGATTGTCCTTTATTTTAAAATCTCCTGATTCAAAACTGTTTAAAGTTTTTCTATTCAGGATTATTGGTTGGCTAAGTTTCAGATGATTTTGTACTCTTCGTACTATTATTTGTTCTATTTTAGGAATAGAATCTTCACTATTAGTGACCAGGTAATTCGTTCGTCCGTTGATTAAATGGATCATCGTATTTTGTGAGTTATACACGTAGATTGCCTTTTGATTTAACAAGCGCCAATTGTTTGCCAATTCACTGCACTGTAAAAAGATAAAAAGCATCAGACTGGAAAATAGCCAGTATTTTCTTTTCGAGAAGCCATAAATCAATAATGAACCCAAGATCGCATAGATTACCCATACCTGTATTGGATCGATCACAATTCCTTCACTTACTGCATGTGGTAAGTCACTTATTCTCTTCAGTATTCCTAACATGAAACTCGTAGTCCATTGAAGGAGCTGGGCTATCCAAGCCGAAATAAATGAAAATGGGCTTAAAATAATGAATCCAAAGGTCAACCAGATGATTAATGTTGCGCCTGGGATAACGAAAAAATTGCTTAACCAAAAGTAGTTGGGGAATTGGTTAAAATAAAGCAATCCAAGTGGAAAAGTCGCCAATTGGGCAGCAATAGAAACGGTTAGTAAATCCCAAAGGAATTTTAAAAGTTTGTTTTTAACTTCAATCATGCCGGCCAATTTGGGCTGAACCAGAACAATCGCGAAAACAGCCAGGTAAGATAACTGAAATCCAACTTCGAACAGAACTTCCGGATTATGGAGGATCAAAACCAATGCGGAAGCGGTTAATGAGTTATAGATATTTACTGGCCGGCGGAGTCTATTTCCGATAATGACAAACGTAAACATCACCGTAGCCCTTTGAACTGAAGGTGAAAATCCGGTTATATAGGCATAAGTCCATAATAGTATGATCATTATGGCTGGAAAAATGAAGACACCTACTTTCATCCTTTTTATTCCCGAAAGTAAAAATCCCAGGATGAAATAAATTAGCCCGACATGTAGTCCTGAAACAGCAAGTACATGCATGGCGCCTGTTGATGCAAAACAATCAGTGGTTTCAGGGTCTAGTTCTGCCCGGTATCCCAATGTCAAAGCTGCTATTACCGATCGTTCTTTCTTCTCAATCCGTGTCGCTGCTATTCTTGAAATGAGTTTATCCCGAAACTGTTCAGCCCGGTACTTCATCCGGTTAACCTGATGTATTGTTTTTAAATAGGTTCCTTCAGTTAAATACATCGAATATCCGATCTCTTTTGAGCGCATAAACGATTGATAATCGAACTCATAAGGATTGCCGGCATTCCTGATTTCCTGGGGTTTGGCTAAAAGGGCCAATTGATCGCCTGTTGTTATTGTAGAGTTAAAATGATCTTTGCTGAAATAAGCAATCACTTTTTCAGGTTTGGCCAGTGTTTTATTTTGAACCAGGAGAACAGTTTGAAAAGTTTTCGCTTTTTCGGCAGGTTTCTGGCAAACTTCAGCCAAATAATAACTTTTCTGGTTAGGTAGGGGATTCTTGTTTTGTGGTAGTCTATTGGGATAAAAGATGCCGGAAAGCACAATACAAGCCGAAATAAGTAAATTTTGTATTTTGATAGTTGTATAATCACTATTGTGCCAGAGAAAGATCACGGCTGAAATCAGGATGGTTAAAACAAGTCCAATCCAGTGCAATTCCAGGTTCAGGTAATGATTCAACAGAATTCCAACCAGAAAAAGGCTGGTGATCCGGATAAAAGGGATTTTCTGGAAAAAATTTCGTGCAGCAGGCATTGAGGTGATTTTATGCCAGCTACGTTGTTTCTTTATCCTTGGTTTTAGATGTAGTCTTTATTTTTGTTGAATGAACTGTTTTTTATATGAACGTATTGGTTTTGATCAATGAAACGAACCCTTTTATTTCCCCGGAACTTTAATGCGGTACTTCGGGATTACTTTTCCTTTTGATATGGCAATTAATTTGCTCTTCAGGATTCTTTTTCTCAACGGGTTAAGGTAATCAACAAACATGATGCCATCCAAATGATCATATTCATGCTGAATAACCCGTGAAGAAAAACCACTGTATATTTCATCATGTTCGTTAAAGTCCTCATCGAGATATTTAATCTGAACAGTTTCCGGGCGCAAAACATCTTCACGTATTTCAGGCAGGCTTAAACAACCTTCATTCATCACCCATTCATCGCCCGATTTCTTCAAAATTTCAGGATTGATAAAAGCTTGTTTAATTCCCGGAAGTTCGTCTTCTTCAGCAGAGGAAGTGTCAATTACAAAAATACGGATCGCCTGTCCAACCTGAGGTGCGGCCAAACCTACCCCGTCAGAATTGTACATGGTTTCGAACATGTTCTGAACAAATACTTTTAAATCTTTATAATCTTTTGTAATTGGTTCAGCTTTTTTTCGGAGCACTGGATCGCCAAATACGGTAACCGGGTATATCATCGAATGTATTTTTTTTGTTCTAAATAGCTTTGTAAAATGATGGTAGCGCTAACTCCATCAATAGTTCCTTTATTTTGACGGTCCTTTTTCTTCAATCCGGCATCGATCATTGTCTGAAATGCCATTTTTGAGGTAAACCGCTCATCAACCTGTTCCAAAGGCATATCGGGAAAATCCTTCTGAAACTTTTTCAAAAACGGATTAATATAGTTAACGGCTTCGGAGGGCTGATTGTTCATTTGCATGGGATATCCTACGATAACTTTTTCAACATTTTCCTTGCTGAAATAATCTTTCAGAAAAATCCAGATTTCATGACTTGAAACCGTTGTCAGCCGTGTTGCAATCATCTGAAGCGGATCAGTAACTGCAATTCCAACTCTCTTTTTCCCGTAATCAATGGCTAATATTCTTCCCACGGCATTCAGTTTTGTGGCAAAAATAGCATTATTTAGGCTATATATTGCCTGACCTGAAATGTTTGGATGGTCAAATTGTCGAATGGTTGATTCGTTAAAAGGTGAAATGGTTAAAAGTTGGAGTAGCAGGATGATTCATTGGCAGGGCGATCAGATAAGGTCTCTTACAACCTGCAATGTTGTTGGACGAAAAAAAAGAGCCTGAAAAAGCAATGGATTGTCGATGATCCTTAAGCAGGCCATATACGTGACAAAACATCAAGTATCGGTTCTGCTTTGTTTACCAGGGCAGAACAGCGGCTGATTGCATCTTTTTCGATGCCAGCTGAGAGCGAATTTTCAGAATGATCGGCAAACTTCAGAAGTACAGTGTCGTTTTGACGGCGTGCATAAACGCATAACCTCCTGCAAAGCTTGTACGTAGCGCGAATAATAGTGTCGAAGGTGGTATTTTTCGATTTGGTATAACCCGTCGGATCGAGGCCTGAAACGAGGTTCAGGTCTTGGTTAACGAGGTTAAATTCAGATTCGATTGCATCGACCTCCGAAACAATTTCAGGTTCAACAGACCAGAACGTCAGGCATAAACGTTAAAAAATCATAACCATCACTCGTTTGCAGACGAGTGGTAGAGCGGATTGATAGTGGAAACAAGAGGCAAATATGTTTGGAATAAGTTGACTTTGTAATAATTTTATTGAAACATCAAAAAGCGAATCCTTACAAAGTTGTCGGATTTGAAAAGATATTAACAAGAGCGAATTTTTTTTGTTATCAAGACTAATGAAATGGTCATAATTTTACATGAATGTTTGTTTTTTACCTATGAACTGAATTTCATTGAACTTTTTGAAATGTTAATAAATAAATTATGCTTGACAGCATGGTTCCCGGGTGGTTACCTTCAACGCAATAAATGAATTAAAAGGATATTACCGTCTTGTTTACCTTCTGGGTTCGATGAATCAGACACTTTGCGATGTTGTACCTAATTTATTAAAAACAAAAATTATGGCCTTTAAATTCAATTAAAAACATTTAACATGAAAAACATTTGCTTATTCATTTTTTCAATTATGCTGCTTCTCCTTGTTTCAATGTCCGGAAAAGCACAAACAACCTATTACTTTGAGTATGATGCTTCCGGTAACCGTTTAACCCGAAGCATTCTACAACTAAAAAGTGCAGGAATTGAAAATAAGGACACACTGGCCAATCAACTAAAAACTTTTGAAGATATGATAGGCAACCGACCAGTGAAGATTTATCCAAACCCAACCAAAGGCTTGCTCAAAGTAGAAATACCTTTTACAGAAGAATCATCAGCAACAATTAGTGTTTTAACCATGCAAGGGGCATTGGCTAAAAAGCTGAAGGTATCCGGTACATTCACTGAAATAGATATGCGGAGTCAGCCTCCGGGGATCTATCTCATGATAATCAGCATTGGGGAGTTGAGCTCCGAATGGAAAATCATCAAGGATTAAGAAGCAAAAGCCCCTCTCCCGGCCTCTCCTCTACATTGTCATGTGACACAAAGGGGGAGTTACCTGCCTGTTGGCGAGGCAGGAAGGGGGGCTAATTTTTTTTTTCACATTTAAAAATGATATAGAATGAAATGGAAATACATTGTCCCTGTTTTGTTAATCACATTTGGGGCGCAAACTATTTTAGCAAAGGGATCTGACCTCAGTTTGTCGTCGCCCGAAAACAGTACCGGAACGCATCAGGCACAAAATAACGTGACCCTGATTACCGGAAATTCATATTCGCCCGGCAGCTCCGGAACGACTGCCAGTCTTGCAATCCCAATGATTAATGCAAGCACTGTTTATGGTACACCGGTCGACCCGGCCAACCGGACAGTCAATACCTCTTATCTGGTTGGAGCTACCAAAGATGCCCTTAATGTGAATCAGGCAGGTGGCGCCAACTATGCCATCCCGATTGATGTTTTGCCGGGTGTTAACGGTCTGGCGCCATCGCTTTCGCTGGTTTACTCCAGTAATTCAGGGCCCGGAGTAGCCGGTTACGGATGGCAGATCGGGGGAATCTCGACGGTAGGACGGAGTGGGCAGAATTATTATAACGACGGCGCTGCCCGTGGAGTAGAACTGGACTATAACGATAAGTTTACCCTGGATGGACAACAGTTGGCGCTAACTTCGGGTACTTATGGGTATAACCTGGCCACTTATCAGACAGAAATCGAACAATTTACACGTGTTCAATCGCAGTTGGCAAGCGGAAACGGCCCCCTAAAATTTTTGGCTCAAACCAAATCGGGATTGAAAAATTTGTACGGGGTAAACGACGATGGCCGTCAAACTATTACCGGGTATAGCGAAGTACTGAATTGGTATATTTCGCAAACAACCGACTTATATGGTAATCTGGTCAGTTATACTTACCTGAAAGACAACAGTACGATTTACCCGTCTGAAATTACCTATGGCCCAAACAAGGTTTCTTTTAGTTATAGTGACCGGGCCGACATAACTACTTCGTATTTTAAGGGACAGAAAATTCAACAACGTTTTTTGCTTGATAAGATAACCGTATCATACAACAATACTGTTGTAAAAACATACGAGATGAAATACATTCTTATCAGCGACAACTACAACAATTATTCTGCACTAAACGAGGTGGTTGAATCCGGTACAGGTGGCGGCAGGTTAAATTCGACCGCTTTTTCGTACCAGGTTCCGGCAAATGTTGCGATGGCCCAAGCCCTCTACAACACCACACATGCCTATGTAACTTACCAGTCGCGTATGTGTACGGGTGATTTTAACGGCGACGGAAAAGCTGATTTTCTCTGTTTGCCTGATGCGACAAAGGGGGCATCATGGACCGGAATGCAGATTTGCTACAGTGACGTGTATGATACTTTTTCTTCTTTTTTAGCCCTGACGAATACGATTGACCTGAGCAAGCTGGACGATATTCAGGCGCTTGATATTAACGGCGACGGGAAAGACGACATCTTATACGAACTGGTTACAGCAGGTAATTCAACGTTTTATTACATGTTGAACAATGGAACATCCTTTGGTTCGCCTGTAACCCTAACAACTATGACAAACGGTGCGAATACCGGGATGAACGGGAAAAGCCGCAGAAAAAACAACAAGCAGGAAAATGACAATCAACTGTCGGGGGTTGACTACGATGGCGACGGGGTCAACGATATCTTTCTGAACGATCCAAGTGGTAACTGGAAAATCTATTCGCTGGCCAATTCATCAGGAGTACTAACTTCTGCAATGATACTAAAGGCAAGCGGTACCATCAGCACACTGGCTGACCAAACCCTTAGCGCTGATTTTAACGGCGACGGAAAAGCCGACATCTGGAGTTTTGATGATACAGGTGTAAAAATATACGCCTTTTCAGGGGCTTCATTGACTTCACTTTACACATCGGCTGTGACTTCGAAGAACCATTTTTTTACCCTGGGCGATTTTAACAGCGACGGAAAAGTGGATGTTTTTATTTATGGTCAAAAAATTGGAAGTACTGAATACGACTGGGCGAACTGGCAAGTGCAACTTTCGACCGGTCTTGGATTTGAAGTGACGACCATTCCCCAAAAGAAAAGTAACCTGAAAAATGACTATGTCAGGTTAGGCGATTTTAACGGCGACGGGTGTACCGACCTGATGATTACTTCGCTCAACCAGAGCTGGACAGGTACATATTTCTACATTACCAAAAATAAAGGTACCGATTTCTATTCCCATACGTTGGCCGGTTATCCAGCCGAATTGAATAATTTTTATTTAGGCGATTATAACGGTGATGGGCGTACCGATTTTGTGAGTACTGATGGCGCTTCGCCCTGGTGGACTGGATACCAGCTTTACAGAACAACCGGAAACACAGCCCCATTGCTCGAACAAATAGGCGATGGCCTTAACCAACTGACAACTATTGCATATACTAAACTCTCTCAGGCATCATCTTTAATCTACCAGCAAGGCTCAACCATCCCAAGTTTTCCGGTATTTAACTATCAGGGACCCATGCCGGTGATGAATTCCGTAAGCTTCGACAACGGAATAGGAGGCACCAATACTGTTGGTTATGGCTACGAAGGCGCTAAAATACACCGGCAAGGCAAAGGTTTTATCTGCTTCACCAAAATGACGGTGACCGATATTACGGCAGTTTTGCATACCACCACCCAATCGGGATACGACGCGACCTATTATTACCCCCAGGTAACTGCAATAACCAAAACGGCAGATTCACAGCCAATGATTGCTGCCGGGCCAATCGATGTATCAAGTGCAGACCAACTGTCCTTGACTGCCGAAAGTCCAACTGGTGTGTCCAGTCTCGCTTCAGGTACCACGCTCGAAACAATTACAAATACCTGGGCACAAACAGTACTCGATGCCACCAACAAACGGATATTCCCCTATGTGCAATCGTCTGTGCAAACCGATACCCGTACTGGTAATTCGGTTACCAGCTCCATATCTACGATTGATAGTTACGGAAACCCTACCCAGGCGGTCAAAAGTTATAGTAATGGGGTATCCGAAACGACAGTTACCAATTACACCAACACGGTTAATACAACCGACTGGAATCTTGGCCGTGTCGACAATTCGACAGTTACATCCGCCAAAACCGGAGAAACATCGGTTAGCCAAACGGTGAGGTTCACCTATTCAACCGATGGTATTCTAAAACCCGACTACATCTATTACAACGAAGGCACAGCGCTGGCCTATTACAAAAACCATGATTACGACAGCAAAGGCAACCTCACCCAGGTGTATGTTAACGGTACAAGTGTTGGGGCCAGCCAAACCAATTACGCTTACGATGCCAATGGCATCAGGGGCTTGACGGTTACCGACCCATTGGGGCACGTTTCCACCAACACGTACGACACTTACGGGCGGCTATATACCGAAACCGATTATCTGAGCAATGTCAATACTTACCAGTATGATGCACTGGCACGGCAAACTTCGGTATCCAATACCAATGGCAGCCAGGCTACTACCGCTTATGTCTGGACTGGATTAAATAAACCCGCTTCGGGCGTTTACGGGGTGACCCAAACCGGCAACAATGGTTCGGCCTCAACAGCCTGGTACGACAAACTTCAGCGCGAAGTGCGAAGGGTGAAAACAGGGTTTGGAGGCCAGATGATACTGATCGATAGTGAATATGATGTTTTGGGGCAGATTTACCGTGTATCCGACCCCTATTTTGACGGGGGCAGCTTAACATGGGCCGAAACCTATACATACAATTACGCACGGCTCACCGATATTACCCGCAGTTCAGGCCGGAACAGCCATTTCGATTACAGCAGTACACGGGTTACCGAAACCACGGCCGGAGAAACCAAGTGGAAAGAAACCGACAGCCAGGGGCTGATTACCACGGCAAGCGACAATGGTGGCAATATCGTGTATGCTTATTATCCCGACGGAAAGGTAAAAAACATAACCGCCCCCGGTAGCGTGGTAACCAGTATGCAATATGCCGATGCTGCGCGCAACCAAACCCAGATGATTGAGCCCAGCGCCGGAACCATAAACTACACGTACGACGGTTTCGGGCGGGTAAAAACCCAGACCGACGCACGGGGCAGGTTGACCACTAACACCTATCTCCCCGACGGTAGAATGGACAATGTGGTAAACCCTGAAGGTACGACTACCTATACATACAATACCAACAAACAGTTGACAGGTATCAGTAATTCAACAACCGGGGTAAGCCGCACTTACGGGTACGACACCAAAGGCCGGTTAATTACTGTGGGCGAAACCATTGCGGGTTCCAATTTTTCAACTAGTTTTACCTCCGATTGGTACGGAAGGTTAAGCACCCGTACGCATCCTTCAGCTATTGTAGAGACAATGAATTACAACAGCTATGGGTATTTGTGGTACATTTCAGCCGGAGGGTCGACCAGATATACAATAACCAGTATGAACGCACGCGAACAATTGACAGCAGCAACTTATGGCAGTGGTACCACACTGAACGCTGCCTTCGGGTTCGACACTTATGGTTACCCGTCTTCGAGCCAGGCAGGCACGGTGCAAGATTATCGTTATGTGTTCAATGACATTAACGGTAATTTAACCTCAAGGCAAAACTT
>JAUXUF010000365.1 GCA_030684645.1 Bacteroidota bacterium | reverse complement strand
TCATTAATATAGGTTCTATACAGGGAACTGTCGGGCCTAATTTTCCTGTTTATGGAAATACGGGGATGAGCAGCCCTATAAATTATACCTATGATAAATGGGCCATGGTTGGTTTTACGAAATGGATCGCGAATTATTACGGGAAGTTCAATATCCGTGCAAATTGTATTAGTCCGGGTGGTTACGGGCCCGGTGTGGCACAAATGATTGGGAACAATGAGTTTGTGGAAAATTATAAACGCCTGACCCCTTTGGGCAGGTTTGCCGATGATGAAGATATCAAAGGTCCTGTGGTTTTTTTAGCCTCTGATGCTTCTGCCTTTGTTACCGGACATAATCTTCTGGTTGATGGTGGGTGGACGAGCTGGTAATATTTTAAAATTTTGATTAATAATTAACATCCCAAACCCCATGCAAACTTTAATAAGAAAATGCCTGATTATTCTTTTTGTTCTATTCATTAGTCCGGTCATATTGTTTGGACAGATCCAGGATCAATTAAAATGGGAGGAACTGCCACCACTTCCTGATAAGGAAGGGTTTGCAGGCATGTTTGCAGGAGTAAGTAATGATGCCCTATTGTGTATTGGAGGGGCAAATTTTCCGGATAAAATGCCCTGGGAGGGAGGCGTAAAAAAATGGTATGACCGTATTTATGTTCTGGAGAAAAACTCATCCTCATGGAAAGTTGCAGATGAGAAACTTGTTAATCCTTTAGGGTATGGTGTTTCAGTTACTTATAAAGACAAAATAATTCTTGTTGGAGGGAGCAATGGCAAATTGCATTATTCTAATGTTTATACCCTCTATTACCAGGATGGGAAGGTGAAAATTGACTCACTTGTATCCCTTCCATTTCCTTTGGCCAATATGACCGGTGCCCTCGTCGGGGATATATTATTCATTGCAGGAGGGAATTCTAATCCAACCGATTCTCCCGGAAAATATTTTCTTGCCCTGAATTTAGCAGAAAAGACTGCTGAACAACAATGGCAAACACTGGACTCCTGGCCTGGTTCGGCAAGAATAATGGCCGTAAGTTCTTCGCTTAAGAATAACTTCTTTCTGTTCAGCGGAATAGATATGGTAAATAAAGAGGATGGCACAAGTGAAAGAAATTTACTGAAAGACGCTTATAAGTTTGTCCCGGAGTTTGATGGGATATACCTTAAAGGAGGTAAATGGATAGTGCTTTCTGAAATGCCAAGAGCTGTTGCCGCGGGGCCCAGCCCGGCACCTACAACTGGTTCAGACCATATTTTATTCCCTGGTGGGCTGGACGAAATTACAGCAAAGCATAAAGATCCGAAAACCTTTCCCGGTTTTGTAACCGGTTTGCTTGCCTATCATGCAGAAAGTAATACATGGTTGAACTTTGGGAATCTGCCTAAGGGAGATACAAGGGTAACTGTCCCTGCTGTGAAGTGGGGACAAAAGTGGGTGATCCCGAACGGAGAGATTGGCCCCGGAAAAAGATCGTCGAAAGTATTTATCTTATCTAATACTTCTGTAGACGATTAAGATTGAATCTTCTTTGATATTAACAAATAGTATTACCTCGTAATCAGGATCTTAGATATATTGAGGTAGAGGCTGACAATTAATTTTATAGCAATTAACTCAAATGGATTTATCACAATCACCACATAAAACAGAACTTCCGTCACGAGCCTGGCTTATTGTATTCCTTCTATGCATAGTTGGTGCGTTAAACTACATTGACCGTACTATGATCACTACCATGAGAAGTTCGATTACAGAGGCTATACCTATGAGTGATGCAAAGTTTGGATTATTAACAGCAGTTTTTTTATGGGTCTACGGTATCCTAAGTCCCTTTGCAGGATTTCTTGCAGATCGTTTTAATCGTAGTCGGGTAATAATTATGAGTTTATTTGTTTGGTCCGCTGTTACCTGGCTTACAGCTTATGCAACTACATTTGAGCAATTGTTGGCTACCAGAGCATTAATGGGAATTAGTGAAGCCTGTTATATTCCAGCCGCTCTTGCTCTTATTTCCGATTATCATAAAGGCACTACACGTTCTTTGGCAATAGGTATTCATATGGCAGGGATTATGGTTGGTCAAAGCCTGGGTTTTATAGGAGGGTGGATAGCGGAGGAACATGATTGGAGTGCAGCCTTTA
>JAUXUF010000354.1 GCA_030684645.1 Bacteroidota bacterium | reverse complement strand
ACATGAACTAATAACAAATTACCAAAATGTTGCCTAATTTATGTCAAAAGGGAATTTTGTCGTACACCCAATAAATGTTAAGAACATAGTTGCCGAGAGAATCTGTAACTACCGACAAATCTCCTATGGTAACTGTAAGATTCGAAATCCCTTTTCCAGTTAATGGATCGGTAATTCTTCCTTTTACAGTCTGCGAAACACCAACATGGAGGAGAACCAATTGTAAAACAAGAATTGTAAGAAACCGTAACATATTAAATCTCCTTATCTATTTTGTGTACCAAAGTCTGACTACTTCTCTTGCGGGTTTATTCTTAGGATTATGCGCTATTGGCCATATAGAACGTTGAAAGCTGTAGTCCCTCATCAGATCATATTCAAAGAAAAACACACCGGAAATCCATGATTTATCAGAAATAACTCTCAGAAATGCTTCATAGTAGTCTGCTTGCTCTTTATTGTCGAGGGTTGTGTTAGAATAATCCCAAACCCAAGGCGCCAGATTGGCGCCGTCAACATTTGAACATCCGGCTTCTGTAATCAATACCTGTTTTTGATATTTGTTATGAATAGGTAATAAAAATTTGTTAAACCAGTTTTGCATTGGTTGAACAAAAATGTCGAATGGGGGATCTTTCATCGCCGGAAATCCAGTATCCCAATAACTTCCAGCGCCTGTTATCGGACTGTAAAAACCAGTTCCTATGATGTCCAGTTTATCCCAAAATTCTATAGGTGAAATCCCGTATGGAAGATCCGAATCAGAATACGTGAGAAGGCCTCTGTAGGTTTTTCTTACCTCAGAAATGATGCCAGTCCACTTATCCGTGTATGAGTTTGAATTCTTTAACTCATTACCGACCGAAAATAATTCCACACCCGTCTGTTCAGCAATTTTTGCATAGTGAAGAATAAAGTTTTGGTAAGATGCAAACCATGCATCCCAATTACCTGGTTGCAGGCCTCCACGCCATTCAGACCAATTGTAAAATTCCAGTGTTGGTCTTAACATTACTTTTAATCCTTTCGCATGAAAAATTGATATCAATTTAATTAATGTGCTATCAGGAATTGTAAATCCAGGGCTTCCCGAAACCCATTCCGGAAGAGGATGTATGTCGGTTGACCTTTTGTTTTCCATCCACCAAAATGGTGCAAACTCGATCCATTCGGTATGATCATAATTGACATATTCATCGGTCATCTTCGCAACATAATCCTCTAATCCATTTGGCTCGTAATATCCCCAACAGTTCAACCATCTTATTTTAAGTGGATTAGCACTCAAGGAAACTTCAATATCAACAGAATCTTTATTTGTGAAGCCTTCATCATCCACTACCACCAATTCGAACCTGTAGTTTCCTGGCCACTGAGGCACAAATGAGGCAAGTGGTGATGTTGATTCAGATAATGATACTGTGTTAGACGTTATAAAATTCTCTCCTGTTTTTGTGTTAAATATTTGTCTCCATGTATATGAAGTGATTACACCGTTAGGTGCAATTGATTGAGTTGCGTCGAGTTGAATCACTTCACCTACTTTTCGATTAATTTGAGTTGCACCTGCATCTGCAACTGGAAATTCATGTAACTCATTCAAATCATTTGCAAAGTTGTGATCCTTGTTAAGCGAAATGATGATTCTCAAAATGTTCAGCAAATCAGGCTTGAACTGAGTAATCTTGAAATATTGCTGATCGTACGTTCCTGTGTAAAGAAGGTCTTTATCAAAGTTGGAATAGAAAAGCAGGTTTTTAGTTATTTCATGCCTCAGACGTGTCTTCAGGTCATTCGGATAATAGAAAATTCCTTCAACGAAAAACGTGCAGCTTTTAGGGTTTCTATTATCATAAAAATCCACCATGCTCGATAATCTTCTACTTTCTCGATAATCAACTTTACTAAGATCAAAGTTCCATCCATTTGTTGTAGAGGTGCTCGTTTCTTTGAGGTATTCAAAACCTAATCCCGTATTGATTTCCTTTATAACTCCCCTAATGATACTGTCCGTGCCGTTGTATTCGTGACCGATGTACACAGAGATTTGTTGACCCCACTTTTTGTTATTTGGACTCACATTTCCAATGATATACTGTGTAGTCTTCACTGCATTCAATTCTTTCCCTGTGTTTCTTTTGAATAATTCCAAGAAAGAAGAATACTTCTTCTTCAGCTTCGGATCGTTGATTTCCAAAGCGGGGATCATCTGGAAGTCCAGGGTTGTAAAAGATTGTATGCTCAAACTATCTGTGCGTTTGTCGAAATATTTCCCAATCTCTTTTCCTTGCTCATCTTTGACTGAAACAGTAAATGTTGATTTTTTTTGAGCGAAGCTGATGTTTGGGCCAATTGAAGCGATGAGGCTGATAGTGAGCCAGAGTATGGTGTTTTTTGATTTAATCTTTGTGATTTGTTTTATTCTAACCAGCTCTATGTTTTTAAACATAATCTCTTTTCAATTAATTTCCCGGCTACATGCAGTGTATTTTAATTTTTTGATGGCTGATAATCAGTCCACCTGGAGGGAGTAGTTCATAGAATAAAGTTCCCTGACTTCCTAATACAGTCAGTGAACCCGACGAAATGGATTTAACTTTATCCATTTTAGTGCAAATGTTTGGTTGTCTGTGCTTTATTTTGTATAAATATAAAAAATACTCAGGAATAAATAATTATAAAAATTGAAAATTTTCTTTGTGAGTTGCGGCTATTTTTAATCAATAGAAATGTTATAACCCAAATTAAATACTTGGGTTCAAGAATGTTGAACCACCTGCCCGGTAAAGAATATCACCGTATTTGGTTCAAAATCGTTTGTCCGCAGCATCGCCGAAGTGCATTGCTTCTTCGGACAGAATTATATCCCATTGGTCGCCAGAGCAATATGATTAACGTTGAAAATCCGTAGCCGAATGAACCAGAATTCAATGCAAGGTTCGTTAATGAATTCGATTCAGGATTTTGCAGTTTTATTAATTTCACTCAATTCAACTTCGCTTTACATACTCTATCTAAATCCTGCATATTTTTGCATTAGCCGAATCGAACTGAGTTTTGCCTACCTGATTGGTACTGTGCCCAGTTCGTTTTTGTTAACCTGGGCAGGTAAAATGTACGACCAGTATGGGGCAAGGATTTTTGTTTCTTTTGGCTTTGCAATTGCTCCGGTTTCATTTGACCTTTTTATTGAAGAATTTTCGTGGAAGGGTGCCTATTTGGTTATGTCGGGTTCTATTGCGATCTTCTTTTCCATCTTTGTGTTTCTATTCTTCAGGGATAATCCTGAAGATTTTGGACTGAATCCGGATGGTGAGATAACAGTTAATCCAAATCCGGATGTGATAGTTAAAGCTTTTAAACAGTTTACCTTAGAAGAAGCCCGAAGAACCTGCTCATTCTGGTTGTTTTCTATTCCACTTGCTATCTATGCACTTTACATTACTGGGTTTACCTTTCATTTGGTCTCCATATTCGAAAATGTTGGATTAACCAAAGAAAAGGCGCTTTCTGTTTTTCTTCCCATGTCGTTTGTCTCCGTATTAATTTCGTTTGCGGGAGGTTGGCTGAGCGATAAAATAAAAAGCTTAAATACCTGCTGTATGCAATCGCTATTGGGCAGGTAATAGCTCTGTTTAGCCTTAGTCATCTGGACGACGGTTTCTTTTATTATGGGTTTATCATTGGAAATGGGATATGTAGTGGCTTGTATAGCGTTTTGATGGCAGTGACCTGGCCGCGATTTTATGGACGTACCCACTGGGACGTATCAGTGGACAAGTGATGGCAATTATTGTTTTTGCCAGTGCGTTCGGACCTGTATTTTTCAGTTTCTCGAATAAAAATTTTGGAGGATACCAATTCGCATTTTATGCGGTTATGGCGATTTCTGCAATTTTGTTTGTGCTGAGTTATAAAGCAGAAAACCCGCAGATCAGATTCAGAAATCAAATGCCATCCTGACAACTATTTTTTTTATCAGGGATTTTCCTTTTTAATGGCCAGTTCCTCAGAGCCGAAGAATTTCGGGAATGGCGTATGTGGTTCATTCTGATACCAGTATGCAACCGAAGCCAAATCATCATTCAGAGGCAGGTATCTTCCTTCGCCCTGCCATCCCAAACACTGAATGGTTACCTTTAAATCGTTCTCAAACCGGATAGGATCGGTGATGTGCCAGCGGTATTCACCAACTTTGGTGGCAAATGATATTTTATCATTGTCTTTGAAGTAATAAAAACCAGTATAAGGCGAGCTAAACGAGGTATAATTGATGACTCCATTCTGATCTTCAACTTCATCGTATCCATACGATCCGCAGAAATAATCTTCTTCTCCTGTTCCGCAAATGGTTGGAAAATCAGTATCGCCATCCATATAAAATTTGATTTCGCCTTCGCCCCACCAGCCCTGGCCATATGCCCCATGAGCCAGGTAAGTTCCGACATACTGTCCTTTCCCTTTAATCTGATCCACAATCGTGTAAACTTCTTTTGTCGGAAGCGCGTGAACCCTGTTAAACCGGGCATGAAAATAGGCCGCATCGTCCGGAACATCGGTCAGAGCATAATCAACCTGGTAATAGAGTCCAGCATTTTTGGTATCCAGGTTTTCCATCACAATTTTACATTTTTTCCTGAAGGGCATTTGCCAGTAAGAATTGAATCCGCTTCGAGGATTAACACAAACAGCCAGCGATTGTATTTTAGGTTCAAAGCCACGTCCCCAGCCGGCAGCAAAAAAATCGCCCACCGGAACTTCTACGGAAGGTTCAGTTTCTCCATCCCAATATATTTTCAAAATTGAAAGTCTGTAGTCACAGGTTGGTGTCATCCAGATATGGGTAATGGCTCCCTCACCTTCAATTTCGGCCAGAGTAAAGGTTTGACCAGGTTCGATGTGAATGTATGGGTTCACCTTCCAGCCTTGGCCCAGCTCGCGGGCGGCCTTGGCTGCGTTTCCAGTTTCAAGGGTAGCCATGCCACCTTTTCCCTTTTCGCCGGAAAAATGTTCGGGACTTATCGAACGACTTTTCGCATCCGACAAACGGGACAGATTTCCCATATTCAGGTTAAGGCCGTTGAATTTTTCAGATTTTTCGTTGCAGCCCCATAGGATTGCGATTAAAACGATGCAGATCAATTTGCTGGATTTCATAGTTTTAAGTTTTATACATTCAGTAACTAATTTTTTTGAGATCAGGTGTGAGTCAGGAAAAGTGAAATCTACAAATAAATTTGAACAGTCACATAGCAATCAATGAATGGTTTTTAAGGGCATTCCATTCCTGTCGCATATCCGCAGGCAGAATTCCCAATTTCCCCCGCTGTTCAGAATTGTCAAAAGCGCCAGATTTTTTCCTTTCCGGAGCTTGACATTAAATACATCTTCATCAATCGTCAAGGCACGATCAACAATGTTTTCATGCACCACTTCGCCATTTACCCGGCAAATTACACCATCGTTACTCCCGACTTTAAAAATGGCTTCGGTATCATTATCAATTTCAATCTCCTGGTAGGCATACATCGATAATTTGTTTCTGCCAAACATTTTTGCCAGGGGAACAATGCCCCAGATATTATCCACATCTACCTTGATACATTTGGCAGTATAATCTCCGAATTGCCGGGATTGTGCAGGATCGAAGCCTTTCTCAGGAAACCAGGCTGTGTGTTTTTCAGATGTTTCATCGTTGGGGAAAGGGCCTGCCAGGTTCCAGCTGTTTATAAATCCATTTTGCCGGGCCATTTCTTTCCGGTTGATGGAATCTTTCCAGCCCATTTCTTCCATTTTTCTCAGGGCTCGTTCGGCTCCATACCTCAATCCAGTTGCTTTTGTTCCTTTATACAGAGCATCCAGTGCTTCCTGAAACTTCTTATTTCCGGCAAATTGGTAGGCTAACTGCATGTAATATACACTGGCTGAAGCTGAAAACTCCGGTTTATGAAGAAAAGGTTCGACTGTCGGGGCTGATTCTTCTGAACCAATGACGGACAAATGGTAAAGTGCCTGTTTTTTTGATCGGTCGGGCGCATCGCTGTCCAGAATTTTATAATACAGTTCTATTGGACCGGAAGATGTTCTTTCGGCAGATTGTGCCAGTTTGGTCAGAATTTGCCAAGCCGCCATTCGTTCAGGTTTTGTGCCTTTTTCCTGAATTTTCTTTAACGATCCGGAGAAATTGCTCTCCGATTTTGATTGGCCCGAAATAAACTGAACCGCTTCAATCCTTTCGTTCAGGCTTAACGAATTTGCCGTTTCGAGCATCATCAGGTAGGCAGGAACAGGTTCTTCGATATTGGCATAGATGGGCGAATCGTTAACAGGTATGCTGAAGTTTGTGTTTGCCTGAATGGAATTTCCGGCAGAGGTAACCAAATCGCTTATTTTCATTCCTTCTTCAGGAATGAAATTGTGAGTTGAACCTGATGTCCAGAGTGCCAGTTTAAAATGCGTACCATCCGAAAAGAGCAGGGCCTGATCATCGTCATTTCCAGTCGCCAATCGCTCTGTAAAATGATATCCACGCAGCTGATTAATCAACGTTTTCATAGCTGTAAAGGCAGGTTTCGGTTCATATTCAACTGTAACCGTGCCAAAATTGTGCTCTGCATTTAACGAATCGGGGCCATCGTCGTGCCAGTCGTACCATATACTGACCGGAATTCCGGAAGCCATGTTGCTGAGCCATTGCCTTGAAAGATATTTGCCCTGCAACTCATCAGAAACGAAAAAGCTGGAGTATCCCCATTCACCGCTGATAATCGGGATGTTTTTTCCGGCAGGTTTGTAAAAATCGATCAGCACTTTCAGGTTTTCATATTCATCGCAGGTGGTTTCAGGCCCACGTTTGGGATTGCGGTATGGATGAACTGAAATACCATCAACCAATTCGAGCAAGCCGTTTTCGAAACAGGCTTCAACAAATGGAATATCGAAATCGGATGTAGCCGGGGCAACGATACAGGCTTGCGGATCGGCCTTGCGGATTGCAGGAACTACTGTTTTGCACCAAGTCATATAATCCGGAATGTTTGATTTGGGCGGCCAGAACTTATCGGAATTTGGTTCGTTCCAAAGTTCCCAGATGATCCCTTTGCCGGCAAAATGACCAACCAGCGCTTCACAAAAACTGGCATAGGCAGCACGGCCTATAGACGTGTGAGGTGCCAATCCGTTGTCATAAAGCGGATTGCCGTAACATAAAATGCACAACAGGCGAAGCTTGTTCTTTTCAAGATCGTTTACCAGTCGATCCATCTTGCTGAAATCGTAAACACCAGGCTTTTTTTCAATAGTTTCCCATAAAGCATCCATGCGGACCATATCTAATCCTGATTCGGAAATCATCGAATAGTCTTTTTCATTTCCTTTAAAAAAATGAATATTTACACCTAGTCCGGAAGGAATCGCATGGGATTGCAAGGCCGGATGGGTCGTTTGTCTGGTTAAAAAATCCGGGGCATGGCAAGCGGATATGGATAGTATGACCACAAAAAGCAACTGTTTGATGAGTCTGTTTTGCTTCATAGAATATGGGTATCGTAATTTTGCTTAGGTTTCAATGTAAATTTAGCCATTTCAGGCAGGAAAAATTACATGTATTTTGACCATTATTAATTGATTACTGATCAACATGAGAAAAAGACCAATGAAAACAATTATTCAAAGGCTTTTCTGATGTAGGTGCAAGAGCTGAACAATTTCAGGAATATCTCAGCATTTAGTCGGACAGTAAATTCTGATCATTGACAATGCACCCTTTATATCAGCCAGTATTTGAAAAGATGTATCCGGTATGGTCCGGGAAGGCAGGAAGAATTATGACTGAAGACAGAAAATCAATAAACTTGTTCTCCGGAAAGCCTTTTATAGGTTAATATTTAATGCGCATTTTCCAAAATAACTGAAGTATTTGGAGGCAGGCAAGTCTAATTTTAAATCATGTCAGAATCTGTATTCTACCATCTTGGCCAGCTACGGTGAAATGCCTGTAAATGAATTGATAAACCAATAATTCCAGTAATGAAATCCCTGAGTTTAACTGCATTAATACTATTAATCCTTCTTATTCCAGGTTATTCGCACAAGAAATACAGTCAGATAAAAATAGGTATCTGTACCGATGTCCACCTGCCGACCATGCATGATGCTGACTTCCGCATTACTACCTTCATGGATCAGATGAAAGCTGAAAAGCCTGACTTTATTATTGAACTGGGCGATTTTGCCGAAGCTTCTGAAAAATTCGATAATAGCGGGTAAAAAATCAGAATGGGTCGGACCATCACCATTCGAACTTGGATATCCGGAAAGCATGAAAAAATACATCAGGCCTGAAATTTCGAAACGAACTTTAAAATTTAATCTGAAATAAATGAAAATATATTACGCTGTCATTGCAGGAATACTTCTCGTAAGTTCTTGTACAACAACCGAAAAACAAATGAAAGAAATACAGATTACCACTGACAATTCGAAAAACCACGATCTGGATAATAACGATAACTTTTCTCCTGATGGGAAATGGCTGGTTTACGATACGCGAACCGCAGTTGGAGGAATCGGAGGAAGTCCTTCTATTGAGCGGGTAAACATTGAAACCGGAGAAACACAGGTTCTCTTTGGAATTCCGGAGAATAAGGATTGGGGGCCTGGCGCTGGCGCTGTCAGCTATCATCCGACTGAAAATGAAGTGGTTTTTATTCACGGGCTGCCCATCTGTACTGAAGAAAATCCTTATCAGCAGTGGCGGCGTTTGGGCGTGATCGTTAAAGATAATAACCCCAATGTGGTCCTCAATATGGATTCCAGAGATGTAACCTATCCATTTACTCCCGGCGCATTGCGTGGCGGAACACACCGTCACGAATGGAGTCGCGATGGCAAATGGGTTGGCTATACTTACAATGATGCGATCATGAAAAAACTGGAAGATTCGACCGGCGTGAAATGGAATTTAAGGACCGTTGCTGTTTCCAACCAGCAACATCCGCTGGCGGTTGATAAGGATAATGCCGGAGAAAATGTTCAGGGAACCTGGTCAAGTGCAGTGGTGGTGAGGGTAGTTCCCAATCCTGTACCAGGAAGCGATGAAATTAGCAATGCGGCGTCAGACAGCTGGATCGGAACTGGCGGATATGTGATTCCTGATGGTTCCATTCAGGTTGCCAGGGCTTTCATCGGTAGCGTTCGCGATAAGGATGGAAAACCGGTTGATGAACTTTTTGTAGTTGACATTCCTGATTCAATCAATGTCCCTGGTGAGTACGGGCCGCTTGAAGGAACGCTCAATTCATTCCCCATGCCGCCGAAGGGAACAGTACAGAGAAGGTTGACATTCACGGCAAATAGTAAATATCCGGGATGCGGCGGAGTTGTCCGCTCTTCTTCCGACGGGAAACTCATTTCTTATCAGGCCAAAGATCAAAATGGTATCCAGCAAATTTTCGCGATTTCACCTTCAGGTGGAGAATCCATTCAAATTACCGAACATACTTCCGGCGTTCAAAGTGGAGTGCGGTGGAGCCCAGACAATAAGTCTATCATTTACGTTTGGGATAACAGTATTGTACAATGCGAAGTTTCATCCCTTCCTTTTGAAAAAAGATTTCATAGGCTCACTGATAAAACTTTGGAAGCTCCCTCGAACCTGGTATGGTCGAACGATGGAAGAACCATAGCATTTAACCGGATTGTTCCGGTTGAAGGTAGTGGAGAACCTAAAAAACAGATTTTTATAATCCAGTTGGATTAAGAAAAATAGGTCATTGATATTTGATTAACCTTTTTTTATTCTGGAGACTGTTTAAAATTTCCCGTAGGGAAAATCTGTCGGTAGAAATGATGATTATAGATTTTAGTATTGTCCCGTACGGGACAAAAGGAATGCATATTCTCTTAATTCTACCGACCTTTGATTCCTGACGGAACCTTAAATAGAATTTTAAACTGTCTCTAAATTCCTGATTGATTATTATTGCAGCAATGAAGCATCTGTTTTTAGTCCTTTCAGCATTTATTTTGACAAACATCGGTTTGGCACAACGGCCTGCGCAAGGGCCTATGTCTGACAAACAATATACACCTGAAGAGTTGGGCTATAAACTGTTTTGGGAAGATGAATTTGATGGGAATAAACTGGATTCAACCAAATGGAGAGTTCGCGGTGTTGGCCCCCGGGCAATTGCATACGTTTCGAAAGACGCTGTAAAGGTTGAAGATGGCTGCGTTAAATTATATGCTTTGCAAAAAGGGGACAGCCTGTTGGGAAGTGCAATTGGAACCCAGGGTTTATTTATGTCGAAGTATGGTTATTACGAATGCCGCGCCCAGGTTCAGAAATCGCCGGGAGGAGTGTGGGGAGCGTTCTGGATTCAGTCAGCAAAAATATCACAGGGTGAAGATCCTGCCGTTTTTGGTGCTGAAATCGATATTATGGAGTGCTTCCGGAAACTGGGGACCGACATTGTTTCGCACAATGTTCACTGGGCATACGGTCCACACCAGCAATCTACACATGGTATGCAAAGTTACCTGAAAGGAGTTGGTGAAGGCTTTCATACCTTTGGTGTGGAATGGTTTCCGGACAAATATATTTTTTATGTCGATGGATATCGGTTTTATGAAGTAACTACCGGGATTTCAAATATCGATGAATATATGATCCTCAGCATGGAATATCCCGGAAAAAAAGAAGAAATTGCAAAAAGCATTTTCCCGGATGTGTTTGTTGTTGATTATGTGAGGTATTATAAGAAAATGAATTCAGAATAAAAATGAAAATTAAGAAAATGAAATATATCCTGCGCTTATTAATCGTTGTTCTTTTTGTATCAGCCGGGCAGAATCTGCTGGCACAAAAAAAAGTCGAAATTCTCACTGTACCCGCAGGAAATAAATTTACCCAAATCAATATCGGTGGAACAACCATTCTTCCCAGCGGACGGTTTGCTACACCTGCCGGTCAGCTAATCCGTATTACCAACGATCCTTACGGAATGGCCATCTCGCCCGATGGTAAAAAATCGATAACCCTGCACAACGGGGTGTTTACCATTATTGATCTTCAGACTCTAAGCGCTACACGGGTTCCAAGTTACGATGGTAAAATAAAATCACCTTTATCCAAAGGATCATTTTTAGGTGTTGCTTTTTCAGAGAATTCGAAGACCGTATATTTAAGTGGCGGAGACAATGGGGCAGTGATTGTTTATGACATCGAAAAGTTGGCACGACTCGATTCCATTTCGCTAAACGGAACTGTTGATGGTGTGGAATATGACGATAGTTTTACTTCAGACCTGGTTCTGAATGATGCCAAAAATGAATTGCTGGTATTGGATCGGGCTAATTTCAGGATGGTTCGGATTGATCTGGCCACCAGAAAAATTACAGCTTCCATTCTGGTTGGTCGCCAACCTTTTGGATTAACTCTAAGTCCGGATAAAAAGACCGCATTGGTGGCCAACGTGGGCATGTATTCCTATCCGTTAATTACAGGGGCTACTCCTGAAAATATTGATTCGTTGATGATTTCGCATCATCCTTACGGGAATAATACTCCTGAATCCATTAACGGAACCATCGTTGAAGGACGCCAGGTTCCCGGTCTGGGAAGTCCGCTGCATCCTGATGCCATGAGTGTTTTCACCATCGATTTGCAATCGAATAAAGTGATTGATAAGTTCAAAACAGGTCATCAGATCGGGCAAATGATTGAAGGCGCTGAAGTCGTGGGTGGCGCCAGTCCGAATTCAGTAGCCGTTGGAAAACAGTTTGCATACGTGACCAATGCGACCAATGACAATATTTCAATTATCGATTACAAAAATCATAAGCTGATCGGCGATATTCCGATACTGATTGATAAAAAGATAGATAAATACCGCGGCTTACTCCCTTTTGGCCTGACATTAAGCAAAGATGAAAAGACGCTTTATGTAGCTTTATTGGGATTTAATGCTGTTGCTGTCATTGATGTTTCGTCGCGGATAACGAAAGGATTAATTCCATCAGGATGGGGAGCAACAAGGGTTCTGTTGTCGAAAGATGAAAAGGAAATATATATAATTACCTGCAGGGGACTTGGTGCCGGACCAAATGGCGGTAAAGGTTTTGTAGCCCCAATTCAGGGATATTATGTCGGCGACATTCAACTGGGTACTTTCCAGAAGGTGAATATGCCTGATGCCGGACAATTAGCTGCTTATACGAAACAGTCAATCGATAATACTTTCAAAAGTATTGAAGTAACTGATGATGGCAAAAATCCTTTGCCAGCCCTGCCTGGATTGCGGAAATCACCTATCAAATACGTCGTTTACATTACCAAGGAGAACCGGACCTACGATGAAATTTTTGGACAGCTTAAAAATGCTACCGGCGACAGCACACTGGCACGGTTTGGAGTGAACAACGAATATACCCTGCCTGAACCGCAAAGATCACAATTTCCCCATCTCCGGATTAGTCCAAACCATATTAAAGCTGCCCAACAATTCTCGTTTTCCGATAATTATTACTGCGACAGTGATGCCTCCGTTCATGGCCATCATTGGATGGTGGGTGTGATACCAAACGAATGGGTGGAAACCAATGCAAGCGTTTCAAAAACCAAAATGATTTTTTCAAAAGCTCCGGGGCGTCGTTTCCCTTGCACAATCGGAAGTGTCGATCCGGAAGATTATGCCGAAATCGGTGGCCTCTGGGAAGCCCTTGAAAGGGAAAATGTTTCCTTTTACAATTTTGGTGAGGCTAACGAAGCAGGGCACGAGCGCGAAGAATGGAACGATACCAATACCGGAGCGGCGCATGGAGTGATGGTACCCATGCAAAATGCCTTATTCACCAGAACCAGTCACGATTATGCCGGATTCAATATGAATATTCCTGATCAGTACCGGATGGACCAGTTCGAAAGACATTTCACTGAAAAGTGGATCAAGGGAAAAGAAAAACTACCTTCTTTTATTACGATGCAGGTTCCCAATGATCATGGAGCCGGAATTCGTCCTGAAGATGGTTATCCATATCCCCAGTCGTTTATGGTGGATAACGATTTAGCGGTAGGGCGGATTTTACATTTCCTGTCACGAACCAAATACTGGGGAAAAATGCTGGTTATTATTACTGAAGATGACCCGCAGGGTGGGGTAGATCATATTGATGCACATCGCTCGGTATTGATGATGGCCGGCCCGTACGTGAAAAAAGGATATGTTTCTCATACTCACGCCAATTTTGGATCGATCCTGAAAACCATTTACAATATTCTGAATGTTCCTTACGTCAATCAGTTTGATGTGACTGGTTCTTTGCTTCAGGATTTTTTTACACCAATTCCTGATTATACTCCTTACACGCTCGAATTGCACGATTCGCGTGTATTTGATGCTGAAAAAGCGATGAAAAAATACAACAAAACGATCGACTGGCGAAAAATCGAACAAGGTCCGCCATTGGATAATGAAGATGTTGAACGCAAAAGGCATTACGAAAAATAAATCAATAGACAGAGCCATCGGCTCGAACGGTTTTGTAGCAACGGATTTTAATCCGTTGCTATGGAAACCTGACAAAAAACAGAGTGCTGTAGGCACGGTCAATATCAAAATTATATGGACCGAACCTACGGTTCTCGCTATTATTCTCAGTTCCTTTTCAACGGATTAAAATCCGTTGTTACAACATTAGTCGAGGCTACGCCTCTGAAATATCGTATTTATACAAATGTAAATAGAATACAAAATTTAATTGAAATTTCACCATTAATTCGTGTAATTCATTTCTAAATCAGGAAGATAGCTTGATTGCAATCTAAAAAATATCAATTTATGAAACGCTTTTTTAAAGTACTTGGACTACTATTACTTGTTGTTGTAATCGGATTATTGGCCTGGTTTTATTCAAACCTGAAAGACCGGAATCCCGGTTATAAAGCCGACATGAAGATTTTCAGTGAAAAACCTTCACAATTATCGGCAGGGTTTGCTGCTTTCCCGGTTACACCTGAAGTTCCTGACCGCTGGGTTGATAAAAACGGAGATGCAGAATATAATCCAAAAGACGGAGATACATTTACCGACGGAAACGGGAATGGCGTTTTTGATCCGGTTTGCATTGCCGGGTTTGGAAATAACCGGCCGGCAAATGGTATCCACGATGACCTTTGGGCAAGAACTATGGTGATCGATGATGGCAAATCGCGAATAGCCATTGTTTCACTCGATGCCATTGGATTTATGAATGACGATGTCATTGATGTCCGGAAACGGATTCCCGCCGATGCTGGTATCACCTATTCCATAATTTCTTCCACTCATACTCACGAAGGCCCTGATCTCGTTGGAATGTGGGGCGTATCTCCATTTAAGAGCGGAATTAATAATGCTCACATGGAATACGTTAAAAACCAGATCGTAAATTCTATTATGGCTGCAGTAAAAAACATGCGACCTGCACGTTTGGAAATATCTGAAGACCTGAATGGTGCAGATTCATTGCTTGTCGATACCCGCAAACCGGAAGTTTTTGATTCAGGTCTGAGAATGATTAAGGCAATAGACAAAGAAAATGGGAAAACAATGGGATCGTTAATCAGTTGGGGCGATCATCCGGAAACTTTATGGAGCGATAATTTGCTGCTTTCTTCCGATTTTCCTCATTTTGTGCGCGAAGGAGTTGAAAAAGGGGTTTTCAATGGCGATAGCCTGATGAAACCGGGTATTGGGGGAGTGGCTGTTTATATCAGCGCTTCGGTCGGAGGTTTGATGACTACTCATCCAAGAATGACCATTAAAGATCCGTTTACCGGCCAGCAATTCAAAGAACCGACTTTTGAAAAGGCAGCTGCACAGGGAAAACAGATGTCACTTTTAGTTTTGAATGCAATGGAACATCCGGTTGAAGTGATTGATACGGCCGGAATCTCTTTGGTTGTACGAACACTTTATATGCCAATAGAAAATACACTGTTCCAGCTAGGAACCATGTTGGGCGTGTTGGATCGCGGAACAACAGGTTGGATGAAAATGCGCTCTGAAATGGCCGTATTCAAAATCGGACCGCTTGAGTTTGTAACCCTTCCGGGCGAAGTTTATCCTGAAATTATTAATGGTGGAGTAGAAGCCCCCGAAGGACAGGATTACCAGATTCAACCCGTCGAAGTACCGGCAGTCCGTGATATGATGAAGGGTAAATACAAATTTATAGTTGGCCTTGCGAACGACGAAATTGGGTACATTGTTCCTAAAAGCCAATGGGATGCCAAAGCTCCGTTTACCTATGGTAAAACAGATCGTCCTTACGGCGAAGTGAATTCATTAGGACCGGAAACTGCACCTACCCTGCACCGAAACCTGAAAGAAATGCTGGGCGAATTGAATGGAAAATGAAATTCGGGAATTCGATAATTTGAAAATGAGACAATTCAAAACAATATTGGATACGAATGAATTAAATCTATCTACCTATGAAATTTAAAATTTTAAAACGGATTCTTTTTGGCCTGCTGATTATACTCATCTCGTTTTGTCTGTTGATGGTCACCCCCCGGTTGTGGTCGGTTTTGAACCCTGAAAAAACACCTGTGGGTTATCATTTTGAGGCGCTCGATTTTCTGGCAATTAGAGTGGGTTTGGAAAAAATGATTGATCGAACTCCGGATATTCCGGCCGATATTGAAGAAATCAAAAACATTGAATACAAAAATGTGGATAGAAAGTCGCTTCAGTTGGATATGTATATCCCCCAAACAATTCGGAAACCTGCTCCGCTTTTGGTTTTTATTCATGGAGGCGGATGGAGGAGCGGTGAACGGGCAGATTACCTGGTTTACCTTGTTGCCTTTGCCAAAAAGGGTTACATGACAGCCACGGTCTCGTACCGCTTATTGAAAGATGGCCCATATCCTGCATGTGCCGAAGATATTACGGATGCAGTACAATGGTTCTATAAACATGGTACAGAATATGGTTATGATCCTGACCGGATTGCCTTAATCGGAGGTTCGGCAGGAGCACATCTGGCCATGTTGGCTGCTTATGAATGGCAGAAACCCGGTGTAACAAATGACTCGCTTTTCGTTTCTCCAAACAGACATCGGATAAAAGCGGTTGTTGAAATCTATGGCCCGGTTGACCTGACAACCGAATATTCCAGAACTCATAACACGGTAACGACTTTTATTACCCATTCCTTTGAGGAAGCGCCGGAACTTTACCTGGAAGCCTCTCCTGCTCATTATTTGGATAAGACCGATCCTCCTACGATGATCCTTCATGGAACATCAGATAATCTGGTTCCAATCAGCCAGTCGGATAATTTGAAAGCAAGCTTAGACAGTCTGGGTATTCCAAATGTGTATTGCCGGGTTCCATTATGGCCTCATACCATGGATGTCGTTCAACGGGTAAATGATTATTCGCAGGTGCAGATGAGCAGTTTCTTCGAGAAATATTTGAAATAGACTCTTCGGGATAGTTATTTTTCAGTGAAAGAAAGGGATTCCATCTGTTTTTAATAAAGATGGAATCCTTTATCCTTGAAAGTCAATTTTTCAGAACCAAACGAAGCGGGTTCTACGTTTTGTCAATATATCCTTTGGCTTCAATGATGGTGTTGAAATTCAGAATGGTATTCAGAAGTTCAGATGGATAATTTTCCGAAGTTCCTGATATTCCGAGTTTACTCAATTTGATGCGGATAGTTGATAGGCTCCCGGTTTTGCTATAAATACAATTCTTCCGTTTTCAATTCCTGCTATTTTTATTCCCGGACAACTACCGGCAGGTAAATCGTTTATTTTAACTTTCCTGGGGTCAGTTCCCTGAACTGATATTTCAGCACTGGTATTTTCAGGCACAAGGACATAGAGTTTGAAAACTCCGTTGTCATCCAATTTCCATTCCACAACGATGTCACCAAAAGGGGAGGGGACAACTCCTTTGGCCCATTTCAAATCGCAGGGATTAGGACGGACTGAGAATGTTTTCCATCCTGAAGAGACCGGCTCGACTCCCAGGACCTTTTGAGGAAGCAAAGCGGTTGGCCCCGAACACCAGGCATGAGAAGTCGTGCCCAGATCGGTTGTCCAGTTGGCGATGTCCCAGGCTTCGTGCCATGCCCCGTTAAAAAAGGGAGCTTTCATTTGCCCGCCCCAATTCTTGCGGATAAAGTCAAGCGCCCACTGCGGTTTGTCGTTGAATATGGAACTTACCAGATAGTAAGAAAAAGATTGCTCGCTGCTCCGGTTGCCAGCTGCAATTGCATCGACAACATGTCCTTTTTCAGCATCGTCAACCAATCCGTAAAGCAAGGCATAAACCTGCGTCTGCTGACTGCACTTCGTACTTCCGAAGCTATCCATATACAAGTGTTTGTTGGGAGACCATAACTGTTTCCTGATATTTCCCTTCACCTGTTCAGCCTGTTTGCTCCAATTAGACGCCTGCACCGGATCAGACGCGAGGTTTTGGGCAATTGCAGCAGCTTGTTTCAACGCCGCATAATACAGGCAGTTTAATCCGGTAATCTCATCAGTTTGATCCATCGGGTAGGTATCCGGGTGGTCGAGTACGATCCATCCGGGAACTTTATACAAAAGTCCATGTTCTTTCCCGATATATTGATCGAAGAGAACCATCAGCTTTTTCAAATTCGGATAAATCTGCCGGATCAGATCGGCGTTACCGAAATACTGGTAATATTCTCCAACCATGATGATCCATTCCAATTCATAATCGGCCAGATATGCTGATGTGCCTTCACCAAGCAACCAGTCAGTTGGATATCGTGACCGGATTGATCCGTCGTCTTTCCATCGTTGTGACCAGGCTCCGCATAAAATATTGTAACGGATCAGCAACTCTGAACTCATGCCGTAAGGATAAAAGGCATACTTCTGGAGGTAACGGCTGTCTCCGGCAATGTAATGCGTTTGTTCGCGCCAGGGAGTATCCATATATGTGTCCTGGCCACAGAGCAACAAGGTTTGGTTGCCAACTTCCCAAATCCGGTTTAGCAATGGATCGGAACATTCGAAACTTCCTTCACGGGTAAATTGATAATGCCGGTTAATTGCTGAAATACCCTTGATAATCATGGTGTCATTCCGAGAAAGCGACAGATACCGAAATCCGCGCCAGGTCAGCGGACCCCATGACTGAAATCCTTTTTTACTGATGTAGTAATCGGTGTAGTTGACCCGTTTTTTATACAGAACGGAACTGTCGGGCAATAAGCGCTCGCCTGTTCCCATTTCGAGTTTAACTCCATCCCGGCGGGAAAACAATTCAAGAACCGGTGTGCCGGCAATTTCTTTTCCGAAATCGTAAACTATTTTGTCCCCAACAAACCAGTGATTGACCGGGTAAACCTGTTCACGAAAAAGCGGCGGACGGTTGACTTCAACGATGTTATTCCAGGGAGCAAGTGGTGGTATTCCCAGCATCCGGGCCGGGTTCCAGTTTGAATCGTCAAAACTGCTGTCTTTCCAGTTCTCAGGCATTCGCCTGGCATCAAATTTCTCCACGAATCCAATCAGGTTGGAAGTGGCGGTTCTCGTTTCGGTTTGGTTGTCCCACGCTTCGGCCTTTTCAACCCGCCACGAATCATCTGTATTAATCCGGAGTATATTGGATTTTCCGAAGGTCAGTTCAGCCTGAAAGAAAAAGCCGCCCCGGCCATTGATGCGGTGGTGCATTCCGGTTCCGAAATTGTAACCCAGCGCCGAAATGGTATTCTTGCCTTTTTGGAAATAGCCGGTCAGATCAAATTTTTCGTAAACCTGAAATTCGGGGTCGCAGTTCATGGGGCAGCGATCGACCAGCTTTCCGTTGATATACACGTCAGCATAGGCAAAAGCAGAGATGAAAGCTTTGGCATCGGTCGGTATTTGATCCAAATCAAATGTTTTCCTGATGAGCAGGTAGTAATTTCGGGGATTCTCCGGTCCTGAATCCCAAATCCAGTTGGCAACTGGTTTATGGTTGCCGAGCAAGCTTGAAGGTGCAGAAATCGAAGGTAAAAAATCATTCGTTTGCTTATTCTGAGCGTTCGTATTTCCGGATAAGGAAATGAGGCAAACAAATATAATCCTGAGAAAAATGCGGTTCGTTTTTATTGGTTTATTCTTCATTTTTCTTATCTCAATCAGATGAATTCAATGGTTATGAATCTCCGGCGAAGAAAATTCGACAAGCTTCTGAGTTAAATTAACGAAAAATGTTCCGGTTTTAGAAATCCCGGAACATTTTTTATCATTGTTGTTTGGAACGTTTAAGTCTTTACCAGTTACTTTGCAGGAAACGGACTTTCGCTGATAAATTTGATCGCTTCGTCTTCATAAATAGAACCAGTCATTTCGCCCAGTGAAGTACGGCTGACATAGTTGTATCGCTCGAAGCCGCCAAAATCTTCTTTGGTCAGCATATAGCCAAATGCATCATTGGTCAGGCCGAATAGCATGGGTTGACTGCTTTTCATTTTCCTTTTCACATAGAACCCAATATTTGGTAATGCTTCTCCGGGAATTGTTAACACCTGGGCTTTTCCGATGTTAAGCAGATTCAGCCGTGTAGTTACAGAAGTGAAATCATTATTGTTATTTTTAGCCACTTCAGCTGCCAGTGGTGAATGTTTGAATACGTAACGCATAGCTTCTGAATCGATCGGAAACCGAATTGTTTTTGAAGCGCAATAGATTTCAGGATTTTCCTGAACAGGAGCCGGATCAACGATTCGTAATGCTTCATCAGCCATCAGGTTTCCAATCCGGATACATTCATCCCAATCGTTCGCCTCTTTACCATTTTCGCGTCGGGTATCGGCCGTAACCATTCCACCCTGTGCACTGTTCATGAAAATGGCCATCCCGCCCACTTTCGATTCAATCCGGTCGTAAAGTGGTCCGCATAAATCGGGACTTATTAATTTACGGTCGGTACCCAAAATTTCAGGATGAGTGGCATAATTCACCAGAGTTGCAATTGGTTTTCCTGCGTTTTTACCTGAAGTAGCAATAGCCTGAATAATTCCCATACGCGGATCGTATAATTCCGGAGCATAATAGTTATATGCAATTTTCCCTTTTGCCTGACCAACAGCTGTTTTAAGCGATGCCGGTTCCAATTTTGAAACGGCTTCGTTCACAGCATCAGCAATTTGTGTCACACACCAGTCCAGGTATTTCAGGTCTGCTCCTGTATTCCCTTTTTCATCGGTAAATCCATAAGCATCGGGACAACTATGGGCATGTGTGGCGCCAATCAATATGTTTTCAGGAGCAATCCCTTTGATCAGTTTGCGTGAACGATCTCCCAGATAGGCGGGCCATCCGATATTATCAACGCTTACTATGGCGACTCTGGTTTTGCCTTTTTCCAATACAACAGCGCGTACGGTAAGCTTTCCCTGAAATCCGTTTGGCATTTCAGGAGTTCCCATTCCGCCTGAAATAGGGATTAAATGATCGGGAGTAATGTCCCTCATGGCCGCTCCTGCTTTAAAGGTTTGTGCGTTGAGGCTGACCCAGGAGATAATCAGAAGGAATAGTAAAGTGGATATTTTTGTTTTCATGATTTGATTGAATTCTTTTTTGAATTTAATAGATATAAATAGGGTTTGAATAAAGCCAGGGGACATATTCCCCGGTCGGTTTAATCCGCATTTCGATTCGGTAAGCTCCTTTTTCAACCGGTTCGGTCCAGGAGTATTCAAAGCTGTCATCCGAAGAAATATTTACGATCTTGCCATCATGGATCAGCCTGAACTGACCGGGCAATGGAGAAACTGCATTCAATGTTTTTACCTGACCAATTTTTACTGAATCACCGAGAATCCCAACAATGCTGTCATTCTGATTCCGGGCATAGTACATGAATCCTTTGGCATCGCCGAGGCTTTTAAATGCCGTGTATAAATGTCCTTTTTTCATATTTTCAGCCAGCGATGGCACTGATAACGTATTGGCAAGTACATAGTTGGTAATATAATTGTATCCTTCCATATACGTATCGATCATCCACTTGAAAACCCAACCGCTTTGATCAGGTTCACTGAAAAGCCACTTGTTCCAGAATTTTACTTCCATCGTATCCAGGACATGGGCATTGGGTCCAACCCATTGAATCCGGCCATCTTTCAGGTACCTGGCACGGAAACTTTGATTCTCATGGGTATCGGCTGCTGAAAATCCGACAATCTTTCGTTTCCTGTTCAGCGAATCCCATCGGGCCAGAATAACCGTTTGTTCATCAAAAAATTCGCGCAATGCCCAAGGTCTGAACTTATTGCCGTTGACGATAAAATTAAAAATATGCGGTGGCAGCGATTCATCTTTGGTGTCGGTGTGGAAATTATATATTTCCATTCCCTGATAATCGGGATTTCCCCAATTGTGAGGCTCTTCGGTATGCGCATAAAAGATGATTCCGCCATTGGAAACGATATTTTTAGCGATGGTATCTTTATTGATTTTCCAGTCAATAATGGTTGAATCCAGCGGCCAGCAATCAAATCCCTGTTTCTCGCTGCCCGATTCGATCAAGACTCCCTCATAATTCCCGTGATATCCCTTGGGTATGGTATCTATGTTCCCACGCGGATGATCGGTCAGGAAAACGAAATCGATTCCGTCATTTTTTGCTGCCGGGATGATGTCAAATAAAGTTCCTTCGCTATCGTGCGACAGGTAACTGTGTGCATGCATCACGCCACGGTAGGTATTGAACCTGGTCAGAGACATTGGCTCTTTCCGGAGTTTTTGAAACTCGCTTACCTGCTTTTCAAATCGGGGATAGCTTACCCAGTGACGCCACAACGGTGTCGAAAATGCCCATAAAAGAGCAGTCAGGATAGATAACAGGACTGTATAAAACAGATATTTAAGTGTTTTTTTTATCATCCTGAAGTGGTATTAAATATTTTCTGAATTGGTGACAATTTTTGAGAGTTGACGGATCAGATCCATGGTATATTCACCCATATTGGGTCCAAACCAACCCATGAGTTTCGATTCATATTCATCCATGTAATAATACCGGCCGGGAACAATGTACCCGACATAATTTCCATTGAAACTCGAAACGTTTGCAATAAATCCTTTTGCTGCCAGTGTATTTTTCAGTTGCAGTGCATATTCGCCGCTGAAATCGCACGGGGCAGTAATCCATAACAGGTTTTCAATCCTGACAGCCTGCAGATAAACATTTCCGGGTGAAGGCATCAGTTTTTTACTTACGAATGAAGATAGATCGATTTTTGTGGTGAGCCGCATGTGATATTCCGGCAACTGCATTTTTAAAGTGACCGAAGTAAATTTTACCTGATCAGATAATGCGATCTGAGACAGGTGCAAATTCAGGCTGTCGGCCAATGCTTCACCAATCAGTTTGGGTTTTTCGAATCCTTTTCCTTCGCCTGCAGGGCTTTGACTTCCTACTGAACCGGCAAAAAAGACAGCCAGATCGGCCGAAGTAGCTTCCATTTTTCGTTCCCAATAACCCGGATAATCAGCGCTGATTTCCATATTCCCGGCTCCCATAGTAGTTGAGTGTGCCGAAAATGAACCAATTACTGCTTTTCTATGTCCAATTTGTTCAAGGCTGATAAAACAGAAGTCGTTGTTTTTGGTTCCTAATTCACCAATAAAACGGTTTCGCGTGTAAATTCCGGCATCAAAGCAGCCGGATCCAATCCGGGCAGGACGAAGATCAGCCAGCGCTGAAGAGACTGCTTTGGATATTTGTTGCACCAACCATTTTTCCAGGTTTTTATTTTCTTTCCCGGCAAACTGTTCGCCAACATATCCGGGCCCCCAACCGCCCAGGCTCGAATGGCTGTGTGTGGCCGAAAAGAACAATTGGTCGCGCCGGATTCCTTTTCGGGCGAGTACAGCAGTTACTGAATCGATAATATTGGGGGGCATGATCAGCAAATCGGCACCAACGAAAACGATGGTTTGATGGCCAGCTTTCAGAGCAACAGCCTTTACGAAAATACTATCGTGAATACCAGTGGAGGCTTTGCCTTTTCGCGCACCGAAACCTGCAAGCGGAACCTGGGTGAATTTTCCTTCTTCGAAATGATCTTCCGGATTATTTAAAGTCGGCGTAATACTAGCTTTTGCAAAACCAGCCTGAATGGAGTCGTTAACGATTTCAGCGCTTTTTTTCAAGCTATCGATCCGGGCACAGCTGGTTTTGAAATATTCACTTTCAAAATAGGGTGTGTGGTCGATAAAACTCGTGCCTGTAAAAAAAAGAAAAACTAAAACCGCGAGGATGATTCCTGTAATAATTCCGAATTTTTTCATTTGAACTGACTGTTTGAAAATGTCGCCAAAATGGAGACTCTATAAAAACTATAAAATTTAAACGCAAAGAAACGCAAAGGAAAAACGCGAAGAACCGCGGGGTAAAAATTATCAATAGGTAAACTTTGCTCTTTCTCAGCGGAACTCTTCGGTTAAATGAGTTTTGAGACAACCGCTTGCTTTATTTCGTTCTCAGCAACAATTTTTTATCATTGGCGACAAACATACGCGTGCTTTGGGTGTAATCATCTCCGAATGGCGCTTTGTACTTCAGATCGACATAAAAAGCTTTAAAACCGGATTCCGGAATTTTAATCTGAACTGTAATGTCAGCTTTATTTGCTGCATTCAGGCTAGTACCAGACCATTTTTCATCCCTGAAATCCTGATCATTAGAATCGGCGCTCCAGATCATCGCATCAACCAGCAATTCAGGAGTAGATTTTATTTTCAAGGTAATGGTTCTATTATCTTGAGAAATTGAATAATTGCAAATCGGATATTTACCATTGGTTTCGGTCGTTCCAACAAATGCACTGAGAGTAGCAAACGCTTTCTTTTTATCACCCAGATCATGGGCGGCATTTGGAGTGTAACAAATATGATTATCGCCCGGAATGCTGTCGATGTAATTTTTTACCGCATCAGCCGGCCAATATGGATCATTTGTTCCCATGAAGATCATTTTTGGCATGGTCAAGGTTTTGCGATAGGAGTAAGGATCAATCATTTTCACCAGGTCATCTCCGCCCGGTGTGCCGAATTGCTGGGCAATTCCCAATTTGACGTAGTCATTAATCTCAATACTGTAATCTCCCCAGACCACTTTTTGGTAATCAACATTGACTGGCATATTCAGCACGTCAATAACCATTGGCCCGATTGCTTTTACCCGTTTGTCATTGGCACCGGTCAGCCAGGTTGTCCAACCCCGTTTGGAAGCGCCTGACACAATAAAGTGGTTCACTATTTTCTTTAAATCTTTTTTAGCGAATTGCTGAACCACGTCCATTCCCCTGACTGCACTTTTTGTCATGGCAAATAATAAAGGCCAGGTAAAATCGTGATCCTGAAGGTAATTATGAAGGGTATAAGAAATCAGTGCGTCTTCAGTCAAATCATCGAACAAAGGTTGATTGGGAACCTGCCACAACAGGGCTACAATACTCCTGTTTGTTTTTGATAATTCGCTTAAAGAAGAAACCAGATCTTCATCCCATTTGTGTGTACTGGGGATACCGTTTGAGACATGACCCCCGGTAATAAACAACAACGCATCACTGTATTTTAACTGATCCGGAACAATGACCATCATTTCATGCTTCCAGGTAATCCCACGCCATTGTTGCGATGTAAATATAACCCGGTATAAAGTAATTCCTTCAGCCTTATGCTGATCCTGAAGTTCCCATTTAAACGATTTGTCGGTATTATGCAAATAGGACTGAAGCGCAGTTTCCGGCGTAATAGGTTTATGCGGACTGGCTGATACTGTTAATAGAGAATAGAAAAAAACTAAAACGACTAAGATTAATATCTTCATATTTATTTATTTATAATTTACAAAAGCTATCAAAAAAATAAGCAGTTATATTCATGGAATATCAACTGCTTATTTGCAATATTATAATACTATTTGTACCGATTTAGTACGGTTTATTTGTTCCCTGCAGTACCCACATTTTTGACCAGGCACTGTTTTTATCATCTGGTGTAGTAAACTTCGTGGTTTCTAATAGATTAATTGCAGCTTCTGCGTTATCGGGATTAAAAAGCAACTCATTCTGCCCATAATAAAATCTCAGTGGCAACGCGGGTCTTTTGACGGCCACCCCAGCGTGTAAAACGGGTAATCCGGTTCTTCTCCAATCGAACCATGCTTCACTTGCAGCTGTCCAGCTGGCAATCCATTTTTGCTCCATAATCTGAGCTAATGTTCCTGCAAACACTACACCCGGGCTGGTAATATAAGCGGTATAAGAACTGCTTAGGTTCCAGGCATCCATTGAAGCTTTTACGCCGGCATTGTAATGATCTTTAGCTGTACCTCCGGCAGACCAACCTTTGAGGGCCACTTCAGCGAGGTCAAACTGAACCTCCGCTGCTGACAGTATTCTTGCCTTTAAAAGCGGATCAGCTGCTTTCTTATAAAGATCATTAATATGCGAGGCATGCGGGTTAATTGGAGCCTGTACTAAAGTTGGACAAAGATTGTAAGATTGTGGTATAATGGACCATGCAGGCGGAAATCCTACATATTCCGGATCTAAATTCAATGGTACATTATAATTACTGGTATAAACATCAGCAATATGTTGTGAAATAATGCGTTTCCCATCAACGATCTCGTCATAATTATCTGGTTTTGTCGGATCAATTACAAGAGGGATTTGTATTTTATTGGCCCACACCGCAATCCGCGGATCATGTAAAGCCTGGAGCTTCTCAAGCAGTGTTGAACACATCTTAAGCCTTCTGTAATTAGTCTCACTGATATCGAAGGCAGAAGTACTTGGCCATGAGTCTCCGGGACTGTTGCCAATAAAATCAAAACCTGCGTCGTCTGCAGCATCCAGAATAAGCGGATACTGATCGGGATGGGTGGTAATTTTTTCTATTCCAGCTTTTGCGGTTGCAGGGTCTTTAGTCGAAATCCTCAGATAATACCTTAAAGCAAGAGAATTTGCAAATTTTCGCCATTTCGCTACATCGCCTTGATACAACAAATCCTGAGTTGTATTAATATTCGAATATTCGCTCTGATTTTTAGACAATAAGATATTGGCTGTATCGAGTGAAGCAAGTATTCCGGTATATATCGCCTGTTGGGAATCAAAAACCGGTTTTAAGTTCTCTCCTCCCAGCTCGCCGAGGAGTGCTTTGGAATAAGGGGCGTCACCCCATAAATCTGCGATCAATCCAAAATTATATGCCTTTAAAACCAGGGCCGCACCCTGATGAAATTTAAGATCCTTTTTTTTAGATTTATTGAGTAACTCTTCCGCATTTCTTAGGATTCCGTAGTTTCCGCCCCAATCCTGACTTGTCCAGTCGTATGAGTTATGGCCTCCGCTCCACCCATCTTTCTGGGTATGCTGCATAACTCCGGCCAGATCGCCAAAACCTAGTCCTACAGCTGTGAGTCCTGAGGAGGTAATAACAGTACTTATCAATAGATTAGGATCTGCCTTTGCTGGGTCAACTCCATTATAGTTAATATTTATTTCTTCCAAATTCTGACAAGAGGTCACAAAAACCACAAACAGAACCAAAGCTAATGAGATTTTATTTTTTATTGTGTACATAATAATAGATTTTAAGGATTTCTAAAATGTCAGGTCAATTTTAAAACCGACGGGGATTACCCAAGGTTCCAGATTGTATCGCTCTATACCCTGTTTAAACTGAATGCCTCTGGAATCGCCACCGTCTCCTGGCTGGAAAGCCCGTTCCGGATCTATCCCCATTTTTGCTTTTGTCCATAGCATAATGTTACGACTATAAACTGCGACAGTTAAATTCTGGATTCCGCCAATCCTGTTTAAAAAGCTACGAGGAACTTTATAGCTCAATGAAATCTCGCGTAATTTTATAAAATCTGCGTCAAACATTGAAACTTTTGTAAAATTCCAGGGCATACTCGCAACAAAAGGCAAGTAAGGCAGCGGCATATTCTCTCCCAGATGTTCAATATATTTTGTGCCTCCAGCGCCATCAGGCACCGCAACAACACCCGGTACGAAAGTTCCATCGCTTACGTAAACACCGCTGTAGTTTTCACGGAAACCACCGTATGCTGCAGTAGGACCACCTACTGTATGAAATCCATTTTTAATGTAGATATCTTCATTGGCCACCAGCCAGTCGCGCAGCTCTTTTCCTGTTCTGTCACCCGGATTGATCAATTGATCCAGCCAACGCTGAGAAGTACCAATATATCGCTGTGTTTGCGAAATAAATTGACCGCCGTTTCTCCAATCAAAAGACATATTCAGCGTAAACCCTTTATAAGAGAGTGAAGTTTGCATTCCCGCCAAAAAGTTTGGATTGAAATTGCCAATTTTATTTTTTGCATCCTTAGCCTCAATAGGCGTCTGTGTGAGTTCGCCCTGATCAATGATAGGGTATCCATAATAGGGTGAGTTTTTGTCAGTAACCGTAAGTATAGCAGCATCGTAAATAGCTCCAATCACATCACCTTTGTACGACCATGCACCACCTTTGGCATCAGACCAGAACTTAAGTACATCAATTCCAGGAGCAATCTCTACTAACCGAGTCTCGTTTTTTGACCAATTTGCGCTAATAGTCCAATTCCAATCATTCGTTTTAACTGGAGTTCCGCTCACCGCTAGTTCCAATCCTTTACTCTCAATTAAACCAGCATTGATATTTACCGCACTTGAACCGGTAGAACTTGCAACCGGGATATTTCTTAAAATCTGGTTGCGATTTTGAACTTCATAATAGGTGGCTTCAAACTTCAGCCTGTTTTGAAAAAAGCCCAAATCGATACCACCCTCTTTTGAAGTAATCTCTTCCGGCTTCAGATTTGGAGATAAGATCTGTCCTGATTTGGCCAGTCGGGTGGCATTACCCCATTGCCCTGCGTTCCCATAAGTGTTAAATAGTTGATATGGATCTGTATCGTTACCTGCCATGGCCCATCCACCTCTGATTTTAAACAAGCTCACCTTATCTCCCAAATGAACCATTTCATTTACCAATAAGCTTAGTGAAGCCGAGGGATAAAAATAGGACTGATTGGCTTTTGGCAGCGTACTCGACCAGTCATTACGTGCAGTCAAATCCAGAAAAACCATATTTCTCCATCCCAGATTAGCAATACCATATACACTGTATATGGCCTTTTGCGACCAGCCGTTGTAATAACTCAAGGCTCCGGATTTAATATTACTGATGGTATAGACATTAGGTACAATAAGTCCTGATCCGGATGCTGAACTAGTTGAGATCGAGGCCCCGTATTTGTATAGCGAATTTCCCCCTGCAGAAGCAGACAAACTGAAATCTCGTAGTTGTTTTGCGTAAGTGGCTAAAACATCCATATTCCTTTCGTAGCTAGTTATATTTACAATCCCATAAGCACCGTTAGACTCTCGGGTATAACCGGCTGAAATTTTTGATTCACGTGTTTCTGTAAAACGATCGAGAGAATAGCGTCCCATCAGGCTGAGTTCTTTAGTCAATTGCCAGTCAGCTTTTAGGTTACCAAAAATTCTGTCCCGATTGAAACTGTTGTTTACTTCATAAGCTAAAAAGTAGGGGTTCTCCGCGTCCCCGGGAGCGTATGATCTTTGCACCATACCTTCCTTTCCCGGTTCCCAGTATTGCTTCAGATCACGGATGTCTGTATTGTTTGGCGTATAATAGGCAAATTGCAAAGGATTGGTACCCCTGTTGCCTGCAGGACGATTATCAGCCCAAGATTTCGTAATATTAATATTGGAACTAACAGTGATGTTATCGCGTACTTTAAAATTGCTGGATGCTATCATGTTATTTCTATTTAAGTCGGAATTGGGAATAATGCCCTTGCTCGTCATATTTGTTACTCCAATTCTGAAACTCCCATTATCATTGTTGCTTGAAACGGATGCGCCATTGGTGGTAGATATCCCTGTTTGAACAAAATTAGCTATGTTATTATCATGGCGTACCAGTTCAGTCGGAATCTGAACACCATTGGCATCCTTTGGACTGTTCCATTGTACGGCAAAGTATCCTTTATTCAGTTCAATACCTGCAGGAGGTTCATTCCCGGGAACTCTCATCACTGTTCCCGGAGGTAAATCTTCGGGAGTAAATGAAAAGTTTCCTGATGCAAATTGTTTCGAAGTCTCAAAATATTTATAAGGATTATCGAATACGGTATTCGTATTTATCGTCACCGTAATCCCTTTGTTTTTCGTGCCCGATTTGGTCGTTATTAAAACAACCCCGTTGCCGGCACGTGAACCATACAATGCTGCAGCGCTGGCGCCTTTTAATACCGATACACTTTCTATATCGGATGAATTCAAATCGGAAATAGCATTACCATAATCTACCCGGTTATCGCTGCCAAATCCGGATACGTTATTCAAGGTATTAATCACAGGAACGCCATCGATTACAAACAATGGTTGGTTATCACTGGATAAGGAAGTCGCACCCCTGATCACCATGCTTACCGATGAACCAGTTCCGCCTGTTGAATTAATCTGAACCCCCGATACTTTACCTGAAAGGCCGTTAAGAGCGTTCTCCTGAACTATTCTTGACATATCATCTCCGCTAACCTTCGCTATGGCAAATCCCAGTGACTTTTCTTTTCTGGTGATACCCAATGCAGTAACTACAACTTCGTCTACCCCGATAGTGGTCGAAGCCAATGCGACATTAATAGTCGTTTTACCATTTACCGGTACTTCCTGACTTTCCATTCCAACGAATGAAAATACCAGAACAGACTGTGCATTCGGCACTGCGATGCTGTATTTACCATCGGAATCGGATATAACACCCGTAGAAGTACCTTTGACTCTAATCGTTGCTCCTGGTAAACCTTGATTATCAATCACTGAAGTTACCTTACCGGTAACACTCATTCCTTGCTGTGCGGTTGTACTACCCGGCAGCTCTTTTTTTTCTTGAGATCCGTAACTTGCCAATGCCGTTCCGAATAGCAATGTTGTTACCAATATTACAGTCACTAAGTGCCTGATCGTATTTTTAAATGTGTTTTTATATTTCATAATTATATACTATTCTGGTTTTCAAATAAGAATCAAAATTCTATGCTGGTATTGTTTTACGCTATTTAACTACTTCAAATGTAAGAATCAGAGCGTGCGTGTTTAAAGGGAAATAATCGGGTGAAGCAGACATAAACATAACAAGTCTCATGGAATTGTCTGTTATTTCCTGGACAATAACCTTTCTTTGATGATCCCAAAAACCAATAAACTCAGTTCCTGAAAAATCAAGCGTACTGACATTGTTATAAGTCAAGACCCCACCTGGGCCATAAACAGAAGCAACTTTGAAGTCTTCTTTTTCGACATAAGTAAAGGTGGCCCCGGCTTGTGGCGTATATTTCGCGGTACAAAGACCATAATCCTTACCTTTACTATTTACAACCCCAGCTCCACCGGTAGTCAAGTATTGATTTACCAGACCACCAAAAGCGGCGCCGTCAGCTTTTGTATCATGAGAATAGCTACCGCCAAAATGAAATGTGTAGGTATCATCATATACCTCTACCATACCCAACGATCCGAATACCCCACTTGGCAGTGGCCCTACTACAACTGAAAAATTAGCGTCAGCATTGGCAAAAAGATCTTTGCCGGAATGACTTCCTGAAAGTTTCCAGGTCTTTCCTTTGGTATTGGTGGGGCCTCCTGTTAATAACACATAAGGAGTCAATGCAACAGCAATATTAACATCTGTAGAAGCAGTTTTGCCACTGGCATCAGTTCCAGTCAAAGTGACCTTGTAGTATCCACCATTTTCATAGATGTGTACAGGGTTCTGTTCGTTACTTGATTTACCATCACCAAAATCCCATGTCCAAGTGACAGCGCTATGGGTTAAGGCCGTAAATGCAACTTGTTTATCCACAACACTTTGAAAAATTTGCACCGAAAGTGGAAAGGTCGGTCGAGTCTCCTCTTTTTTGCACGACGACAGCATAAAGGTCGTTATTGCAATAAAGATTAATCCAAATAGAAGTCGTTTGTGTTTCATAGTTAAAGTGAGTTAGTTAAGAGTAAGTTAAGCTAAAATTAATGATATTTTATTTAAGTTTATGTTTCTGAAATTACTTATTTTCAGTCAGTATTATTTATTTTGACTATGTCAAATAGCAAACATGGATTAAGGCTTAAGTGACATTAGATCTAGTATTAAAAGTTTCACAGAGGCAGATAACATCTTTCAATCTTCCGGCATCACTATCACTCAACATCTGAAAAAACAATTTAAATACGACTTTTCCACCTGACAGGCTATATGACTAATTCTCATATTGGAATCATAATATCTACCCGAGTGAAAAGATAAATTCATGATTATCCATTGTTACAAATATTGCAAATAAATAAAATAAAAACTCGTAGAATATTAATTGTTTTACATCAAATTTTAACTTTATTATTAGGCAAAAATCGATTTAGCATAAATATAAATGTTAATATACAACTAAATGACTAGTATTAATCCTGAATTTTCTGTTAGCTTTGCGAGAACCTTTTTATACGATACCCGATAGCAAATAAGTTTACACTGAAATAAAAATACCTATTATAGATAGTGATTGTCATTCAATTTAACTAAAACACCACAGATGAGTCGATTAAAAAATACCATCGTTAAATACATTGGATTCATTTCAATGTCGCTCCTATTTTCAGTGTCAGGCTATTCACAGATCAAGCTTCAGCCAGATGGCTATTTCGATGCCACCGGTTTTCGATTTTTAGTTTATCAGAACACATATTTAGGTGGAAGACTTGGTGGACTGGAAATGATCCTTAATGGTAAACGCGTATTGGATGCTGGTAATGTAATCTGTTTGACCGCGGATGGTAAAAAATATGGCTACTACGACGATGGTGATGATAAACGTGGAGAAAAAATTGTTGACCTGAAAAATGCTAAGGTTTCTTATCCTGTTGAACTTCAGTCGCTTGGATTGAAATATGAGGTTTCGGTAATTAGCAATGGAGAATCGATAACTGTTCGGATAGATCTCGACCAGTCGGTTGACTGGGAAAAAATTAATGAGTTTGCTTTTCGTATAGAAATTTATCCTGAGGAGTATGATTATAAAACCTTTAACGGTGGTGGTATTAGTGACTCTTTCTACGAGCAGCATATGGGCCGACGTGTTCTTATTCATGAGGCTAAAAAGATTGATATTGCCCCGGAAGATCCATTGCGTAAAATGACTTTTGAAGGTGAAAATGTAACGCTGAGCCTTCGTGACGAAAGACGCGACCTAAATGTTAGCGGGTACATGTTGTTTGCCTCATTGAAGAAAGGTTCAATTGAAAAATCATTCTCCTTAAAGATTACGCCGTCAATAAATCCTCATTGGACGAAAGATCCGATAATACAGGTATCACAGGTTGGATACCATTCAGAACAGAAAAAAATTGCTTTTCTGGAAGTAATGCCCGGAACAACAGATGTTCACGAGATGGAATTACAGGTACTAAACCAAAATTCAGAACTTGAGAGGGTGGCATCCATAAAACCTGATAAATGGGGAGATCTTTTCCAAAACACTTATTATTCTTATGATTTTTCATTTGTGAAAAATCCCGGTCAATATTTTCTGATCTATGACAACCAGAAAGCCGGACCATTTAAAATTTCACCATCTGTTTATCAGACTGCATGGCAGCCCACTTTGGATATTTACTTTCCTACCCAGATGTGCCATGTAAAAGTGAAAGATTACCTAAGGCTGTGGCATGGCGCGTGTCATCTTGATGATGCCCTTCAGGCACCGGTCGCACGCAAAGGCTATGACGGATACATCCAGGGACCGGAAACCCAGACTGCATTTGAGCCTTATCAACATGTTCCCGGGATAAACTGGGGAGGATGGCACGATGCAGGTGATTTTGATCTTCCATCGGGTAGCATTTGCGAAACGGCACTATGGATGGCTCTGGCACAGGAGAAATTCAAAACCACACGGGATGTAACAACCGTTTTGCGCGACGAACGACTTGTTGAGCTTTTCAAACCAGATGGAAAAAATGATATGTTGCAGCAAATTGCCTTTGGCATGGAGTGGTTATTGTCGGTGGTTAAACAGGTTGGTCATGTTCCGGCAGGTGTTATTACGCATATTGGCCCTGATTACGGTTCTGCCGGAGATCCTGGATCCATTACTGACGGCCTTCTATATGACCCAAAACTTGGGAAAACAGAACAAAAAAATGGATTTTCAGGCAAATTTGATGATCGATGGATTTATACCGACAGAAATACCGGTGGACAATATCAGTTTGTGCAGATTGCAGCAATCTGTGCCCGGCTGTTTCAAAATGTAAATGATTCATTATCGGCAGAGTGCCTGCTTCTTGCTGAGTGGGTATGGGAATATGAACAAAGTAATGAAGCTGTAAATTTCCCGGTAGCCTATCAGCCTCAGGAAAATAAATACCACTCATTAGAAATGGCAGCTGCGGCAGAATTGTTTTTATCAACCGGAACTCAAAAATATCGGGACAAACTATTGACTTTTATCCCTACAATTAAGGAAATGCCGGTTAGCGACTTTAATTGGACAGGATTCAATCTTGTACGTGTGAAGGATAAAGTGAATGATATCAATTTCACAGAAGCTCTTTTAGAAAAAGCAAAAGAGGTACGCCTGCATTTACAAAATGAACTGGATAAATCACCTTATCATGTGGCATTGCACCTTGGTTGGGGTAGTAATTGGTCAATTCTGAAAACCGCTGCACAATTGTTCTACTTTATTGAAGCTTATCCTGATTTATTCGATCCTGAGATATTATATTCCTCCGTAAATTTTGTGCTTGGCGCCCATCCGGCATCAAATCATTCCTTTGTATCAGGTGTCGGCTCTAAGTCTGCCACTTTAGTGTATGGATTTAACAGAGCCGATAAGAGCTACCAACCGGGAGGTGTAATTTCAGGGGTAACACTAGTTAATCCTGACTTTGTAGAGTACCGTGGCCGGGCATGGGATTGGTACCAGACAGAACATGTGATAAGCGGAAGCTCAGCTTATATTTTTGATATTCTGGCTACAAATTATTTATTAAATAGAAAATAATTGGTTAGAGTGAATAATCTTGTATCCTAATTCAATAGTTTGAACTCCGGAACCTTCGATTTTATACTCCTGCTTTGGTCAGTTGACATCATTCAGCAATGCAGAGAGGCTCTAAACTCTACAGGTTGAACCTGGGTGAATTTCCCTTCTTTGAAATTATCTTTTGCATTAGTCGTAGTTTGCTGTCAGCAGATGTTTGAGCAATAAAATTTTTATAATCAGAAATGATCTTAAAGTTTGTACTCTTACCACAGTTTAAAGAACCGGAGAAATCCGGTTCTTTAAACTGTGGTAAGATACATTATTAACTTAATGACATTAGGCTTCAGCTCCTTTTTTTAAAGATCTTCAAGGCGTAACAGGATTAAACTACTAATCCCGATAGAGAATTTCTCGGGAAGAGATGGACTCCTGTTTGGGGAAGCTCCTTTCCCACGCAATTTAAACTTGTGATTCCCTTGTTCAAGCTTAAATACGCCAAAACTATATTCTGTCCAGTCACTTCCTTTACTGACCAAGTCTAATATTGGCCCGGCTGGCCGATCATCAACAAGTGGCTGGTATCTGCTCCCAAATATATCATCAACAAGAACAGCAGATAATTTATATCTTCCTGATTCTTTGACATCAAAATCAAATTCAATTTCTCCATCAGGTGTTTCCGGTTCGAAATGGATTACTGCAGTCTCTTTTCTTATTTTGTCAGGTGTGGCTTTCATTCTCAAATTTGAAGCAAGCTTAATTTGATACGGAGGAATTCTTTCGTTTGCTGATGGTATTCCAGCATCTGAAAAAACGATCGGGGTCTGGTACCAGAATGCAACAGAACTAATCCAATCTGCCCGTTCGTTAGAATTGGATAGCGTGTTTCCTTGCATATCTACTACACTTCCCCGGTGTTCTATTGAAAATTTTATCGACTTTTTGAATCGAATAGGGTCCGGAATATGCCAGCGATATGCCGTAACGCGATCTCCGGCTAATGGCCCTTCATAGAAAGAAACACCCTGAAACGGACCGGCAAACTCACGGAATCCCCAGGCATCTCCGAAATAGTCTTCCGTTCCGGTTCCCTGTATGGATGGAATATTCTCACCGTCAATATAAAACCGGTCATCCCCTTCTCCGAACCAACCATTTACTACTTGAAGAACTGAGTAAACAGTTCCAATATAGTTTCCCCGACCTATTGTATTTAAAATGACATGATCTCCAGGCTTTGCCGGAGTTTGTTGATGGTATCTTGCATGGAAATAAAGAACATCTTCAGGAAGAGAGTCAACCTTCTCCCAATCAACATAGTAATAAAATTCAACTGGCCCAAATTCAGATAGCTCATTGGTCAAAGTAATTTTTGCATGTTTTTTAAAAGGCATTCTCCAAAAACAGGTTCGGGATCGGCCATACGATGAAACACTCACAGGTAATGACTGAAAATCCTTTTGTGCACCATGACCAACTCCAAAAAAATCACCTAAAGGGACTTCTACACTGGGTTTTTCAGAATCGTCCCAATAAATTCGGATAACCAGAGCCCGCGCCGAAAATGGATTTAAGGAAGCAGAAGTGTTCCAAATGTGCTTTATGATTCCAGGGCCTTCCAAATCAGCAAGAACAAGCGTTTCACCAGGTAAAATTTCTTTTGAATCGCCATTGCCATTCATATTTGAATCAGTACTTGATGATCTTTTACTTTGACCGTTTGATGGAATGATCAGTTGGTCAAGTAACGAATTCCCAATCGGGGAATTACTTTGAGCGCTGAGTGTCTCCACTAGTGTCAAAAAACAAATGAGAATTATAAATCGGTTCATGATTTTCCTTTTTGTAATTTTTGAATAAAAAAAAGAAATGAATATGAATTTAATTCATATTCATTTCAACAACGATGAGTTCTGAATAAATAGTAGAATTTAATAAATTTAGAAATGTCCGTCTCAAAAGAAAATTGAGGCGGCTTCCTAACTTCCTAATATTTATACTAATAATTGTTTTAATATTCTATTGCAATAGCCACATTTTGGAGAATTCAGTATCTCCTTTGTCAAGTCGGCTAACAGCAGACTGATAATTTTCTGCGTTATTAGCCATTTCAGTTTCCGGATATCTGAAACGTAAAGGGAATGGATGAAGTCCATTGATTAATTCACCATTCAACTCGAAAGCCGGAAGTCTAGTTCTTCTATGATCGGCATAAGCTTCAACACCCATCAGGAAATGTCCCAGCCATTTCTGCAAGGCAATCTTCGCTAATTTTTTGTTCTCACTTCCGGTTGAAGGAAATTTTGCCTTAGGATTGGTGAAATAGGCGGCTGGAACTGGTACGCCCCATCTGGTTGATGCTAATGTGACCCCGTTTTTGTAATAAGTCTCTGCATCTCCAGCTGTTATATAACCCTTTACTCTTGCCTCGGCCAGTAAAAACTGAACTTCATCCGACTGTAGCATACAAGCTTTCAGGAGTGGATTTGATTTTTCATTAATCAGTTTAGAGAATTTGGAAACTTTGTAGTTGAATATAGTTGTTGGAAAGTCATAACTTCCATTGGCTGCCAGTACATTTTCATACATACCAGCTGTATATCCAGCATAAAGAGTCTCAGCATCTACAATGAAGCCGGCGGCGGCTTTGATCCCTGGCTTGGTCAGATCAATATACTCCCAGGTAGAAGTGTAGGTGAATCCATTTGGATCAGTTGTGTTTACTGCAACTCCATTCTGAGCAGAAACATTCGTCCATGGTTTTTCCATAGGTGACACCCAAACTTTGAGTCTGTCGTCATTAAGTGCCTTTAAACTGTCAACCAAAGTTTTACTTGGGCGGTAGATCATGAAGTTGTCACTATATCCGTCGTAAGACATTGGCCAGTTATATGTTCTGTCACCGGCGAGGTAGGGGATAGAAGCATTGTCCGCCAGTGTGCTCATCAAAGGAAGGGCAGCAACGGCTGCAATTTCGGATGCGGCATTTGGTAAGTTTTTGCTGGCTCTCATCAGTAATCTAAGTTGAAGTGAGTTGGCAAACTTGATCCATTTGGCTTTGTCTCCACCATACAGGATATCGTATGTTTTATCAATGGCTTCAGTTCCTTCTGTCAATAATCGGGTTGCATCTTTCAGGTTTTGAATTAAGGCCGGATAAATGTCCTTTTGCTCATCAAATTTAGGGAAAAGAATCCCATCCTGACCACGTAATCCTTCCGTGTAATAGATGTCACCATACAAGTCAGTTGCGGTTGACCACAACAAGGATTTGAAGATCAGGAAAATTCCTTCGTGGTTTTTTAATCCCTTGCTATGTACTACATCAATAGCAGCCTGAACCATTTTTATTGTTCCTGTAATGCCATATAAGTCACTTTTTGGTCTGGTGTAACTTTTATGAATATTATCTTCAGAACTTCTGTTCCCCTGCATATACTGGACCGTTACAGAAAGCGTCCGGTTACCGGCACCACCTTCATACTGATACATGAAAGCTGATTGCTGAATGATTGAAGATAACAGCAAATTGGGAGTTGCAGACTCTACTGCATCACGCTTTTGTAATAACTCATCTTGTCTAAGCAGCTGTTTTTCACAAGCCGTTAAAACAAAGAGCATTATGAGTATTATTAATATCTGTTTTTTCATAATTGCGATAGATTTAAACATTAAAAATCAAACGATAGTTTGAACCCATAAGATCCAATGGAAGGCAAGGCTTTCCCAACGATTCCCTGATTCTGTCCGATCCCTTCAAAAGCTGATTCAGGATCAGATTGGGTATCTTCTTTATTCCACTGGAAGATATTTCTTCCTACAAATCCGATGACCAGATTTTCGATATTCAATCTTTTAGTGATTTGGCTTGGAATAGTATAATCAAAAGTAATCTCTCTGAGTTTAAAGTTGGTCGCATCGCGGATCAGTGATTCCGGAAAACTCCAGTATTGGGCTCCTAAGATCAATCCTGGCACACCATAGAAGGTTTCCAAAGGGTTTGCGCCATTCACAATGTAATCTGCATCGTTGTTGGGATCTCCGCCAGGTTTTAACCATACTCCTTTGAAGTAGCATGCATCATTTATCGGAACTGGTGTTCCGTACATGGCATAAGTAGCGACTAAACCTGACTGTTGAGGATATGGCATTTTACTTGCATCAGGCCAGGGCAAACCGCCTGTTTCAGCATCGCGTCCTCCAACAGTATAGTCATTCGGACCATTGACCAGGTCGCCGATTGTCAGTAAAGAATGACCATTTGTAACTGCACGGCGTTCGATGTTGGAGATATATTGACCTCCCTGGCGAAGACTTCCTACGAGTCCTAATCTAAAATTTTTCCACTTTACAGAAGTGTTCATTCCCAGAATAAAATCGGGATTATAGTTACCTATTGATCTTCTGTCTTTCTCATTGTTTGATGATTTCCATTCCCCGTTATTATCCAGGACTATCATTCCGGCATATTTGCTGGTTGCAGGCATTCTTTCAAATACATTGTGTGCCCACATCGTTCCTATTTTCTCCCCTTCTGCCAGCCTGATATCGACATTCGGACCGTTTCCATAGAAGGTTTGGCCGGTAGGCACATATTCAGGTGAAAGTTTGGTAATTTTTGATTCTACCTGGCTGAAGTTGAAGCCCAAATCCCAGTTCCAGTCTTTCGTGCGAACAGGTACAAAATTTAGTGAAAATTCGTAACCATTGGCCTCAACAGTTCCGACATTAGTGAGCATACCACCGTACCCAATTCCTGGTGAGGTTGGTATGTTTCCCTGCTGGTTTTCGTGAACTTTTTTGTAAACTGTAAATTCAGCTGAAACACGACGATCAAGCAAGGCGATATCAAAACCTCCTTCATACGAGGTGGTAACCTCAGCCAGGATGTTTGGATCGACCAAAGAACCTCCGATGTTGAGGATTTTAGTGCGACCATAATCAATAGGAGCAAAACTGAATGTATTGTTGCTTCTTGGTGTTCCGATACCGTGACCAACCTGGGCAACACCAGCCCTTAATTTGAACAGGTTTATGACTTCAGGAAGTTTGAAGGTGGTGGAAGGCAGCCAGCTCAAAGAGATTGACGGATAGAAATGGTGGTTTTTATCTTCCTCAAGAATACCACTCATGTCGTACCGGCCTGAAATATCCATGAAAAGCTGGTTGGCATAACCAAGCTGACCGGTAGCATAACCACTCTGCGATTTTCCAATTCCCCAGCCACTGCTGGCCGACAATGTCCCGGCAACCGCATTACCCAGTGAATAATCGTTCACCCTTACCAGCTTTTCTGCATTCGCATAATAGCTGTATCCATTACTGAATGAATAGTTATAACCTGCAGTAGCGCTGGTCGTAAATTTGCCAATTTCCTTGTTCCAGATCAACATCAAATCATTTTGGACAGAAAGGCCATTTCCCTGATTGACCGTATATTTGCCATCCCGTTGATTGCTATCAGCAAAATCTTTGGCTCTTTTGTATTCGTAGTTATCTCCATTGTAATCAATACCTGTGCGGGCCATGAAGCTAAGCGATTTGTTGATTTCAAAATCTAACTGTGCCTTACCGAAGAAGTTATCTTTCCGGTAGGTGTTGATTTCAGAATAGGCGTACATGTATGGATTGTCCAACATCGGCGTTCCGTCTGGTTTATAAAAAGGAGCGTTTTGAAGTAGTCCTTCGTACCCGGTTTTCCATACGGTTTTCATTTCTTTGATAGGCTGGATATGACCTAGAAAATTCATGGTCATTTCTTCAATCACATAGCTGTTGGAAGAGGTTTTATTGGGTGTGAATTGCCCCATATAGTTGCTGTTCACCGAAATCTTCAACTTCTTGGTAACATTATACTCTGCATTCAGGTTGGCATTCATGCGTTCCGTTTGGTTGTTAGGCATGACCCCAATGTTACTCATTTTACCCACTGAAAAACGAAATGCACCATCTTTGTAATTTCCGGCAACACTTACGTTAAAATTACGTGTCGCTCCGGTTTGCATAAACTCCTGCAAACGGTTTTCAAGGGTCGGTGCAAAAAGAATGGTTTCAATCCGTTGTGTTACCGTATTGTATTGGTTGATTGTAGCATCGGTAAAATCGGAAAATTTAGCGCCCCAGTCGTAACCAGATGTATAGATCGAAGAGGCGCGGATTCCATCGCCATATAGCTGTTGGGTAGCATAAAAATTGTAGGGTTGATCCCATACAATGGAAGAATTGACAGATACTCCAATTCCTTTCTTTTGACCTCTTCCCGATTTGGTCGTGATCATGATTACACCGTTACCTGCGGCTGAGCCATAGAGCGCGCCTGCACTGGCGCCTTTCAAAATGGAGACACTTTGGATGTCTTCAGGATTTAATTGCGAAAGGAGGTTCCCAAAATCTGCACCATTCCGGTTGTCAACAGTGGTTCTTCCCAATGGAATACCATCGACAACAAATAATGGCTGACTTGATGCAGTGGACGATGAAAGATTTAAACTGGTTGCTCCACGGATTGTGACAAATACCGATCCGGCAGGATCAGAACTTGCTGAGGTAAAGTTCACCCCGCTCACGCGGCCATCCAATGATTTAAGCATATTTGAACCCGCACCCCTGGTTATTTCATTTCCTTTTACTTCAGAAATAGAATAGGCCAGTGATTTTTTCTCCCTTGAAATGCCAAGAGCGGTAACAACGACTTCATCTACACCAATCGTAGTAGTGGCTAGAGTGATGTCGAACTTGCGCTGATTGCCAACTTCAATCTCTTTGGTTGTCATACCAACAAATGAGAAAACTAAAGTTGCGTTGGTTGGTGCTGAAATGGTAAATTTCCCGTCAGCATCAGTTATTGTTCCGATTGTAGTCCCTTTAACGACTACTGTGACTCCGGGTAAATTCTGTCCGGTGTCATCCTTGACGCTACCTGTTACAACGTTTTGTGCGAAAAGGTTGTGAGCCATCACAACAAAGAAGCACAGCAACATTGCTTTAAGCAATTTTCTTTTCATCATAGGTAATTTTTGTTAGGTGTAATAATTGCTAAATATTTAATAATTATATAGTTATAAGTTTTAAAACAAATGAGCTGATCCCGTTCGGAAAAATTGTATTTAAAGCGAGAGAAACCTGTGCTCATTTCTTTAAAAAACAAAAGCGGGTTTTTCTTGGTAAAGTTGACCCGCTCTTGAAAAAATAAATTATTTGATTGCTTCGAAAGTCACGTTCAACGCTAACATTGGTTTGGCACCATAACTAGGATGAGCATAAAAGAGGATTGCATTCATTTCAGTATCTGTAATTTTCTTAATTATACATTCGCTCGTGAAATCCTGTAAACCCAGAAAACCTCCGTTTGTAAAACTTAATGTCATCACCTTGGGATAAGTTACATCACCAAGTGGAGTGCCGATTGTATAGTTTTTACCTTCATTGATTGCAAAAGTGGCGCCTGCAGGAAGAGAGAAAGATTTGGTATAAGCCAACCCGAGATCAGCATAATAAGAGGCCAAAGGAATACCATTTCCTAAACAATAAGCCAAACTTGCCAATACTCCGCCTCCTTTTGAATTTATAGTTAGTGTACCGTCACTTTTGAACACGAATTCGTCCAGATATGCTTTACTTAATCCGACCGAAGCCAGGATACCTCCAATTTTATATGCATCAGGTATTTGAGAGGTTAAGTTTGCATCAGCCAGAGTAACATCAAGAAATGCCGCCTTCTGATTTAACCGCCACTTTCTGGAGTTTGGAGCACTAGGCTTACCACCTGTGAGATATTCCATTTTAGTCTTGGCGGGTATCGTTATTGTGTTTTTTACGGTGACCTCACCACCCGGACCTTTAATGGTCAGCGAAACTACGATGTCAACAGGAACATCAATTTGAGAATAAGTATGAACAGGGGCATGAAGCGTATTAATATAGCTTCCATCACCAAAATCCCACTCATATTTGCTGTCATTAGTTACTTCAGCAATGAAAGTAACTACACCACCATCCATCACGACCGTAAAAGAAGCCGTCGGTGCAGGAATATCCTTTTTGCATGCTGCAAAAAGAAATAACCCTAAAAAAAACAAGCTGGCTAATTTGACATTTTTTTTCATATAAGAAACAGTTAAGAATTAGTTACATACGACACGAGATTCTACTATAAAATCTAAAAACAATTGAATTTGATTATTTTTGCTAGGTATAGGCTGAACTATAATTATTTGGTTTCAACGTGCATTACTTCTACTTTCAATCTTAAAAACAAGTGTTAAAAATCTATAATTTTATTTAAAATTACTGATGGAATCTTAATTTTTATACATTGAAACTTAACTCCATGTATGCTATCTTGAATATATGTACGATTTAATAAGATAAAAATATATCAGAAATGGATACTATTCTTTTGCCATTTCCTTTTTTGATTTACTAAAATTAACGAGTGAATGCCAACTTAAAGCTATACATTTTATTTATTAATATGAAGTAAATGAAAATTGCAAAAGAATTGTCACAGGAATTAATAAGAAGTGTTCTTTGGACTACTCTCCTAACCCTGGTATTTCTCCTGAACAACTGGAGTGGGAATTCAATGTCAGATATCCTTATCGCGCTACCATTCTTTGTAGCTTTATATTATTTCTTCTTTTCAATTGGGAAAGATGAGGTTACTACCCTGATGAACAGGTGGATTGATTCTGACTTGAAAAAGGTACTGGTTTTTCCGGTTGCCCTGATGGTATTGTATTTTCTGTACATTGTTCTGAATAAGCAAAATCCATTTCAGGGTTCAATTGCCTTTGTTCCATTCCTGATCATATTTCCTGTCCTGTTTTTTGTTGCCCGCAGAGGACGAGATCCACAGATCGATTGGATTGATTTTACTGCCTTTGTGCTGTACTTGCTTGCGGCTAATTTTATCAAGGTTAATCCAACTGGTAACCTGCCTTTTAAGGGCGACGGATTTGATTCGGTTTATCGAATTATGATTATGCTGACAGCTGCTTACTCCTTTGTTACAATCCGTGGAATAAAAGATGTTGGATTCTTTCCTGTTTTAAACCTGAAGTTTCTGTGGACAGCCATCTGGGTTTGGTTTGTTTACTATCTGTTTGTCTTCATCGTTGGATATTACGTTGATTTCATAAAAATAAATGGTCATGAATCGATTTCAAAAGTGTTGCTGACGAAGATCGGTGTTACACTTTTAATCACCTACTTACATACCGGCATTTTTGAAGAGCTGTTTTTCAGGGGAATTCTTCAAAATATGCTTGCCAAACGGATCGGACAAGCCAAATCTTGGAAGATTTTCTGGCAGTGGGGACTGGTAATACTGACCCCTTTGGCCGTGCTTGTTGGATATACGCTGAAAGGTGGAATGCAATGGTTCCCGGCTTTCATGTCACTGAGCATATTTGCTGCTGCCTATTTGATTGAAAAGGCAAACAAAAGTCAGGCTGGCGTTTATACGGCACTAGCTATAACCAGTGTTATTTTTGGATTAGTACATTACCATTCAGGGGCAATTGTTTACATCAGCTTTGCCTGCCTTGCCGGATGGGCCTACGGATATACCTATATTAAAACGAAAAATGTCTTTTACAGTGCACTGGTTCATACTTTGGTCAATAGTTCGGCGCTGGCTTTTGGTCTCGAATTCATGAAATAATTTACGGCTTTATAATATTTTGTTTTGTTAAGAATTTTAATGACATGTAAATATTTAAAAAGAGAAAATCGATGCTTTGAAAAACCTTATTTTTTTTGTTTTAATAACCTCAGTAGAAAGAACTACCACATTTGTTACAAACCTTATTCTTTTATTTGTAATTCAATAGTTAATAAGGTTGAACGTTATAACAACTGCGGATTCTACTAAGGTTTCCCTGACAAAATAAGGTTTCATAAAAAATCAACTTATTATAAAACCAATTGCCCAATGATAAATTTGATTACCCATACGATCCGTTAATGAACACAACTTACTTGACTATCATTATGACAAAACCAACCAAATTCCGGAAAATCCGGAAATACATCCTGATAACCATTTCCATTCTGCTGTTGATTTACTATTTCGGCTTTGAATTTCCATTTCGGGGAACACCGTTTAATGCTCAGCGACACGGGAATCCGCCACTCACCCCGGCCTGGGCATTGGAATGCTGGCTGTGGGAAGATGATTCCAATACTGCCTTGCGGGTCGATACACTGCTGGAAGGGTATGCCAAATATGATATTCCGGTTCGCACGGTAATTCTCGACAGTCCCTGGAGTTTGCGCTACAACGATTTTGAGGTGGATACTATTTTATATCCCAAGCCCAAAGAATGGTTTGGCAAAATGCAGGACAAAGGATACCGGGTAATACTGTGGATGACTACCATGGTGGACAGTAAAAGCAATGACACCCGTATTAAAGAATCTGAAACCTGGTTCAACGAGGCGAAAGAAAAAGGGTATTTGGCCGGTAAAGGCGATCAGATTAAATGGTGGAAAGGGAAAGGTGGATTTATTGATTACACCGATCCCGAAGCAATGAAATGGTGGCGCGGTTTGCAGCAAACGGTTTTCGATTACGGCATTGATGGCTGGAAACTGGACGGCACTGCCACTCTTTTTTATACCTTGCTTGGACCGGTTCCTCTTTTTTATAAATCGACACGTGACGGTTTGATGACCACCCGTACCTACATGGATCATTATTACCGCGATGAATATCAGCATGGTCTGACACAGAATCCGGAATTTGTAACCATGTCGCGAGCGATTGATAGCTGGTACCATCCCGAAGGATTTGCACCGATCGATGCATCACCTGTAAACTGGGTTGGTGATCAGAAACATACATGGGAATCGACCGGAAAAATAACAACAGAAGATATTGAAAACAAGGATATTGCCATGGATGGTATTGACGGAATTGAACAGGCCATTCAGAACATTTTGGCCAGTGCTAAACTCGGTTACAACATCGTTGGTTCCGATGTGGCCGGTTTCTCCGGAAAGATTATTCCACCCCGGCTTTATATCCGTTGGACTCAGTTTTCAACTTTCTGCGGATTGTTTCTGAATGGCGGTCATGGCGAAAGGTCATTGTGGAAACGCACACAGCAGGAACTGGAAGTGATCCGGAAATTCTCCTGGCTGCATACCGAACTGGTTCCGTACATGTATTCCTATGTTGTGAGCGCACATCAGGGCGGGAAAGTTCTGCAACGACCGGTTGACGGGAAATATCATTATCTGTTTGGCGATCATTTTCTCGTTGCTCCCATTTATAAAGATCAGTTGACGAACAAAATTACCCTTCCGGAAGGAAAATGGAGGTACTTCTTCAACGATAAGGAAGTCATTCAAGGTCCGCTGACTTTTGAACGCGAGTTTCCGCTGGATGAATTTCCGGTATATATCCGTGAAGGCGCTATCGTTCCGATGAATATTACCCGGGATTACACCGGAATCGGTGATAAAAGCTCTGAAGGGTATTTAACCCTGCTCATTTATCCGCAAGGAAAAAGTGAATTCACCGTTCATTATCCGGATAAAAGTGGAAGCACTTCAGTAGTTGCTGAAGATAATCCGCAGCAAATAACCGTTTCGCTGGAAGGTATTCATAAACCGCATATACTGAACATCAACCTGTCAGCCAAACCTGCAAAAGTGGAGCTGGATGGAGCCATTTTGCTTGACACAGTGAATTATACCTTCGATGAAAAGCGAAGCAAGTTGATTATCAGGACCGGTAATTACACATCCGGAAAATATAAAATCACCAAATAATTAAGACTGTATATAAATTTCCCGGAGGGAAAATCTGTCGGTAGAAATGGTGATTTACGATCGTTCTTTTGTCCCGTACGGGACAAAAGACAAGCAATTTTACATTTATTCTACCGACCTTTTGTTCCTACGGAACAAAAAAAATGGTTCTATAACGGATATTGTGAGTAAACTAATTCCCCGTCCTGAAGGGACAGCCTATTTCAGCCCAATGGCAACGCCCTGGGTTAATAAAAGTAAATCGTCCCTTCAGGACGGTGAAAAAGCAAAATCCGAATCAATAAACCTTTGGGGAGAATTTCTACCCATACAATACGTCATAGAACTAAAAAAATCAGCCAGTTTCGCAGACATTTTAATCTTTTTGAAATTGGGTTAAACTTTTACAAAAGTTCCTTTTTTATACATCCAATACAAAATTGCGTATTCAATGCTCACCTGCACTGCTGACCGGAATGCAGGATAATAATCGTTCATTAACTGTTCAAATCCATGAACCAGGTTCTGGGCAATGTCATTAAAGTCAATCAGATGTACGGCCATGTAAATGAAAATGCTGTTCATGCCGATAACCTTTAGCCAAAATGCCCAGCGCTGATAACCTTTCACATCGATGAGGTAATAAAAGAGCGCCATCAGGAGAAAGCTTAATCCGGAAGAAAACAAAACAAAACTTGGATTCCAGATGTGTTTGATGATCGGGAACCAGATGTTCGCCAGTTGTCCGGCTACAACAAGGGCCAACCCGGCAACTGCAAGAGCGACAGTTTTATGGATAAGCATGTTGGAAGAAGCGACCCACTTGATTTTCAGGTTTTGCGTGCGAATGATCGTACTTGCAAAAACTCCGGTCATTACAGTTGCAACAAATCCGAGTGATCCCAAAAACCAGGTATAGGCCGACGGAGCATCATCAAAACGACCGAAAACAAGATGTTCAACATATTTGGAAATATTTATTTCTGGTGTCATGTAACCGGCTTCGTGCCCTGGAACTGCTACCAGTTGCAGGATTCCAAAATAAAGTAGTAACAAGCCTGAGGTAAGAATGAGTTGCGACCTGAGTTTTAGCCGGGTAAAAATCAGAATACTAAAGAAGTACCCGATAGCAATGGATTGCAGGGTGTCGTGGATGAGGTGCAGTTTGTTGATGTCGAATGACAGCAGGTGGCATTGACAAACCATTCCGAGAAGAAAAAGGATAACCGACCTTTTGAAGGCATGAAAATAAATTTTCTTGCTGGTCTCACCCAGCGAAATTCTTTTGGCCGTTGAAAAGGGGATCGACATGCCGACCATGAATAAAAAAAGCGGCATAATCAGATCGTAAAAATGAAATCCTTCCCAATCGACATGATCCATCTGGACCGAAATAGCGTTAAGAAAGCTGTTGTTGCTGGCTTTTGCCAGGGCAGTGAAAACTGTTTCACCGCCAATAATCCAAAACATATCGAATCCCCGAAGGGCATCCAACGACATTAAACGAGCAGGTTTTTCCATGGTATTTATAGTTTAGGTTTTTTAGTTTGTTGTCAGAGTGATCTTTTCGTCAGTCAATCCCAGTGACGATGCTTTTAGTGTGATATTTCCTTTCTTGCTGGCGCTTTGTATCACGACCTGGCACATGCCGCTAAAGGCCCTGCGTTCCTTTCCTTTTGCAGGTTCCAGACTGATCGGATCACCATTGGCCACACCCACAATTTTTCCTTCACCTTCGATGTCGAAATGAACAAGGTTGTCTGCATTTGGAACCAGTGTCCCGCGGTCATCCTTTATTTTTACGGTGATATAGGAGAGGTCTTTCCCATCGGCATGAATGGCTGAATGGTCGGCAATCAACTCTATTTTTGCAGCATCACCGGCAGTTTTCACCACATCTGTTGCAATAAGTTTTCCGTTTTTGTAGCCTTCAGCCCGGAGTGTTCCGGATTTGAATGGAACTTTCCAATTCAATGACAACTTTTGACCTTGTCCCAGATCAATAATTTTATCCCACTGATTCGTTTGATAGGTAATTTTCGTATCAGCAAATGCCTGTTTGCCAATCAATTTATCGTTCAAATAAAGTTTTATCTCATCACAATTGGTATAGGCTACCACATCAATCAATTGTCCTTCTTTCCAGTTCCAGTGGGGGAGGAGGTGAAGTACAGGTTCATTGGTCCACTGACTTTTATAAAAGTAAAAAACATCCTTCGGAAATCCGCAAAGATCAATAATTCCATAACTGGATGAAATGCAAGGGTAGGGGTATGCCGGTTCGCCGTAATAATCAAAACCCGTCCAGACAAATAATCCGGCCACGTATGGGGTTTCTTTCACGGTTCTCCAGGTGGTTTGGGTAATCATGGTGGCCGGACGATCGTAATAGGTGCCGCGATTGTCGAACGAAGAGCAATGCAGGTCTTTGGTTGGCCTCATCGCCGAATCAGCCGGGAAATGATAGATTCCCCGGTCGCTCAGCGATGATGTGGTTTCGCTGGCGATAAAGAAGCCGTTTGGGTGTTTGGCTTTTTCCTCAGAATACCGTTCCACCGTATAATTAATTCCGATCACATCCACTTTGTCGGTCATAAAAGTGGTATCGGCACGCCATACTCCGGCAAATGCGGAAGTCGTGTAACGGGTTTTGTCGTGTTTCTTGATAATTTCATCCAGTTCCTTTGCGATGGCTGCACCACCATATTTGGTATGGTTTTTCTCCGGAATTTCGTTGCCGATGCTCCAAAGAAAAATGGAAGGATGGTTCCGGTCGCGGATTACCATATCCGATAAATCGCGTTCGTGCCAGTCTTTAAAGTAGATGTGGTAGTCGTACTTCATTTTCTCCAGATACCAGACATCAAAGGCCTCGTCCATCACCAGAAATCCCATTTTGTCGCATAAGTCAAGCAGATCGGGCGATGGTGGATTATGGCTGGTGCGGATACCGTTGCAGCCCATGCTTTTCAGGATTTCGAGCTGGCGTTCCAGCGCCCGGTTATTCAATGCGGCACCCAGACAGCCTAAATCATGATGCTGGCACACGCCCAATACTTTGACACATTCCCCGTTTAGAAAGAATCCGCTGTCGCTCCGGAATTGAAGGGAACGGATTCCGAAAGTGGTGTAGTAAGCATCTTTTAGTACTTTATCCTGATAAACCTCGCTGACCAGTTTGTACAGGTTCGGATGTTCAGTATTCCAAAGTTGCGGATTAATTACTTTGAACGAGGTATTTAGCCTTAACTGAGCCTGGGCTTCAATCTTTCCGGTTTGAATCTGACTGGCAACTTTATTACCGTATTTGTCAACTACCGTTGATACAATTTTTACGCTGACTTTTTCCTGACTATCGTTTGTCATGTTGGTCTCAACCTGCACCAGCGCTTCTTTTGCTGAAACTTTTGGAGTGGTCACATATGTCCCCCAATGACTCACATGTACTGCTGAAGTGGTGGTAAGCCACACATGCCTGTAAATACCCGATCCGGAGTACCAACGTGAGTTGGGCTGCACGGAATTGTCAGCTTTAACGGCAATCACATTTTTGCCTTCTTTCAGGAAGGGTGTCATGTCGTACTGAAACGTGGAATACCCGAACGGACGATTGCCTAGTTGGTGTCCGTTAATCCATACGGTACTGTTCATGTAAACCCCGTCAAACTGGATGAACCGGTGCTTGGTTTTGGTGTCAGTAACCGAAAAAGTCTTTCGGTACCAGCCAATTCCTCCCGGTAAAGCTGCCCCACCGTTAGTCGCCGGATTGTCAGGCCTGAAACTGCCTTCAATACTCCAGTCGTGCGGCAAATCAAGGCTTCTCCAATCCTGATCAGAAAAGCTGGTCATCTCGGCTCCAGCCAAGTCACCGAGATGGAACTTCCAGGCGGCATCGAAATTTTCTCTTCCGGTGGGTTGGGCCAAAAGATGGATATTGGCGATGCAAATCAAGGCGATCAGTATCAGAATCTTCTTTTTCATGTGAAAATTACTAGGGATTTCTCCCTTTTAAATGGTTAATAAATACGGCAATTCAATTTTAACAGCAATAAGGATTTGCATCCTCTCGAATTTAAACTTGAAAGAATGGTTATTCGTTAACGGGCAATTTTATT
>JAUXUF010000350.1 GCA_030684645.1 Bacteroidota bacterium | reverse complement strand
ACAGGATAAAAAGTTTAGCCCTGATAACCGAAAAAGTCGGTCTATCACATATAATTATGTACAGCCATCGAAAAAATAGGTAGTTTTCTTAATGGCACTAAATAAACATTGCTAATAAATTCTACGTCTGTTACTTTCCCATTTCGCTTTTGAATAGGCATGTCTTCGAATCGGATATAACCATTTTTTTTCAGCTCGATAAAGGCCTGTTCCGATTCTTCCTTATTACTGAAAAGACCGATTTCCCATAGCTTTTTTCCGAGTATTTCCTCTAATGGTAAATCAATAATTTTAACTATAAATGGGTTTGCATCTATTATATCTCCGGTTTCGAAATCAAGGATCAGGATTCCGTCCTTTGCAGTTTCAAACAACCGCCGATAACGCATTTCCGATTCTTTCAGCTTTTCGTCAGGCAAATTATTTTCATTTTTGACTAATGATTCAGAGGAACGAATATCTCCGGAATCTTCATTAGCTGTTTCATTTTTTTTGGAAAAGAAATTTTTCATCTTGCTGAATGAATTAATACAATTATAGTGCTTCAATAATGTTTGCCAGATCCAGTTTTGCTATTCCAAGCTTGTATTCCAGTTTTTCCATCATTTCTTTTTCCTTGCCTTCCGGAAAGTTTAAATCCTGTTCGGTAATGCCTGGGAATTTTTGTTTGATCTTTTCTTTTTTACCGTTCCAGTAGCCCACTACCATCGTTTCCATGTTGATATTTTTAAGTTTTGACAATCATCTGGTTTTTTGAAAATTAAGTGATTTGTTGCTGAAAAAAATTATATAATTCCGGAAAAAAATTACATGATTCACACATTGTAATGGTTTGATTCCTTTTTGATTAACCTATTTCTTTCGGAACTTTTAATCCTGCTTGTCGCGCTTCACTAATACCAATGGCTATTGCCTGCTCACGGCTTTTTACAATACCACCTTTACCACCTTTACCTGATTTTAATTCTCCATGCTTAAATTCATGCATGACCTTTTCGATTTTGTCCTGGGCATTTTTGGAATATTTGGCCATAGTAAATTTGATTTTAATATTGTACTTCAGTTCATAAAATGAAGGAGGTTGATCAATGCAGATGTGGTCTGTTTTTTATGGATCTTCTATTGTCAAGATCCTCTTTTATTGGAATATTTTTCACAGGTTTAACTGGAAGCGGATTACCTGCATTTGTTTGCGGATTTTCTTTTTCTTTTGCAAAGTCAGATTGATTTGACTTGCTGTCAGATTGCTGACTGCGTTCGTCATTTTGATTTTTTTTCATCTTTATTTTTATTTTAAATTGTGGCTGATAAATACACTTCAAAGGTGGAAAGCTTTTGCTCGTAATTGTTACATAATTGCTTTAAAGAGTTGCATCATTCACACATTGCATTTTGATGTTCCTTCCGCAATCAATCCAACCCAGGGCGACACTTCCCGATTCTCGGGATCGTTTGCCGTTCGACTGAGCTCACGTCGAAGCCCTGGGCTATATTAAATCATCCCTTCAGGCTGAAAAAACACACTATCCGAATCAAAAATCTTTGAATGGAATTTCTACCCACTCAATTCGTTATAGAACCGATAAAACATATCCATTGGGATTATCTTAAAAGAAGAAAAATGATGAATTTGACACGTTTTTAGACGCTTTTCCTGATGCATCAAAATGTTCCTTAACGAAAGCATGCCGCTGATTTTCAGTCATTTTATCAGCCGATTTCACCTCAATTTTCACTTTATCAAAATGACGATCATCTTTTAGGGTATTTACTAATTCAGCTTTGGCATTTGTTGGCCCAAACAGAAGCACCTCATCGTAATCCTTAATGACCTCACTTAATTGCTTGAAATAATCGGTGAGTTGGTTTTGTTCCCTGTTTTGCATCAGGCTTTCGTCCAATTTCAAATCTTCTGTTTTCACCTCAAAATTGGATTGCGATACAATCGTATTTTTTTCGAGTGAATTGTTTAAGTCCAATAAATGAGCAACTGAATGATCCATCCAGATGCCTAATTGTTTTTTTGATTTCATTGTATATTTATTTATAAAGTCCTAATTCGAGCCAATATTACCATGACAAATGATATTGGCTAAATTTACCGGTGTTTGATAAATATTAATATAGCCATCGTAAACCAACCAATTATCATAAGTTATGTCAATTCCGCTATCCAATTTTTGGATGTTTGTATAGCTTTTGCCAGTAGTTCCATCTACATTATTCAATAACAGCACAACAGGTCCGCCACCCACCGAAGCGATTGAGCCCAGATTGATTGATGCCGGATATACTTCACCGGTAATTGTACCTGTAAGCGACACGGTTACGAGCGTAGTTCCATTTACTCTTTTTTCAAACAATGCAGTTCCGGATACACCAAAAGCACCTATCGAACTCAATGTATATGTTTTATTGGTCGTAGTTATTACATTGCCACCAATATCTCCCCTTGCAAGAATTACATTGGGTTCATTGCTGCTCTTAATGACTTTAATATATCCGTCGTAAGCGATCAACTGCGTGTAATTCATTGTGGTTATGATCGTTGAGCTTTTACCGGTTGCGTCAACTGGATTAAGTAAAATGACAGCTGGTCCATCTTCAACAGCCGAATTGATACACAAGCTTGCCGGATGGATTCCAGAAGGAGCATTGGTCACCGATATATCTATAGTAGTTGTAGTACTGGTGGTCTGTGTAAAAGTGACTGTACCGGTTACTCCGAGTATGTCTTTTACCTTCAGGCTATAAGTTGTTTTTGGTGCTGGACCATCATCTTTTTTACACCCGACTGCTATCATCAAAATTATTGCCGTAAGCATCGTAAGCAGAATAATTACTTTTTTTGTTTTAGCCATTTTTTTCGATGTATAGGTATTTCCGCTTCTGGCAGAACAGTTGTGAAGTGATTTTCACCATACAAAGTTGAATACTTTCGCCTTTGAAAGTGTTACACAACTTTTATGAAAATTTACATGATTCACACATTTGGACGAGTGTATCACCGAGCCCGGATTCGCGACGACCTGCATCGGTTGATCAATTTTTGCGGAAACGCAGATTTAATATCCGGCGGTTTTATTTTTTTTCTTTCAAAAGTGATTCCTTCTGTTCCTGTTTATGTTTTCGTTCTTTCTGGTCAAGATATATTTTAGCTTCTACCGGTGTTCCCAGGAGTATCGCAAGCCATTGGTATTTTTCATTCTGTTCCAGGATGATTTTAATGGTAAGCGTAAAGGGAACTGCCAGGAACATCCCTATCGGGCCCAAAATAAAACCCCAGAAGAGCAATGACAGTAGAACAACCAGTGTTGACAAGCCTAAGCCCTTTCCCATGATCTTCGGTTCAAGAAAGTTCCCAAGAACATTGTGGATAATCAAAAACGAACCCAGGGTCCAGAGTGCGCCACCTAAACCCAGTTGTATCAATGCAAAGAAAAATGCCGGAATCGTGGCAATAATGGATCCTATATTTGGAATGTAATTCATCAGACCTGCAATTAATGCCCACAGGAGCGGATAGTCAACCCCAATAATCAACAATGCGATATAGATCAGAATGCCAATAGCCAAACAGACTAAGGTTTTAATTGCAAGGTAGTGGCGGATATCTTTTAAAATGGTAGTAAAATAAGCAATGGATTTACCGGATCCGCTCGTTATTGCTTTTGCCTTGAGGGAAAAGCTTGCGAATTCCATGAGAATAAATAAAATGATCAAAAAGATAAGGAAAGTTTTCCCCAGCATACTGACCAGTTCCTTCACCGCGCCTGAGGTAAATTCCAGAATTTTTTCCGGCTGAATGAATGTTGATATTTGATCTTTAGGGATATTTATTCCTTTTTCATTTAAAAACTGAATAAATGAGTTGCTGATCCTTGTAATGGTAGGTTCATATTTTGAAACATTGCTTAAAAAGAACGTTAATGTTCCACCGATCAGGAAAGTAAATCCGGAAAAAAGGATAATCAATCCCAATATTACAACGATAATTGCAAGCCATCTGGGTAATCGTTTTTTCTCAAGCCAGGTAATGGGTTGCATACAAATGATGCTTATGAAAAGTGCCAGTAAAAAGGGAGCGACGATCGGTTTTGCATAAATCGCCCCCGCAAAAATGACAATTAATGCAGCGAGTTTTATAAGGGAAGAACCCTCCGTTGATCCTATGCCTTTAATATTCATTTCAGAATAATTTTATGAAGTTTATCAAACAGAATCCGGATAAATTAACTGAAACTCTGCAAAATAATCTAACGTCCTATTATACCATCCACTTATATCGTTGCCATGCAAAGATTCATGATAGGATTGGACTTTCCATTGCATCAGTGTATTCGCCCCGGCGTGCAGCAAAGTTGCATTTAGCCCTGTGATAAAGGGCTTGCTGTGCTTTCAATACATTGGCCTCCTCACCATGCCAGATTTCCAAAGCTGGTTGCTGGATCGCACGACCAAAAGAAAACGACAATTCCCATGGGATTTCCGACTTGAATCTGACATTCATGGCATTTAACCGGGCAGAGGCCAGTTCTGCAGATTGGCCACCAGACAAAAAAGTAATTCCCGGAACAGCAGCAGGAACGGCCCTTCGAAAACACTTCACGGTGGCATCGGCGATATCATCAGCTGATTCTTGTTTCGGGCAGGTCAAACCAGGTAACACCATATTGGGCTTCAGAATCATTCCCTCCAACATTACCCCTTGGGTATATAGTTGATTAAAAACCGTGTGCAGGACTTCCTCAGTTACCTCGAAGCATCGCTCCATGGTATGACCTCCGTCCATAAGAACTTCGGGCTCCACGATGGGAACCAGGCCGGCTTCCTGGCACAAAGCTGCATAACGGGCCAGGGTCTGCGCATTGGCTTCGCTACAAGCCTGTGAAGGAATACTGTCACCAATGGCAATTACAGCGCGCCACTTGGCAAAACGTGCGCCCATCTGATAATATTCAATGAGGCGTTCGCGCAGTCCGTCGAGCCCTTCGGAAATTTTCTCTCCGGGATGACCAGCCATGTCCTTTGCACCGGTGTCAACCTTGATGCCCGGAATAATTCCGGCATTGATGAGTACCTTAATCATTGGAGTGCCGTCATTTGTTCTCTGGCGGATGGTCTCATCAAAGAGTATTGCGCCACTTATGGACTCTCCAAGACCATGGGTGGTAGCAATTAGCTCCCTGTAGGTACGCCGGGCTTCCTCCGTTTGTGGGATTCCCAATTTGGCAAATCGTTTGTTGCAGGTTGGGAAACTTTCATCCATGGCCAATATGCCTTTGGCGTCGGCGACCAGCGAATTAGCAGTTTTTATAAGTTCTTTGGCGTTCATCTTTTCGGTTTATTTAGTTGTAACTATCTTTGATGTTTATTTGCATTAAGACGACTGCTTTCAGGATTAATGAGGTGCAAAGGCAAAGTTAAGACTCACGATATAGTATATGATCGCCACAAACATCAAAAACAAGAAGATCCAAAAACTAAAGGTATGATGCATCCGTTTCCAGTATGGCTTATGTTCTTGCTGAGTCAATATAAAATCCTGCCCTTCCTGTGTCTGTTCCTTGTGTTCATTGTTAGTCATTGGTTCTTTCCTCTCTTTATTTAGTTATTAATAATTCCGGTGAAGTCTTTCTGCAGGCGCATAAAAAAACCTGGAATCATTTATCCCCGGATATTTTTTGCGACTTTAGTTTCATCCTATTAATTTACACCTGAATGTCATACACAAAAAGGCATAACGGGCAGGTTACAACTTATTTCCAAACAACTATTTTGTCTCTGATTCCTTGTTCGCAATTCGTATGATTTCCTGTGCGATTTTTTCAGGCGCAAGAATAAAATCAATACTTCCGCTTGCTATGGCGCTTTCCGGCATATCTGGCTGTGAAGCTGTATCCGGCTTCTGTGCGATGGTAATACCACCTGCTTCTTTAATGTCGCTTAGCGCTTCGGTTCCGTCACCGTCGTAGCCGGAAACAATTATTGCGATCAGTTTTCCATCCCAGTTCTCGGCCATTGAACGCATAAAAATCGTAATTACATTGGGCCATCCCCAAGGCTTTGAGATTGGTTCCAAACGGAACTCTCCATCAAGAATGTGTAAATCCCTCTTTTCAGGGATAATAAATACATGATTTGGTTTAATGTCTAATTTATCCTTGATCAACTCAACCGGCATCGTTGTGTAACGTGGCAGAATTTCGTGAAGCAGGGTGGCTACCTTTCGCAGGTGATTAACGATAACTATAGCAACTCCCATATCAGCCGGAAGATTCTGTAATAGCCGGATATAGGCATCGAGGCCGCCGGCTGAACCACCTACACAAACTACAGGGAAGTCTTTTGTACTTTTTTTTGTTTTCATGTGAAAATTACTAGGGATTTCTCCCTTTTAAATGGTTAATAAATACGGCAATTCAATTTTAACAGCAATAAGGATTTGCATCCTCTCGAATTTAAACTTGAAAGAATGGTTATTCGTTAACGGGCAATTTTATT
>JAUXUF010000341.1 GCA_030684645.1 Bacteroidota bacterium | reverse complement strand
ACATTCGGGTCAAAGGATAAAAACCTGAACATCGGACTGGGCTGGGGATTTGCCGGAGGAGAAATGGCCAAAAACCCAACCGTCAATATCAGTGGAATGATCCGTACCGGGCCAAAGGGATATTTGCTCACTGAAAACTATTTCATCGGAACTACTAATAATTTCGTGGTTCTCACTTCAATTGGAGGAAGAAGGATCATTAAAAATGTAGGACTCGACTATGGTTTCTGGATTCCACTTGGAGCAGACATTGAAAGTTTTGTAGCTGTCCCCTGGCTTGGATTCACCATTCCGTTCGGGACAAAATCACCGGTCCAAATCAAATAGAAAAAAGAGACAACGTACCTGAGTGACAAAGTGACAAAGAGACAAACTCTGGTACTCAGGCACTTTGTCTCTTAGGTACTTTTCCTACAATCCCAGCAAAACTTCCTCCGGATTTCGTCCGCCGGTGAGTAATCGTTCCGGATTTTCAATCAGTTCTTTCACTTTCACCAGGAACCCAACCGAATCTTTTCCGTCGATGATCCGGTGGTCGTACGACAAGGCCACATACATCATTGGCCGGATCACCACCTGCCCATTTACAGCCACCGGGCGATCGACAATGTTGTGCATTCCCAGGATGGCCGATTGCGGTGGATTGATAATCGGGGTTGATAGCAGCGAACCAAAAGTACCTCCATTGGTTATAGTAAATGTACCCCCGGTCAGTTCTTCCACTGATATTTTCTTTGTACGGGCTTTTTCGGCCAGCGTTTTTAACTCAAGTTCTATCTCTGAAATTGTTTTACTTTCAGCATTCCGGATAACAGGAACCATCAGTCCTTTGGGTGTCTGAACCGCAATACCAATATCTACAAATTCCGGAGAAACAATCTCTTCTCCATTGATTTGTGAGTTAATTGAAGGATGAAACTTCATCGCCCCGGCCACCGCTTTGCTGAAAATGGACATAAACCCAAGTTTCAATCCGTATTTTTCCACAAACTTATTCTGAAGTTTTGAACGCATATCCATCACACGGCTCATATCGATCTCATTGAACGTGGTGAGCATAGCCGTTTCGTTCTTAACCGAGACCAGGCGTTCAGCCAGTTTGCGGCGCAACGAAGTCATTTTTTCGCGTTTTTCGGTGCGCGATCCGGTCATGCCAGATAACGCTGCGGTCACTGAGCCTGTCGAAGTGCTTGTCGAAGTGAGCTTTTCTACCTTCGGAAGCGCCAAAACAGCTTCAATATCACTTTTCGAAATGCGGTGCAACCCACTCAAAACTTCTTCCATCGAAAGATGGTATTCTTCCATCATTTTCCGTGCAACCAAAGTAACCTTGATATTTGATTCTTCCTGACCCGCAGGCTGTTCAATAGCAGTGACATTTTCAGGAATTACAACCGCTTTTTCTTTTACAACCGCTTTTTCTTTTATTTCGATTACTGGTTCAGCCCTGAGCGTTTCCGTTTTCTTTCCAGAAGAAATGCTTGTATCTATGGTGCAGGCGATGGCACCTACAGCTACCTTTTCACCTTCAGGAATGAGTATTTTGATCTGTCCGTTTTCGGTGGCTGATAAGGTTAAAGTCGCTTTATCCGATTCGATTTCGGCTATCTCCTGATCTTTATCGACGAGGTCACCGTCAGCAACCAGCCATTTTCCAAGTTCAACCTCCGTAATGGATTCGCCGGGTGTAGGTACTTTTATTTCGATTAACATGTTTGGTCTTTTAATTGACTACTGCGTTTTTTTCATTTTAGGCAAACCTATTTTCTTAAGCATTTTGTTTGCTTTTTCCACTTTCTTTGGAAATAGCACTTTATCATTAAAAAAGTCTAATGATTTGTCTATAAGAACAATAGGTTTCTTTCTTGTATTAAATTCTTTTGTATTCATGGTTGTAATTTTTAGAATTTTCGTTTTACTAAAAAACCTTTGTAATCTATATCCTTTTTAAATTCATCCCATTCTTCTTCCAATTCTCCAAATATTTCAAAGTCTCTTTCTGCATCACTAATATACTTGGAGATTCCCATGCGATATAATCTTGTCCTTGATTCAGTACTCCCGGTTGCATATACCATTGTATTAGTGTGTTTGTCTGTAAAGGCATATAAAGTTGCTACTACAGTTGCCAAAACTTTCTCACTATCACCATTGTTTGAGATTACATTATCATCAATTTCACCCGTTTCAGCATTTTTGTCACCAAAACCGAGATTGTATAAATCCTTGTAATTAGTTGGTGTGTACTGAACTAATTTAGTTATTTTACCTTTTGCCCCAACACTCACAAACTCAAACACTTCGAGCTGCTCTCCTGATTTAAGTTCATATTTGTCAAGTTTCATCCTACATGCTTTAAATTACAAAAGTAATACATTTTTAGAATGTTAGTAAGCAGTTTCTGAGCATTGCAAGCAACTTCCTATTCCTGAAATACAGTATCCAGTATTTTTTTCAACCGGGTATTGTGGCTGTGCATCAATCCTACAGCAGGACTGGCGCTTGCCGGACGCGAGATCAATTCAAAAGTCACGTCAGGCAAAAACCGCTGAACGTGTTGCCAGGCACCCATGTTCGATGGTTCGTCCTGTGCCCAGATTATTTTTTCGAGGTTCGTGTATTTTGAAATAACGGATCGGATCCGGTCGGTATTCAGTGGAAATAACTGTTCAATGCGAACGATTGCCACATTCGAAATACCTTCTTCGGCCTGTCGCTTGTGCAAATCGTAATATAGTTTTCCAAAAGTGAAAACCACCTTGCTGATCTTTTCCGGCATGGAAACTGCATCTTCGATGATTTCCTGAAACGATCCTTCGGCCAGTTCATCAACCGACGAAGTTACCATCGGGTGCCGCAACAAACTTTTGGGGGTGAAAACAACTAGTGGAATCCGGAAATTGGACCTCATTTGCCGCCTCAGCAAATGATACATATTGGCTGGTGTGGTAGGAACAGCAACCTGGATGTTATTGTCGGCAGTCAGATTCAGGAATCGTTCAATCCGTGCACTCGAATGCTCGGGTCCCTGCCCCTCATATCCGTGCGGCAGGTACAAAACCAAGCTGTTCATCATGCCCCATTTTTCGTAAGCCGAAGATATGTATTGGTCAAAAATGACCTGGGACACATTGGCAAAATCACCAAACTGGGCTTCCCAGATGGTCAGACTTTTTGGATTGGCAAGTGAATATCCGTATTCGAATCCGAGCACACCATATTCTGACAAAAGTGAATTGAATACATGGAAGGCACCCTGTTTTTCACTGATATTCTTTAGCGGGAAATACTTCTCATCGGTATCTTCAACCACAAAAGAGGCATGACGGTGGGCAAAAGTTCCGCGTTCCGAATCCTGACCGCTCAACCTGACCGCAAAACCTTCTTCAAGTAAGGTTCCGTAGGCCAGCAATTCGGCCATAGCCCAATCCATGCGGTTATCCAGCATCATCATCCGACGGTCTTCCACAATACGGTCAATTTTCTTGAAGAACTTTTTATCGGCAGGTAAATAGTTGATCCGGTCAGCAATGCGAAACAACTCACTTTTTTTAACGCCAGTCTTGATGGAATGATGCAAATCTGAAGTTACAGGATTTTCATAATCTGTATATTCGCAATTCAGGAACCGGCGAACCTGAACTTTTTCAATTTTCTCCGATTCTTTGTATTTCGATTCCAGCAACTGATCAAATTCGTGGTTCAGCTTTAACGCCACATCCGGAGTAATTACACCTTGTGCTGCCAGTTTTTCGGCATAAATATCGCGTGGATTGCTGTGTTTCTCAATCTCTTTATAAAGCAAAGGCTGAGTGAACCGTGGTTCATCACCTTCATTGTGGCCGTATTTACGGTAGCACAAAATATCGATAAAAACATCGGAATGGAATTTTTGTCTGAATTCCATCGCCAGTTTCACGGTGAAAATTATGGCCTCCACATCGTCGCCATTCACATGAAAAACGGGTGAACGGGTTACTTTGGCCACATCGGTACAATAGGTACTCGAACGTGCATCGAGGTAGTTGGTGGTAAATCCAACCTGATTATTAATGACCAGATGAATCGTACCTCCGGTTTGATAACCTGGCAGTTGAGACATCTGGATAACTTCGTAAACAATACCCTGGGTGGCAATGGCGGCATCGCCGTGAATAACGATTGGCGCTATCCGGTTGAAATCACCGTCATACCGTTGATCAATGCGCGAACGGACCATTCCCTGAACAAGCGCAGCTACCGTTTCGAGATGCGAAGGATTGGGCATCAGGCTCAGGTTGACTTTTTTCCCCTTGTCGGTCTGAATTTCATTTTCGTAGCCGAGATGATATTTCACATCACCCAGTGAAAGATCCTCTTCGTATTCGGTCCCGACAAATTCCTTAAATACATGTTCGTAAGGTTTTTCAAGGATATTGGTCAGTACATTGAGTCGTCCGCGGTGCGCCATTCCGATCACAAATTCGCTGATTCCAAGTTCAGCGCCATGCTCAATGACTGCATCCAGCGCAGGAATCAGGACTTCGCCGCCTTCAAGCGAAAACCGCTTCTGCCCCACAAATTTTTTATGAATAAAACTT
>JAUXUF010000334.1 GCA_030684645.1 Bacteroidota bacterium | reverse complement strand
AAAAATCGCTTCCGAATTATTTTTTACTAGAAAAATATTCTTAAAATTCTTCGTTTTATCAGCATCCTGATTATAAAGTTTGTAAAGGCCGCTTCCGATTATAAGATTTGCAGCATCATAAGCTTTCTGATAATATGAATTGGCTTGAGCAGAGTTAATGCCAACAACACCATCTAACTGAACAGTACCAAATTTTGCGATACTTCCTGCATACAATGCAGCCCTGCATTGTAAGGCTAATGCAGCATATTTGGTAGGTCTTCCATAGTCATTAGTTGAATTAACAGAAGGAAGGTCATTATATATTTTATCAATTTCTGACAATATAAAATCATATACGACCTGTTCTGTAGCACGTTTAGGGTACAACTTATCCACAGGATCATTGATGTCCTGAGGTTCGGTAATTAGAGGAACACCTCCATAACGTTTTACCATGGCAAAATAATTATAGGCTCTCAAGAACCTTGCTTCCGCAACACGTTGTTTCACGAAATCCTTATCAACAGGAGCCAAAGGTATTTTCTGAAGAAAAACATTCAATGCCCGAATAACCTTATATGAATCTTCCCACCATTCCAAAACACCTCCATCATTTTTTAGATTACCAAATTTGTAAATGTAGCCTCTTAAGGTCGTTATCCACCAACCATACATAGCTTCATCGCTAATTTGACTTATACCAAATGCTCCTATTAAACCATCAATTGGAACACCCCACATATCCGCTTTAGTACATTCAAGAACAAAAACGTACGTCTGATAATATGTTTGTGTCAGGTATGCATCTATAAGACTCTCATCATTCCAAACCGTTGCATCAGAAATGATGTCTAATGGCACTTTGTCCAATATATCCTTATTACAGGATGTAGAGAACATTAATCCCATTAATAATATAGTAATTATTATTTTCATAACTTTTTTTTTTACAGATTAATACTATAATGAAATAATAGCTCCAAAAGTGATTGTTTTTTGTTGAGGGTAATAACTTCCAAGCTTACCTGATGGTGATTCCGGATCAAGATTAAATTCTTTTAATTTATCAAAGGTCAACAAATTGGTGCCTGCGGCATAGATTCTAAGATGACTTATGTTGGCTTTTTCTAACCATTTTTTAGAAATAGTATATCCTATTGATAACGTTTTTAATCTTAAATATCCGGCTTTTTTATAATAATGATCAGAGTTCAAATAATTATTTGTCGCATTACCACCTCTTCTCGGTACAAAAGCATTAGAATTATTATTTGCTTCGGTCCACCTACTATTAAACATAGGCACAGAATTTAGTAAAATACCATTATCATTAGCAATATATGTATAATAACCCATAGCTCCTTGAAATAAGGCAGAGAGATCGAAATTCTTATAATTTAAATTAGTATTGAAACCAATCATCCAATGAGGTTCTGTCCCTTTACCAATTTCAACCTGATCTTTCCAATCTAATTTACCATCTCCATTAACATCTTTATACCGCATATCTCCGGGACGCAGAGTTTTATTTCCTTGTAGATCCTGATCAAATTGTAATGCATCAATTTCTGCTTGACTTGTAAATAATCCATCTGACAAATAACCAAATCGACGGTCAGTCCACCTTCCTGAAACTTTATAAATCCTCTCTTGATCGGGATCTGTGTAACTAGGTTCGTCATTATGCATCCATTTAGACCTTGACCAGGAAATATTCCCTGAGATATCCCAATTTAAATCTCTGAAATTACCTCTGTTTCCTAAGTTTATTTCAAAACCTCTGTTATTCATGCTATTGACATTTTCAGGAGGAAGAACTGCGCCAAACGAGGAAGGCAAAGAAGTGGTTCGGGTACCAATGATACCTGTTCTTTCACGATAAAATGCATCAATTTCTCCATATAATTTACCCTTCCACATAGAAAAATCAATTCCACAATTGTAAACTTGGATACCCTCCCAGGTTAAATTGGGATTAGCTAAACCTGTCGAGACTAATCCTTGTTGGATAGCAGATCCTAATAAATAAGTACTTCCATAATTATACCCGGACAAATATTGGAAATTACCTACGGCATCGTTACCTGAACTACCGTAGCTAGCTCTCAATTTCAGGTTATCGAGGCTTTGAACGTTTTTTAAAAAATTTTCCTGCGACATTCTCCACCCCAAAGAAAGACTTGGAAAGTAGCCCCATCTTTTACTGGTAGGAAATTTAGCTGAAGCATCGGCACGCAACGTACTCTCAACTAGATATTTATCTTTAAAACTGTAATTTAATCTTCCAACATAACTTTTCCTTCCCATTTCATTGGCCGCCCCATTATTTGACATACCTTTTGTGCTACCAGCAAATAATTGATCAATAGCAGGAGTAAGATAGTCAACTCTGCCAGCACTAATCCAGTTACTTTTATAGTCGATAGCTTCATAAAGCGCTAAGATAGTAAGATGATGATTTTCACCAAAAATATGATCGTAGTTCAAGGAAAATTGCCCGGTAAGGGCTCTGTCCTGGTTGTTAGATTGTGACAATCCAGCTTTAGAGAACAGTGCTCCCTTCAGTGAATAAATTTTACTTGCATAATCATAAGTATAAAATTTCAAAGGTTTGTAAAACACTTTATTGGTACTATAATTCTTTGAGTAATTTACGAGAGCTTTAGCCGATAAACCTTTAATAGAATTAAAGTTATAACTCAATGAAAGCGTCCCCTTGATGTTTTGATTATCAGTGTTATTATAACCATTGTCCATATTGCTCAATGCAAGAGCATTGCCCATGCCTGTAAAAGGAATTTTAGTTGTATCGGGTAAGGAGGATGGATAAATAGGATACATATTCCAGAAGTCCTGCCATATTGTTCCTGAGGCCGTTCCAGTCTGATCCCTATGTGGGTAATTTCTGTCCTCAACAATGCTTGCAACATCCAATTGTAATGATAAGTTATCTAAAATTTTAGCATCAATATTCGATTGGAAGTTATATCTCTTATAATCTCCACCACTTTTTTTCCATATTGTCTCCTGATTCAAATATCCTAAGAATCCTAAGAATTTAATGCGGTCACTACCTCCTTTGATCGATAAATTATGCTGTTGCTGGGGTGACCACTCTCTGATTAACACATTGTACCAATTGGTATTGGGATATTGCAGAGGGTCTGAACCGTCATAATATTTCTGTATCTGTTCTTGTGTATAAGGCACTTGAGAAACCGGTTTACCTTGTTGAAGCCAGGTTTCTGTTTGTACTTCTGCCCACTGACCAGCACTGGTCATTTTTGGCATTGCAGTAATGGACTGGAATGTTTGAGAGGTATTAAAAGTAATTGTAGGCTTTTCCATTTTACCTCGTTTTGTGGTTACCAAAATCACACCGTTACCGGCACGTGAACCATAAATTGAAGCAGCACCATCTTTCAAAACAGAGATTGATTCAACCTCGTTGGCATCAATATTGTTGAAATTGCCTTCAATACCATCCACAATAACTAAGGCATTACCAAAACCACGTATACTTAATGAAGCGTTATCGGCACCTGGCAGCCCACTTCTCTGAATGGAAACCAAACCAGGTAAACGGCCGGCAAGAGTATTCGTGATACTGGCTAACGGAGCAACAATTAATTGATCAGACTTTACAGTTGCAATTGATCCAGTAAGATTTCCCTTCCTTTGTTCTCCATACCCTACTGCGACAACTTCTTCAATTCCAACAATTTCTTCCTGCATTTTTATATTCAACGTTGTTTTTCCGGCAACAGCAATTTCTTGGGTTTTTAAACCAATAAAAGAAAAAGAAATAGTCGCATCGGCAGCAACATTTGGTAGGGAATAATTCCCGTTGGAATCGGTTATTGTACCGGTTGTGGTTCCTTTTACCACCACCGAAACACCAGGAAGCGGGGAGCCGGATGAATCAGTGACTTTACCGAAGACTGGCTTTTGTTGTTGGCTAACGGCTTCAATTTCCGTTCCTACCATGCGACTATTGATCAATAAAATCTGACGATCCTTAATTGAATAAGAAACATCCGTATTTTCAAATACCTTATCCAATATTTGATTTATA
>JAUXUF010000333.1 GCA_030684645.1 Bacteroidota bacterium | reverse complement strand
AAAGAAGCCGGCGTAGAAGTTATCTATGAAGCTTTTGTGAGGAAGGCAAAAAAAAAGGGAACGATCTTACAAAAGATTGAACTCACGAATGGCGCTAAGATTCAAAGTAAAGTATTTATAGATGCAAGCTACGAAGGGGATCTGATGGCAAAGTCCGGTGTATCCTACACCTTTGGAAGGGAAAGCAGGGATCAGTACGGTGAATCACTGGCGGGTGTTCGCTTTATTGATACACCTATTGAAGCCTCTCCCTACGATGATAAAGGCACATTGCTCCCGGGATTCGTGGAGAGAAACACCTTAACCGAAGGGCAAGCGGACAAACGGGTAATGAACTATAATTTCAGGGTTATGATTTCCTCCCAGGCAAATCGCGTTCCTTTTCCTAAACCCGAAACGTATAATCCGAAACGGTACCTGTTATTGACACGTCTCCTTAAAAATTATCCGGATACTAAGCTGCGTGATATCATTGATATGTATTCCTGGGGTTATCCTAAAGGTAAATATGAAACCAACAATATGCAAAACGCGGTCATATCCTTAGGTCATTTTGGAGGAAATGTGGACTATCCTGAGGCAGATTATAAAAAACGGGCAGAGATATATCAGGATCACAAAAATTGGACCCTGGGTCTGTTCTACTTTCTGTCAAATGATCCGATGGTGCCCAAAAGCCTTCATGACGAAGTTAATCAATATGGCTTAACTGCTGATGAATTTAAAGACAATGACCATTTCCCGTACTACCTCTACGTGCGGGAAGCACGGCGAATGATTGGGGCGCAGGTTCAAACCCAAAGAGATATTTTGGAAGAACGTAACAAACCCGATGCGATCTGTTTGGGCTCTCATTGGATTGACTGTCATCATGTGCAACGAGTGGCTGTCTCAAAGACCCAATTTGTCAATGAAGGGCGCATTTGGGAGTCTATTATGCAGCCTTATGAATTTTCGTATCGAACGATTACCCCTAAACAAACTGAATGTACCAATCTGCTTGTACCCGTTTGTTTGTCTGTTTCTCACGTAGCCTTCTGCTCGGCTCGGGTGGAGGGTACATGGATGCAGTTAGGCAATAGTGCGGGTATTGCCGCTGCTATGGCCGCCCGTCAAAATAAATCAGTTCAGGAGCTTGCTGTAAAGGAGCTTCAGGATAATTTGAAGAAAAAAGGGGTAATTATCAGTATCAATCATCAGGTTTGGAATAATGAAAAAGACATCAAAAAGTAGAATAGTAGCAATGAAATGGATAATCTTCTTTACGTTTTCACTAGTTTCATTCAAAGGAATTTGTCAAAAAGCTTTGACGTGGTAATTTACGGTGGCACTGCAGGAGGCTACTCAGCGGCCATTCAGATCGTCCGCATGGGCAAAACTGTTGCTTTGCTCGAACCCACCAATCACATCGGTGGAAATGTAGTGGAAGGATTGGGTGGAACGGACATTGATAATCATCAGGAGTTTCAGAATAGTTTAGCTGTAGGTGGTATTGCATTAGAATTTTACCGGCGTGTTGCCAAAGCCTATGGGCGGGAAGCAGCCTTTGAGAAAATGCTCAAAAACAAAGAGAAGAATACAAGCCTGTGGCGTTTGGAATCAAGCGTTGCCGAACGGATCATCAAAGAATGGCTTTCTGAGTATAAAATAGAACTTTTTTACAAAACCCGGCTTAATGAGGCCAAAAGGGCAGTACAGAAAAAAGACACTCAAATCACCCAGATCAGGAGCGAAGATGGAAGAATATTCCGGGCTAAGATCTTCATTGACGCCACAATAGAGGGTGATTTGCTGGCGGCGGCCGGCGTAAGCGCTATCGTTGGACGGGAAGCTAACAGTCAATACAATGAGACGCTCAATGGCATCATGGCCGAAACTACCCACGCGCAATTTGCGGTGAAAGTAAACCCTTACAGGGATCCCAATAACCCTGAAAGCGGGCTCATCCCGACTATTCAGGACGAGCCGCTTAGCACACCCGGAACGGGTGATAAGCGCCTGCAGGCATACTGTTTTAGGGTGTGCCTGACCCAAAAGGCAGACAATCAGATTCGGTTTTATAAACCCGTGAGCTTCGACCGTAACGAGTATGAAATCTACCTGCGTTACCTCAATTACTACAAAGAAAGGAAAGAAAGGGCTGCCAAGTATCTCTTATTCTGGTAATTATGGTATTAAAAAACCGCAATTTCTGAAGGCAATGACCAGCACATTACAATTGGCCGAAATGTATGATGAGGGAATGAAAAATGTTGGGCAACCCGGAGTATCCCAAGATGTTTTTGATAAAATCAAGGCTAATGCTGAACCCAACCTAGCAAGTGGGTGGTTGAAATATCTGGAAAATTTTCCGGGATTTTATCAATCCCAAAATTGGAATGATGCGGTTTATGGAGCTGGCGTTCAACAAATGCATAATATCAGTACATCCGGCGGAGGTGATAATAATACTTATTTATTTTCTGCCGGATATCAAAGAAACGAAGGAACATTTAAATATGGAGAAAACCATTCTGACCGATATAACTTAAGGATGAATTATGATTTTAAGTTTTTTGATCGATTAAATATTGAAACACGAACCAGTTTCGAGAGTCAGCAAACGGTTGAACCTACAAGTTTAAATCTGGTACTTTATTTACTCCCCAAAATTGGGAGTTATGTGCCAATATATAATCCCAAAGGGCAATACTATAAGTACCAGGGGGGATTTCGAAACCCGCCACAGTATCTTGAAGAAGGTGGCTTAAGGAAATCGGATATTTCCAATTTTTCTACAAATATAAAAGCCGATCTAATGATTCTGAGCAATTTAAAATTGGTTGTACAAATGGGAGTTAATCTGGGATTTAGTAATAATAACAATACAAATCCTTCATTCAATGAATATAATTGGGATGGAAGTCTTTTTGGTAGAGTAAATGTTCCTAATACAGCAAGTTATTCGAATTCCAAAAATCTGTACAAAATCGCTACTGCTTACCTGGATTATAATAAGACACTGTTTGACAAGCATAAGTTTAATTTAATGGCCAGATCTTCGAATGAGTCATATGATTTGCAGGGTCAATCGATAACCGGTTATAACTTCGCGAGTAACGAACTTTTTACTTTGAACCTTGCAGATAGGACAAAAACAGAATATTCCCAATTTTCCGGCAATGCCTCTGATTGGGCCTTGCAGTCATACTTTGGTAGGTTTAGTTATTCTTACGATAGAAAGTATTTGGTAGATTTTACAACAAGAATGGACGGAAGTTCCAAATTTGCACCATCTAAACGATGGAGCGCTTTATTTCCATCAATTGCTCTGGCGTGGAATTTATCGGAAGAAAATTTTATCCAATCTTTAAACACGTTTAACAATCTTAAACTCAGAGCTTCATGGGGCAAGTCTGGTAACCAAGATCTGGTTTTTGGTAATTATGATTATATCCCACTCATTTCTATCACCGGAACGTACCCATTTGGTAACCCAAATACCGGATTACCTGGAGCGGTATCCAATATAGCATCAGCAGGGCGTACGTGGGAAACTATTGAAACAAAGAATGCAGGTATTGATTTTGCTTTTTTAGAATCAAAGTTGGTAGGAAGTTTTGATTATTATATCAAAAGCAATAATAACATGCTGGTAAATGCTCAATTACCGGCTACATTGGGAGGAAATGCACCAACGCAAAACATTGGCAAATTAGAAACTAAAGGTTGGGATTTTTCGATTGGGTGGAATGATAAAATAGGCGATTTTAAATACATCCATTATGAGCACTAAGAAGAAAATATCCATATTACTACTTGTCGTATTCAGCATCCTGATGACTGATTTCGGACTTTTGTTTTCTTTCGGACAGAAAAAGTCTGTTGTCCATAATGATATTGAACTTTATACTCCTGCACCCAAACCTCAGCCGCGTATCAACGGACCGCTGGTTTATGGTTGTCGTCCGGGACACCCGTTTCTTTACCGGATTCCTTGCCAGGGGGATCGCCCCATCACATTTAAGGTAAAAGGGTTGCCTCCTGAATTAAAACTTGATCCTGCCACTGGAATTATTACAGGGACGGTTCCTGCAAAGGGCGAATATGAGGTCATCATTCAGGCCAGCAATTCAAAAGGAAAGGACAAACGAAATTTCAGGATTGTTGCAGGCGATAAACTTGCACTTACTCCTCCAATGGGATGGAATCATTGGTATGCACATTACGATCGTATCACCGACAAAATGATGCGTGAGGCGGCTGATGTGATGATCAGCAGCGGAATGGCTGATGTAGGTTACCAGTATGTAAATATCGACGGTTGCTGGACGAATACCCAAAATAACCTTTTAACTAAGGATCCGCTGCATTTTGGACCGCGGAGGGACGAGCAGGGAAACATAGTTCCAAACCGTCATTTCCCGGATATGAAAGGCCTTACAGACTATATTCATTCAAAAGGGTTGAAAGCCGGAATTTATTCTTCGCCAGGCCCATTAGACTGTATGGGTTTTACAGGTTCCTATAAGCACGAGGCGCAGGATGCCCGTCAGTTTGCTACCTGGGGATTTGATTTTCTGAAGTACGACTGGTGCAGCTATGATCATATAGCCAATGGTGGAACGGCTGATGATAAGGAAATTCCGCTTTGGAATAAGAAAACGTCAAAGCCCGACAAGTTAAAATATCCCTATCAGGTGATGGGCGATCTGTTGAAAAAGCAAAACCGTGATATGGTCTTTAATATATGCCAATACGGTATGGGCGACGTTTGGAAATGGGGAGGCGAAGTGGGCGGAAATAGCTGGCGAACTGCCGACGATCTGGGCTTCGAACTCGACCGTATTTTTGATGTGGCCTTGAAAAACAGCGAACATCGCGTGTATTCCAAACCCGGAGAATGGAACGATCCCGATTACATTCAAATTGGCTGGATTGGCAGCGCCAAAAAACAAGGTATTCCTGAACTTACCCCAATGCCTGCAGCCATGCAATATGCATATATGTCGATGTGGAGCCTGATGGCAGCTCCGTTGATTTACAGTGGCGATATGTCGAAACTGGATGAATTTACTCTCAATGTATTATGTAATCCTGAAGTTATTGAAGTTGATCAGGATACTTTGGGCGAATGTGGCTTGGTAATCAAACAAACTGACGACCGCTTTTTGATGGTTAAAAACTTAGCTGACGGCTCGAAGTCTGTTGGATTATTTAACCGGGGTAAAACCGCTGTGGAATTTGTTGTTGATTGGACCGAACTCCAAATATCTGGGAAACAATCTATCCGTGATCTTTGGCGACAAAAAGAATTGGGTGTTTACAAACAGGAATTTAGTGCGCAGGTCCCGGCGCAAGGAGTTGTGATGGTAAAAATCAGCAAACAGTAAAGTCAGCAATATGCTAATCTTTAATTGGTTTTTGAATGCCGTGTAGGAAAAGGAAAATTAATTGTTTCAGGTATAGACTTTTTATCAGATCAGGAAAAAAGGCCGGAAGCAAAACAATTGCTATTCAGCCTGAAAAAATACATGGCTGGAAATCAGTTTAATCCGAAGGCTGAATTGAGTTTAAATACGATAGAAAAATTAATTAAATAAATACATCCATTATGAGCACTAAGAAGAAAATATCCATATTACTACTTGTCGTATTCAGCATCCTGATGACTGATTCCGGACTTTTGTTTTCTTTCGGACAGAAAAAGTCTGTTGTCCATAATGATATTGAACTTTATACTCCTGCACCTAAACTTCAGCCACGGATCAATGGTCCGCTGGTTTATGGCTGCCGCCCCGGACACCCTTTCCTTTACCGGATTCCGTGTCAGGGTGAGCGCCCGATTCGGTTTTCTGTAAAAGGATTACCTTCTGGATTAAAGCTTAATTCTTCTACGGGTATTATTACAGGGACGGTTCCTTCAAAGGGCGAATATGAGGTCATAATTCAGGCCAGCAATTCAAAAGGAAAAGACAAACGAAATTTCAAGATTGTTGCAGGTGACAAACTTGCACTCACACCTCCAATGGGTTGGAATCACTGGTATGCCCATTACGACCGGATTACCGATAAAATGATGCGGGAGGCTGCTGATATTATGATCAGCAGTGGAATGGCCGATGTTGGCTACCAGTATGTAAATATTGATGATTGCTGGATGAATGCCCCGAAAAATAACGATCCGAAACGTGTGGGTCCACTTAGAGATGAAAAGGGGAATATCCTTCCGAATAGTTATTTTCCAGATATGAAAGGTTTAACTGATTACATTCATACTAAAGGACTGAAAGCAGGAATTTATACATCTCCGGGACCATTAACCTGCGGAGGTTTTGCAGGTGCTTACCAGCATGAAGAACAGGATGCATTGCAATTTGCGGCCTGGGGATTTGATTTTCTGAAGCATGACTGGTGTTCGTATGACAAGGTTCCCGAAAATGATAAAAGCCTCGAGGCTTACCAGAAACCTTACCGGCAAATGGGCAATATTCTGAAATCACTTGACCGGGACATTGTTTTTAACCTGTGCCAGTACGGCATGGGAGACGTTTGGAAATGGGGCGCTGAAGTGCGCGTCTATCACATGTGGAACGAGTCGCTTTTAGGTGTGGCACGCAACGATATTCAGCGACATAAATTAATCTTTTCCAAACCAACTATTTCTCCGCCTGGCTCTTTTGGAAAGAAGGATTATATCATTTGGAACACTCGTGAAGGAATGACAAAACCTGGTAGATGGTATCTCGATCGGACAGCCGGTCGACTGGTTTACTGGCCTCTGGAAAGTGAGGACATGGCCAGGATGAAGATAATTGCCCCCAAAATTGAGCAAATTATCCGCATCGCTGGAGACCCGGACAAGAAAGCGGAAAATATAACGATCCGCGGACTGACACTTCAGGCTACTACAATACCCCTTAAGTCGGCGGGCTTCGGTGGAAGTGCATTCGATGGTGCATTAAGTATGATAAACACACACCAATGCATCCTGGAAGGGCTTGAAATCTCTAATGTAGGCGGTGTTGGAATCTCAGCGATACAAATGACCGATTGCCGTATTATCGATTGCCATATTCATAATACAGGAGCCTGCGGTGTCAAGTTTAACAACAGTTCTGATTTATT
>JAUXUF010000320.1 GCA_030684645.1 Bacteroidota bacterium | reverse complement strand
CTGTGAAGAAAATTATATGATGTCGCTTAGCGCAGATAGCGGGGATTCGAATATTTATCATAGTATCCTTGACGAAGCGATCGACCACTTACCCCCTCAGCAGCAGCAGGTCTATCTTCTTAGCAGGCATGAGCGGCTCAGGTATGCCGAGGTGGCCAACAGGATGAATATTTCGCATGAATCGGTAAAAAAGTATTTAAGGATAGCCAATGCATCCATCGTTGCCTATGTGCAGACAAATTTTCATACCGCTCTATTTCTTTCTATAATCTCAACTTTTTTTTAATTCCTATACCCCCTTTTTTTGATTGCTGGTGTCTTTAGTATATAGAACATCAGATTGATCTTTTATTGGCAATCCATTTTAATATTAATATATGCATTCTTTAAATTCCAGGGCATCCAGCCTTTTTAAGAAATATTATGATAAAACTGCCAGTCCCCAGGAGATCAGGGAATTATTTGACCTGTTGAAATCAAGTTCTGATGATGAATTGACAAAACTGATGAGGAAGGAATGGGAAGACCTGGAAAATGCCGATCCGCTTTTTAGTTTAGAAAAATCGGAGAAAATGCTGAGAAATATTCTGCCTGAGGGAGGAGATGAGAAGGCTCCGCATGAAGAAACCCTATCTATCGGGCTGTTCAGATGGCCTGCATTGTACAGGAGTCTTTCTGCGGCAGCAGCAATTATCATTATACTGGGTATCAGTTTGTATTTCAGGTCAGGGCGGCATTCAAACCCTGCAGCTCAAATAGCAACTGTCCCGGTATATCCGGATGTTCTGCCGGGAGGTAATAAAGCTGTTTTAATACTTGGAGATGGGCAAAAAATCATACTGGATAGCCTCAGTAACGGCATTATTGCGAAAACCGAGAACTTCGAAGTAAAGAAAACCGAAAATGGACATCTGGTATATCAGGCATTTGATAGAAATTATAAAAATGCCCGCAGCGGAGATATTAATACGATCATCACACCGCGCGGGGGCGAATACCGGGTAACGCTACCTGACGGAAGCAGGGTATGGTTAAACGCA
>JAUXUF010000316.1 GCA_030684645.1 Bacteroidota bacterium | reverse complement strand
GGAGCGGTCCAGGCGGCGACGATGTCGTCCTCGGTCAGGGGCCCCTCGGCCTCGCCCGGCTGTTTCTGCGCGGGCGGCTCGAGCACCCCGGGCCAGGGCGTGGCGCGGGCGGCGAAGGCGCGCTTGGTCCAGCCCTCGCGCGCGGCCCGCTTGCGCAACGCCCCCTCGGACACCCCGAACCGCCCGGCGACGGTGCGGGCCGACAGGCCGGACAGATAGGCGCCGCGGATCAGGCTCCAGCAGTCGGGGCTGACGGTGACGTATCGGGTGTCAGGCGGTTGCCGTGTTTGCATGATGTGGCAGTCCCCCTTCCGTTCGTGCGCGGATCATGGGGGCTGGATGCGTCAGGATCGGTCGTACCCGGGGGCGGGTCGGGCGGTTTTCGGTAGGGGGTGGGGTGGGACGTCGAGCACCGGAGTCCCTTCTCCCCGCTGTCGTCATCCCGGCGAAGGCCGGGACCCAGCGGCGCCGAAGGCGATCTTTTCAGGCGGGGCGGCGGCGACAGTGTCGCGCTCGCGCGCGCCGCTGGGTCCCGGGGTCGCTGCGCGCCCCGGGATGACGACAGATCAAGGAACCCGCCGGTACGTCCCGCGCCGGTCCCCGAACGCCAGCCAGCCGCGGTCGCGCAGCACCTGAAGCTGCTGCCTGATCTTGGGGCGGACGTTGTTGTTGCCCGGATAGAGCGCCGCCAGCCGGGCCTCCTGCGCATAGACCTCGTGAACTCGGGCCGTCGGGCGCCATTCAGGCCAGCGCATCAAACGCAAGTAGACAACTAGCGCTTGAGAGCCATAGAAATCAGCGGAACGTATCCGCGGGGGGAAATGGCGCTCACGATGGCACAACTTGACGCGCTTCGAGAGCGCGTAGCGAACAAGGGATGGCTGGAGCTCGCGCACAATCCTGATGATGGACAGCTCATCGATCGGATTGTTGCATCTTCAGAGCTACTGAACGACGAACAGCACGTACTTTTCGGCAAACTGATCGACTCCTACCTCTATGTGAGAGAAATAGTCGCAGAAGTGCACGCGTTATGGCTGAAAATTAGAGAACATTGTCCTCAATATGATCGAGTGTATATCGCGCCGCTGAGGAAAAAGGACGAGAAGCGGACAAAGAGCGGCGACAGTCTCTGCTACTTT
>JAUXUF010000305.1 GCA_030684645.1 Bacteroidota bacterium | reverse complement strand
CCGGCCCTGAAGGGCCTTGGCGCATTCATAAACAGCATACAATTGAGGAACTCCAACTCCCGCAATGATCCGGGTGGTACAAATAGAACCTGGTCCGATCCCCACCTTAACTGCATCGGCTCCCGCATCTGCCAGGGCTTTGGCTGCCTCTCCGGTTGCAATATTTCCAACTACAACCTGCAGATGAGGATATTTTGCTTTAACTTCTTTCAATTTTTCAATGACTCCCCGCGAATGTCCATGTGCGGTATCAATGGTAATAACATCTACCCCAGCCTTAACTAAAGCTTCCACACGCTCCATGGTATCGGCGGTAACCCCTACTGCGGCACCTACCCTTAAACGGCCATGCTCATCTTTGCAGGCTTTGGGATAGTTTTTGAATTTCTGAATATCTTTAAAAGTGATCAGTCCGCTTAAGCGCCCATCTTTATCTACCACCGGCAGCTTTTCTATCTTATAATCCTGAAGAATTTCCTCGGCCTGGGATAAGGTTGTACCCTCCGGTGCAATGATCAGGTTTTCTTTGGTCATTACATCCCGTACCGGGCGTTTCATATCTTTTTGGAAACGCAGATCCCTGTTGGTTATGATCCCAACCAGTTTCCTGTCGGCCGTAATAACCGGAATACCGCCGATCTTGTAATCTTTCATGATCAGAAATGCATCAGCAATCAAGGCACCCTCATCCAGTGTTACCGGATCCTGAATGATCCCGCTTTCTGAACGCTTTACCTTACGAACCTCATCGGCCTGCAGGGCAATGCTCATGTTTTTATGCAGCATGCCGATTCCTCCGGCCTGGGCAATGGCTATCGCCAATCCCGATTCGGTAACCGTATCCATAGCCGCCGAAACAATAGGTACATTTAGTTTTATCTTCCTTGTGAAATAGGTGCTGGTATCAACATCACGAGGTAATACTTCGGAATAAGCCGGGATTAAAAGGACGTCGTCGTAGGTAAGACCTTCTGAGACGAATTTTTCTGGATCGAGTTGCATGGCAAATAATTGAGGGGTTATTATTTGCAGGGCAAAGATAAGAAATTAATTGAGAATTGAGAATTGAAAATGGGGAATGGGGAATGGGGAATGGAGAATACAGCTCCGGAGCTTGGTCCGGAGCATGAATTTATTTTTTACCGACAATTACTTTTTGGAAATTATCAAAATCAAAGTATTTATTCGCGAGCTCCAGCACTTCTTCAGGACTGATATTCCTCACTGTGCGGATATAGTTATGATAATAATCATAATCAAGTCCTGAAAAATAGATACTCTTGAACTTATCAGCATGTGAAAGAGCATTTTCAAGACTGCCCAGCATAGATCCAAGCATATAATTCCTGACCAGGGATAACTCGACCCCGCTAACCGGTTGAGATTTCAAAATATGGATCTCCTTTTCAATTTCTGTTAATGCTGCGGTACATACATCAGCTCCCACTTCAGACGCAATAAAGAAATAACCCGCATTCTTCAGGGACACCAGGGCAGAACCGATACCATACGTATAGCCTTTATCCTCCCGGATATTAGCCATCAGCCTGGAACCGAAATAACCGCCCAAAATAGTATTGACAACCTGCATGCCAGGGAAATCGGCATGGGTACGGTTGATAGAAAGCTGCCCGATCCGTATGGCCGACTGCAAGGCTTCCGGTTTTTCAAGATAATGCTCTTTACCCGAAGCGGCTTCAAACTGAAACTTGTTCTCAGTTGCCTCCTGAGTATTAAGCCAGTCTGTTCCAAACAGTTTGTCAACAAGCCTGATGGTCTGCTCTTTAACGTTTCCCGAAATAATGACCGTACAATTCCGGGGCTGATAAGCTGCTTTGAAATACGAAGTTAACTGCTCCCTGTTTAAATTGTCATAATCCGCGTGGCCAATATCATAGCCGTATAAAGAATTCCCGAATAATACATGATTGAAGGTATTGCGGCTGAGGAAATCATTTTTTTCAAGATTGACACTCAGCTTTTGCTTTTGATTGCGGATCAGTGTATCGAGCTCCACCTG
>JAUXUF010000303.1 GCA_030684645.1 Bacteroidota bacterium | reverse complement strand
GAGCTATACACCATCAGCATCATTCCCACCGATACCTTTAGCTTCTCAGCGCAGCATGGATTCAGAGGTAAGGCAGCGAAGATTGATTCTCCGGACTGATCAGAAGGGTGCAATCCCGTTCGGACAGTACAGTGCTCCGTGCAGAGAAGCATAACGGCCGGTCTTATGAGGGACAAAAGCAAAGCGAAAAGTCGGAACTATCCAGGACCAGGATATTAGAAAAAAGATTCTGGCCGGTGATAATGGTATTTATTGTTTTGGCGGGGCTTATCGGTATCGGGTGGTGGTTGAGGAGGTGGGTAATGCAGAGGTTTAGGTGAGGTAAAGAAGCCGGGAGGGTGGGCTCCCGGCTTTAATTTTTCAATCCTTTTTTTTATTAAGATTCAGACTCTTTTTGGCAACGATTACATCTGATTTTAAAACTCTGCCATCGGGTGCATTATTCCAAGTGCTTAAACCCATGTGTTCTTTTTTACTATCGGCTGTTTTTTCTGTCTTTTTTCAAATCTTCCACAAAATCATCAGCAGATTGGTCAAGCTCCAAAGCACCAAACAGCGATTTCCAAGAATTATCTTTTGCTTTTTTTGTCGTTTTCATCGACTTTGAAAGCTTTGCGATAAGCTCTAATTTATTGTTAGGACTTAAACTTTTTAGCAACGTAAAGTAGCTGTCTATCAAGGTTGTATTTAGATCTGCTGTCTTCATATTTTAAATCATTTACATGCTTACAAAATTAGAAAAAAAAATGACAGGGCAATGCAACCTGTTCAATCAGGAACTTTTCTTTCCGGTAAAGACAATGATTATGCTTGCAATAAAATGCAGAATCACCAGTGCAAGCAGTAAGAATTTTATTGCCGCAAAGATGAAAGCCGAGTAGGCAAACATATCGGCAGGGGGATAATAGATCAGCTTTAAAAGCGAAACATTTTCAAATAGATCGCAGGCCACTGCAACGATGGTCAGGCTGCTTAATAACCGAAACTTGTTTAGGGGATGTCCTTTTGGTAGTTTTCCGCAGACCCAGGCACTGGCATAATACAGTGTTGCCCCATATAAGAGCGGGAAAATAAAATCCAGAAACAGGCTGCGTGTCAGCAGGTCAAATTGTCCGAGATCC
>JAUXUF010000271.1 GCA_030684645.1 Bacteroidota bacterium | reverse complement strand
TAAGTTCATTTTTGCATTCTCCATATTCTGGACCTATATCTGGTTTTCTCAGTTCCTGCTTATCTATTATGCTAACATGCCCGAGGAAACAGTATATTTTTACAAGCGCTGGGAGCCTGAGTACTTGCCCTGGTTCTGGGTAAATATTATCATTAATTTTGTGGCACCTTTACTTATATTGATGTCGCGGGATTCTAAACGTAAGGTTAATACACTGATGGGTGTCTGTATCGTCCTTTTATGCGGACACTGGCTGGATTATTATATGATGATCATGCCGGGAACTGTTGAATCTCATCGCGGTTTCGGTATCATTGAAATTGGAATTGCCATAGGATTTACAGGATTATTTACTTTCCTGACACTTAATCAATTAAGCAAGCGGTCATTAGTTACCACTAATCATCCCTTCTTACAGGAGAGTATTAATCATCAAATTTAAACACAGTTCTTAATAGCAAAAAGAAAATAGTACGAATAAAATGAGGTTAAGAGAAATTTTCAATATCAGGACTGTAGCTGCAATGCTGGCCATTTGTACCATTACTGCAACTGGCAATACCTTTGCGCAGGTTCAGGATTCTACAATCAGTTCAACAACTGCTGCCATTGATACAGCAGCAAAGGCTTCTGAAGCAGTGGTGACTTCATCCGCTTTACCTTTGATCAGTACTGCAGTGGATACTGTGGCCCGCTATAAATATATGCTGCCTGTTACAGCAGCTACTGATTATTCTGAAGCATACAAAACGGGTGCTTATTATCTGCTTATGTTTTTCCTGCTGTGCGTCTTTATAGCGATCGTAGGAAAGATCTTACAGGTTTATGAGCTTAGCCGTGAAATGCAGGGCATTAAATCAAAGTTTGATGGCAGGCGGGTTCAGGGAGTTTTGTTCGGGATCCTTTTATTTGTCGGACTTTATGGAGTTTACTGGTCCTATTCTGTGCAGGGTTCAATGAGTATGCATGAATCTGCATCTGTGCATGGACTTGATATTGATTTCATGTTCAATATTACACTGGTATTGACCACCATCGTATTTATCCTGACCCATATCGCCCTGTTTGGTTTTTCTTTTAAATACAGGGGATCTGAAAACAAGAAAGCTTATTTCTATCCACATAATAACTCATTGGAGAGGATCTGGACCATCGTTCCTGCCATTGCATTAACCATTCTGGTATTGTTAGGTTTCTTCACCTGGAGAAATATTAC
>JAUXUF010000270.1 GCA_030684645.1 Bacteroidota bacterium | reverse complement strand
TGCTGCATCCAAGCTATATTAAATTAAGTATTATTCAAAATTTTTAATGGTATTTATTAGGTTATTCCGTTGTGAAAACATTTAAGGCGGGGCAACTCGCCTTTTTTATTAATGCTGCTTTGATTATCAAGCTGTTTTCTAAATCCTCTTACTTCTCCATCCCCATTGCCGGTTTCCAGTCTGATTCGGGCTCATGGGTTCCCATAGTAATTAAGACAGATCTATGGCAACCATTATTAGGTTTTCTTCTTTTTATTCAATTAATCAAGCCTCATTAAATCTAAGCTTAAGATCAATTATGTATTTTTGCCCTAAGCTTAAGAATGAAACTTCTCCGACTTTTATTATTCCCCTTCTCAATCTTGTATGGCCTTGCTGTTATACTCCGAAACCTTGCTTATGATTTTGGGATACTGAGATCCAGGAAATTTGATCTGCCTGTTATCTCAGTAGGCAATTTGTCTGTTGGAGGTTCCGGTAAAAGCCCGATGACTGAGTATCTTGTCCGTTTATTAAAAGACAAATACAAAATAGCCACATTAAGCAGGGGATACGGCAGAAAAACAACCGGATTCCTGATGGTTAATGCAGATGCAGCCAGCACCGAAACAGGAGATGAGCCGCTTCAGTTTAAGCGGAAGTTCAGGGATATTAGCGTTGCAGTTTGTGAAAACAGGGTAAAAGGGATAGGATTGCTTGAAAAAGATCATGAACTTATTATTCTGGATGATGCTTTTCAGCACCGGGCAGTGAAACCCGGGCTCAGTATCCTGCTTTTTGAATACAAAAGTTTCCATGAATTTCAATGGCTGCTGCCAACTGGTGATCTCAGGGAGCCGTTGTCGGAAAAAAAGCGGGCAGACATACTGGTAATCAGTAAATGCCCGAAAACCATCAGCCTTAATGAGCGTCAGGCTATAGAAGAAAGATTAAACAGGAGGAATCCGAAGGCCTTATTTTTTTCATACCTGGAATATGGAAATTTAATACCACTGAATGGGAATTCGCCGGTTCGCCCCCTCCAGTCATTGAATGATAAGAGCCGGATCATACTATTAACTGGTATTGCCAATGCCCTCCCCCTGCTTGAGGAGCTGCGCAGTCATGGAGCAGCGCTCATACAGCATGAGTACCCTGATCATCA
>JAUXUF010000263.1 GCA_030684645.1 Bacteroidota bacterium | reverse complement strand
ATATTTCATTTAACTTTGTTGTCATACTCTTAGGAGTTAAAGGTTATACTTATTTGTATTTTTAGTTGATTTACAAATGTATAGCCTTTTTTCTATTAAACCGGAATTTTGTCGTACACCCCGTCTTTTTCAAAATACTGCTTTAATGATTCTGATAAGGAATATACTTATAATATTCAATTAGACAATGCAGTTTATACTATAAAGGAGAGTATTATAAATGTTTTATCAACTTCTATTATACTGCCTATTAGATATGAGAAGTTGCTTTGTACTTTAAGAAAATGCTGGTTTAATTAAGTTTCAAGCATAGAATAAAACATAGAAAAATGCTGAAATTCTTTGTTTTGAAAATTATTGGCTAGGATTAATAATTATTCAATAATCTATGCATGCGTGTATTTATTGAGTAAATTGCTTATAATATTCCTGTAATTGATAGTTAAACAAGAATAATATTTTTATATTTGCTTCCTGAAGTACTTGTTGAATTAAGTTCGGTAGCTGCATTCTTCAGATCCCTGAAAATCAAATTGTATATTTCATCTTCAGTAGCCCTGGGAGCATAATGACACAATTGACGTTGGTTTATTCCGGTAATACGCGATAATGCAGCCTTGGTAAATATGTCGCTATATGCGTTTAGCAGGGCTTCTATTGATAACCTAAACTCGAGTTCATACTCACCTTTAAATACTTCAGGGATAATGTCACCATCTTCCAGGCTACTTTCAACATGAAATTCAATAGCCTCTTTGATATTCTTCTTCATTTCTGAAAGCGTAGTCGCTGTACTCACACAACCCGAAAGAATAGGGGCGTGAGCGCAATAATTATTTCCGGTGTAATAAATATCTACTATCACTTTTTCCATAACAGCATGGTTTTAACAGGCATTATTTCAGCCCTGCTTGTTTTAAAATTGAACTTACCAAAGGATGATCTAACTCCTCATTTTTGCCGTGGTCGGGAACGGTTACTGTTCCCTTTTTGGTTAGATGCTTGAATTGCTTGTGGCTATACCTTTTTGACGGCTAAAAAACCAGCCGTCAGCCTCAATAATATCAATCATCTCTTTAACCTTTTTTCGCATGGCTTTTTATGGTGTATCAAATAAAAAAGCAGTTACACATTTTATTGCTGTAACTGCTTGATTTTATAGTGACCCCGGTAAGATTCGAACCTACAACCTTCTGATCCGTAGTCAGATGCTCTATCCATTAAGCTACGGGGCCATTGCAAAAGCGATGCAAAGATAATACTTGACAGAACAAAAACAACCTTCAAAAAGTATATCTTTTGATTATTCGTATTTATTCATCTTGTCTTCAATAAAAACATCCTGATTATTACGTGTTTGTATTTTCATATTTGTGATAATTTCATCAGCACCATGGGCATATACCGCCTCTTGGATGTCTTTCACAAGCCCCATTACCTCATCATAATAACCTTCGACAACTGTTTCGAAGGGGCAAACCCGATATTTCAACCCAGATTTTTGTATTATTTCAATGGCAATATCAACCAATTCATAGGTACCTTTTGTGCTTGATCTTGGTAAAACCTGTATTGCAACATTAATTATGTTCTTCATGAAATAATTTGTTGTTAATTAATTGAATAAATGATCATTACAAATGAAATTCTCTCTCATGTATTGGGCTTCATTTCAAATAAAAATTATTTCTCCCGGGAGATGAACTGATTAATTTCATCAATATTCATTCGTTTTACATTCGTAATAAGAATATCCTGTCGGATAAAATCACCGTATTGATTAATTTCGCCAATAATAGCATTAAAGACACTTTGAATGTCGGATTTTACAGGTAATAGCAAAACGGAGATTGCAAGTTTTTCAACAAAATTAATTTCTTCAAGAGTCCCATTATTATTTTTAATAGCATATTCCAATTCATTCTTAATCAATTTTCGTTGAACAGCTGAATACTTCAGAATATTTTCATTTCCAATAAAAACCACAAAGTATCTCAACATTTGCCCCTTTCCTCCAAGTCCGGTCGATATATAAACCTGCTGTTCATCCATCAATGAACTTTGTATAACCATCCGGCTTTCCTGCAGCGCTAAAATACTCCACTCCCTCAATTCAGGATCAGGATTTTTAGCATATTTCTCGATCGTCCGAAAAGCTTCAACTTTTTCTTGCGAAGCCAAAAGCACAAGCAAATTTTTCTTTTCATCAATCGGAACATGCTGATCAAACAAGTCTGCCTGATGCTGAAGAATCACTTCATCAGAAAACGCTGCTTTTAGGTCCCTTCCATAATTAAAGTATTCCAATTGAAGTTCAACATCTATTTGTTCCTCCAGTATGCTGAAATTCTCAGGTAAGGTTGAAATAGCTTCTTGAATCCTCTTATATATATTATCTTCCTCCATAAATTTATTCTTACCAACAAAAGTAATCGAATCAAATTTGATTTTTCAAGAAAAGCATATTTTTTAAGTGTTTTGGCAAAACTTAAATATCTTTGCATCGTTATTCTTATTTAGTTTAAATTAATACAGCTACTGATATAATTAGCGTGAGACTCTCTGAAGTAAAAAATAAGGAAACTGTTATAATAACCAAGGTGTTAGGTCATGGTTCATTCCGGAAAAGGATTACCGAAATGGGATTTGTAAAGGGGAAAGAAGTAACTGTGATAAAAAATGCGCCCTTCAACGGCCCAATTGAATACAAAATACTGGATTATAATATTACCCTGCGACGAACAGAAGCCAATCTGATTGAGGTTGTAAGCCAGATCGAAGCGCTTACTATGGTCTCCCAAAACTTTGAAGGAGTTATCGATTATGAAAATCTAAAAGTATCGGCCAAAGAAAAAGAACGTACCATAAATATTGCATTGGTCGGAAATCCAAATAGTGGAAAAACGACTTTATTTAATTTCCTTTCAGGCTCTAAAGAACATGTTGGCAATTACAGTGGAGTTACAATTGATTCAAAGAAAGCTACATTTACCAATAACGGATACAATTTTAACATCTTCGACTTACCCGGAACCTATTCTTTAACCGCCTATTCTCCGGAAGAAATCTATGTCAGAAAGTTCATTATGGACGAAACTCCTGACATTGTAATCAATGTGATTGATTCATCCAATTTGGAACGGAATCTATTCCTGACCACTCAATTGATCGATATGGATATCAAAGTGATTATCGCTTTGAACATGTATGATGAATTATTGAAAAACAATGTGAAATTTGATTTTCTGAGTTTGGGGAAACTGATGGGGATACCAATTATCCCAACGGTAAGTTCAAAGGGGAAAGGTATTCAGGAGTTAATAAATAAAACCATCGAGGTTTACGAAGATCTGGATCCGGTTGTGAGGCATATCCATATTAATTATGGTTTTGAACTTGAAAAATCAATTCAGGCCCTGCGGATAAAAATAAAACTGGAAAAGCCTATTACTGATAATATTTCATCCAGATTTTTAGCGATCAAATTACTCGAACGCGACAAAGAAACGACAGAATCGCTGGCTTCCTATCCAAATTTTGTTGAAATTGAAAAGACTGCTCAAAATGAAATCAGGAGAATTGAAAGAATACACAACGAAGATAGCGAGACGGTAATAACCGATGCAAAATATGGATTTATTGAAGGAGCTTTGGAAGAAACCTATAAACAAAGGAAAAAGGATACTGTTAAAACTTCTGAAAAGATAGACAATATCCTGACTCACACTTTCTTAGGATTTCCACTTTTCATTCTTTCCATTTCATTAGCCTTCTATGCAACCTTCAAGATTGGTTCAATTCCGATGCACTGGATTGAAAATATCGTTGCATTTATTAGCCGTCATGTTTCTGACCTACTACCTGATGGGATGCTAAAAGATTTACTCATTAACGGAATAATTGACGGAACTGGAAGTGTTTTGGTGTTTTTGCCGAACATACTGATTTTATTCTTTTTTATTTCTTTCATGGAAGATTCGGGCTACATGGCCAGGGCGGCATTTATCATGGATAAGATCATGCACCGTTTTGGATTGCATGGCCGGTCATTTATTCCTATGGTTATGGGATTTGGGTGCAATGTACCTGCAATTATGGCAACCAGAACTTTACGAAATCCGGGTGACCGATTACTTACGATGTTAATTATTCCGTTTATGTCATGCAGTGCACGTCTTCCAGTTTACGTACTTTTTATTACTGCATTTTTTCCAAATAACCCGGCAATGATCCTGAGCGCTATTTATTTTTCAGGTATTGTAATTGCTTTTTTGACTGCTCAACTTCTTAACCGAACATTTTTCAAAAATAAAGAAACACCATTTGTTCTGGAGTTACCACCATACAGGCTTCCTACCATGAAGAATATTATCATTCACATGTGGGACAAAGCTCAGCAATATTTACGAAAAATTGGAGGAGTAATTCTGATCGGAGTGATAATTATCTGGTCCCTGGGGTATTTCCCCAGAGAAACATCTTCCGGAAAGAACAATCAGATAAATCTGAATGAACAAGGAGTGAAAACTGACATCGCTGGAAATACTGGTTCATTTCAGATTTTGTCAATGAATCAAAAGAGCCATCAATTGCAAAACAGTTATCTGGGTCAAATAGGTCGGTTTGTTCAACCAGTGATGTCACCTTTGGGTTTTGACTGGAAAATGACCATTAGTCTTCTGGCCGGACTTCCTGCTAAAGAAATCATTGTAAGTACTATGGGCGTTTTGTACCAGGTTGATCAAAACAATAAAAATGTTGGGTTGAGTCAAAAATTAATTCAGGAAAAGTACATTTCAGGTGAAAAAATTGGTGAAAATGTATTTTCGATACCGGTTGCATTAGCTTTTCTGGCCTTCGTATTAATCTATTTCCCCTGTATAGGCGTTATAGCTACTATAAAAAGTGAATCTGGAAAATTGAAATGGGCAATATTTACCGTTGTTTATACAACATCTGTCGCCTGGATTATTTCATTTTTTGTGTTCCGAATTTCATCATTTTTCATGATGTAATATTAATATAAAACAAAATCATGATACAGGAAATTATAGCCTATCTGATTATTGCAATTGCTTTCGGCATATTAGCTTTAAACATACTCAAGTTTTTCAATCTTGTTGGAAAAAAGGCTGCAAATCCTTCAAAATGTGGAGGATGCCCATCAGGATGTGAGATGAAAGAAATCCATCTGGCGAGTAAAAACAAAATCGTAAAGCACGATCAGTATAAATACTATTTATAATCGCTTAAGAGCGGCAATTGTTTCAGCAGGATGATCCGATCCAAAAACGAAACTACCAACAACTAAAATATCAGCACCTGAATCATAAAGTTTTTTGCCAACTTCAAAATTAACTCCGCCATCAACCTCAATTAACGCATTTGAATTTTTACGGAGGATCATTTCTTTCAAAGCAACCACTTTACTATAAGTATTTTCGATAAATTTCTGACCGCCAAAACCTGGATTTACTGACATCAGCAAAACCATATCTAATTCTTCAATGATATCCTCGAGTAATGCAACCGGAGTGTGAGGATTAAGGCATACACTTGCCTTTATTCCTAAATCACTGATTTGCTGAATGGTTCGGTGTAAATGGGGACAAGTCTCGTAGTGAACTGTAATTACAGAAGCGCCTGCACGAAAAAAATCCTGAATATATCTTTCCGGATTTACGATCATCAAATGAACGTCCAGCGGTTTTTGGCTTATTTTATGAATATCCTGCACAATGGGTATTCCAAATGAAATATTAGGAACAAAAACCCCGTCCATTACATCGCAATGAACATAGTCTGCTTCGCTTTGGTTAATCATTTCAATGGCATCTCCTAACTTATTGAAATTTGCGGCAAGAATAGATGGTGCAATGAGTCTCATAGAAATTATATTTTGTCCCAAAAGTAAGATTTTATCGCATGGATCAAATATGCAGTAAAAAATAAAGCTGCAAATTGCAGCTTTATGTTGAATTAAAGATAGGCTTTTAGCAATTTGTTTCGGTAGTGGTTTCGTATTTTTTTAATGGTTTTTTCCTTAATTTGCCTAACACGCTCTCTGGTCAGACCAAATTCGTCCCCAATTTCTTCCAGGGTATGCTGGCGATGACCACTTAGTCCGAAATAGTACCTGATAACATCAGCTTCACGTTCTCCCAGGGTGGATAGTGTCCGCTCAATTTCTTTGCACAGTGAAACATTCATTAAACCTTTGTCAGGGCTGATAGAATCTTCATTTAACAAAACATCATATAAATTACTTCCGTCTTCGTCATGAATTGGAGCATCCATTGAAATATGATGTGATGATACTTTTAGAGCATCTTCAATAACCTCAGTTGAAGTCCCAAGCAAGGAAGCTACTTCCTCAGCAGTAGGTTCCCTTTGATACTCTTGTTCGAGACGACTGTAGGTTTTATTAATTCGGGTAATTGAACCGATTTTATTCAATGGTAATCTTACAATCCGTGATTGTTCGGCCAATGCCTGCAGAATAGATTGCCTTATCCACCAAACGGCATAAGAAATAAATTTAAATCCGCGGGTTTCATCGTATCTTTGTGCAGCCTTGATTAAACCAAGATTACCCTCGTTAATCAGATCAGGCAAACTAAGTCCCTGATTTTGATACTGTTTAGCAACAGACACAACAAATCTCAAATTGGCCTTTATTAATGTTTCAAGCGCCTCTTTGTCTCCCTTTCTGATTCTTTTGGCCAATTCAACTTCTTCTTCTGCGGTAACTAAACCAACCCGACCAATTTCGTGAAGATACTTATCAAGCGATAATGCTTCCCTATTGGTTACCTGTTTCGCAATTTTAAGTTGTCTCATGGTTTAAAACTTATGAAGTTCCTCAATATAAAAAAATCGACATTGCACAACATTCTAGTTCGAATGTAACTATTAAAGAATTCTCTAAATAAATTTCAACTTTAAATTATTTGAACTATACGATATTTTACATCAATTGCTTAAATAAGTTTCTGAATGGTCATCTTTTTTTAATGCAAATTCTAAAATGAAACTCCAAAAGCAGATGATATTTCCAAATTACGGCTTTCAAAATGATTTTTATTGGTATTATTTTGCTACTTTTTCAGGATTTAGCTATACTTGCAAAAAATTTCGAACAATTACCGATCATTCAAATTATCAATTCCACTTTCTTTTTCAAAATCACTAGACCTTTTGGATATTAACAAATCAATCAAAAATTATGTACGATATTATTGAATTAAGCAGAAAATTACTTCCTGACTTAAAAGACATTGCAAAGGAGCTTGATATTAAAAAGGTTGAATCATATAAAAAACAAGATTTAATCTATAAAATACTTGACACTCAGGCCATTTTGGCCTCAGAAAAGAAACCCGAGGAAAAAAAATTAAGATCTCCAAGAGATTTAAATACAAAGCGTGAGGAAAATCCCGTATTAAAATTTTTTAGCCGCAGGAAAGAAGAAAAACCGATTGAAAATACTGAAGAGAAACCTGTTGAAAAAACCGGATTAGAAACGATAGTCCTTCCGGCTAGCGATGAGCAAAAAAAAGAAGGCAAAAGAGAATACCAGATAAAGAAAAGACCACGCACAGAACCTGTTAAAGCAGGATCTTCAAATCACAATCCTAATCAGAATAAAAAGCTGAATCCAAACCTGAATCCAAACCATAGACAGAATCCAAACCAAAATCCTGATCAAAAGAAAATTCAGAAGCTGAACGAGGTTCAGCATCAAAAAGTTAGACAGGAAATTCTGTTTCCTGAAGATCCAATTGAAACAGAATCGGACATTCTTGCTCCTGAAGCAATTGAAGAACAGAAATCAATTGTGGTTCAAAAACAGGAGACAAAAGATGAAGTGCAGTTTTCAGAAGAAATCGCAACAGATGATTCTGCCGAAAAACGCAATGAAAACCAAAGCAAAAAGAAAGTCTTCGAAAATAGCCCGAAATGGGAAAATCGTGAACCCCAGGGCCCGAAACCGCAAAAGCAGCAACAGAATCAGGAAAAACCATACGAATTTGACGGAATTATAAGCAATACCGGCGCATTGGAAATCATGGCGGATGGCTACGGATTCCTTCGGTCTTCAGATTTTAATTACCTGAATTCACCTGACGACATTTATGTTTCACAGTCGCAGATTAAGCTGTTTGGACTGAAAACAGGTGATACCGTTACCGGTACAATTCGTCCGCCAAAAGAAGGTGAAAAATACTTTCCACTGATTAAAGTAATCGAAATCAATGGCAGAACACCTGATTACATCAGAGACCGTGTGCCTTTTGAGCATTTAACGCCACTGTTCCCAAACGAGAAATTTAACCTGACCGGAAATGGTCACGACAATCTTTCTACCCGCATCGTTGATCTTTTTGCTCCTATTGGTAAAGGACAGCGCGGTTTGATCGTTGCCCAGCCAAAAACAGGTAAAACGGTATTGCTTAAAGAGATTGCTAACGCGATAGCTGCCAATAATCCTGAAGTTTACATGATGGTTTTGCTGATTGATGAGCGTCCGGAGGAAGTGACCGACATGGCCCGCCACGTAAACGCTGAAGTAATTTCCTCTACTTTTGACGAACCTGCTGAACGCCACGTGCGTGTTGCCGGAATGGTGCTCGAAAAAGCCAAACGACTCGTCGAATGCGGTCACGATGTTGTAATTCTGCTTGACTCAATTACCCGTTTGGCCCGCGCCTACAATACGGTTGCCCCTGCTTCAGGGAAGGTGTTGTCGGGTGGTGTTGATGCCAATGCGCTGCATAAACCTAAACGTTTCTTCGGAGCTGCCCGTAACATCGAAGAAGGTGGATCGCTTACAATTATCGCTACTGCCTTGATTGATACCGGCTCAAAAATGGACGAGGTGATCTTCGAGGAATTTAAAGGTACAGGTAACATGGAATTACAACTCGACCGGAAATTGTCGAACAAACGCATCTTCCCTGCTGTTGACATCACTTCTTCAAGTACACGCCGCGAAGATTTGCTGATGAATAAAAATATGCTCGATAAAACTTATATCCTGCGTAATTTCCTTAGCGACATGAACTCGATTGAAGCCATGGAATTCATCAAAACCCGAATCATGAGAACCGATTCAATTGAAGAGTTTCTGATCTCGATGAACGATCAATAATCCGATTTACAGATATATAAGAAAAGAGAGCCCGAAAAGCTCTCTTTTCTTATTTTAATCCTAATTTGAAGTTGAAATTGGTTGATTGCTGAATCGCTTCAGCATGGATATAATTCTTCAGAACACGTTTGACAACATTTGAATTGATTATCTCTCCCGAATAATCAATTAAAAACCGGTTAAACCCATTCTTCTCCAATTGGTTCCGGTAATGAAACAAGGCCACAGGAACGATCGGATAAACAATGGTTATTCCATCTTTAATTGTTTTCCTGAATTTCTTGCTACTCTCATCGGCAAACTGGTTATTTTCCTGATTGACACCAACAGGCATCCTCGAATAAAACAATTCAGGGTAAAAATATAGCGGAACAATTCCTTGTTTATTAGTCATAGAAAGCAAGTTATCCAGATCATTTTCAAACGGATAAGTAAATTCACTTATTTCTTCTTCGTGCAACATTCGTACTGAAGCATCATTCAAGACATACACATTTTCGTTGCAGCTTACTTTTGCTCCGGAAGGCAGCAACAACTTCTGAGAGATATGACTGATAAAAAAGTGGCAAAATCCATTGGCAGCCAGCTTCATTGCCAGATTTCGGTAAAAATCAAGGTTATTTTCTGAAATAAATTTTGGAAATTCGATTCTGATTTTTTGCCTGTTCTGTAAAAATACTGGAATCTGAGCATCAAATTTCTCCCAATCCGATCGTTTGTATGAAAGAATTACCGCATCGTAATCATCGAACCGAAGTTTGGCGATCCACTCCGGACTTCCGATTCGAACCAACAACGTTGGTTTCTGAGGTTTGCTTCCATCGGTCTGCAAGCTTCTTCTAATCTCTTGCTTTTTGACCACTTGTTTTTTAAGTTCTGGCAAGGTATTTATATTTCCAAGGCGCGATGAAAAACTTTGTGTTTTGATACGAACAAGTAAAACATCATCACCTTTGTCAATTTTTCCAAATAATTGAGACGGAACCTGATAAATATTTCCATTCATACTGAAATTTTCTATTTTCAGATACATCTGCTCATCATCATTTTCTTTTCTGATCCTTATCCGGAACCCCTCTTCAAGTTGAACTGAGCTTGAAAATGATACTGATTTCCGGTTCACATCAGTTATCCGACCAATCCGGATCCCAATGGAAGGATCATCCGTAATCCCATTGCTAACATTGCCGCCAAGAAACCAAGATGTTTTTTCACGCCCCATATCCATTTCCAGCATTTGGGCAGCAGCATTCATATTCAGCGGATTATCCAAAGCCATCCGGTAGGCTTTGCAGACCTGAAATACATAGTCGGCTGATTTCATCCGGCCTTCAATTTTCAGCGAATGAATACCCAGTTCCATCAATTTCTGAAGGTTTTCAATCTGCTGATTGTCTTTCAGGCTAAAAAGGGCATGTTGTTCGCCACCATCCTGATAAATTCGGCGGCAACTCTGCTTGCAGATTCCACGATTGGCTCCCTGCCCACCGGAATAACTGCTGAAAAGGCACATTCCTGAAAAAGAGTAACACAAAGCACCATGAACAAACACTTCCAGTTCAGCTTTGCTTTGTTTTACAATCTTTTCCAATTCGGGCATGGTAAGTTCGCGTGCCAGGACTGTTCGCACAATTCCTTTCGAGGCGCTGTAATTCACGCCAACCGAATTGTGGTTGCCCATTTGTGTACTTGCATGCAGAACCAAGGCAGGAAAGTATTTCCGTGCAAGGTAATAAACGCCCCAATCCTGAATGATGATTCCGTCAACCTTCAGCGATTCAAGAAATGACAGGACATCTATCAATTGGTCGATCTCCTTGTTTTTGATCAGTATATTCAGGGTGATATAAACTTTGATCTTTTTTTCGTGTGCTTTCTGCACTGCCAGTTGAAGCAAAGGTTTGGTGAAATTGCTGGCACGTCCGCGGGCATTAAATTCGGGAAGGCCCATATAAACTGCATCAGCTCCCGCATTCAAGGCTGCATAAAAAGATTCTACATTTCCTGCCGGAGCTAATAATTCGGGCTTTCTTTTGACCATCGGAACAGATATTATCATGCAAAATTAGTCAATTTGACAATTAGACAATTTAACAATTTGGATATACATTCAAACGATCATTCTATCAATTAATCATTTCAAAGGAATTTACTATGATTTTTAACCACAAATTACAATGAAACGTTATTTTTAATAAATCTAAATTACATTTCTTAATCAATTTTGCCATCTTTAGATTGCAATTTTTAATTCGAATGCACTATTTTTGCAGCATAAATTTCTGTTCATGCAAAATTTGGTCAATATTCACAATACGTTACTGGAACAAACCCGGAAAACCATCCGAAGAGAACTTTTGGATGAGATCAACTGGGATGACCGGATCATCGGGATCAAAGGATTCCGAGGTGTGGGTAAAACAACCTTCCTGATCGATATTGTGAAAGAGAAGTTTTTAAACGATAAAACTTGTTTGTACGTAAACCTGAACAATTTTTATTTCGCCAAACGGAAAATCATTTCGTTTGCAGATGAATTCTATAAAACAGGAGGAAAAACACTTCTCCTTGATCAGATTCACAAATATCCGGAATGGGCAACCGAATTAAAAAGCTGCTACGATAATTTTTCGAAATTGCAGATTATTTTCTCAGCTTCGCCTGTACTTCGTGTTCTGGAAGGAAATAACGAATTGAAGGATATTGCCAAAATCTATCACCTCGAAGGTCTCTCCTTCCGGGAGTACCTGAATTACCAATCGAATCTGAATTTCAGAAGGTATTCACTTCAGGAAATAGTGACCGACCACCTTAACATTGCCCGGGAAATAACTCAGGAAATCAAGCCACTGGCCTTTTTCAATGACTATCTGAAAGATGGTTTTTATCCTTATTTCCTCAACAATAAGGGATTTTATAACGAAACCCTTTTGAAGCACATCAACCTGGCATTGGAAATTGACGTGACTTACCTCAATCAGATTGATCTGCAATACCTTCCAAAACTCCGGAAATTACTGCAAATCATTGCCAGTCAGGTACCGTTTTCGCCGAATGTGAGTAAAATCAGTGCCGAAGTTCAGACCTCAAGGGCCACCATCATGAATTACCTCAGGTACATGAAAAATGCCCGGATCATCAATATGCTCTTTTCAAACGGAAATGAGGATGAAATTAAAAAACCCGATCTGGTTTATTTACATAACACCAACCTGATGTATGCCATCGATCCGGAAAATATCAGCAGCAAGATTCTGAGACAAACATTTTTTTACAACCAGGTTGGCTATCAACACCAGATAAAAAGCTCGGGAAAAGCTGATTTCAAGGTCAATGATCAGTATCATTTCAGCGTTGGAGGAAAATATACGTTACCTGCCGAAGATGGATCTTTTGCAGCAGCAGATATGATTGAAACCGGAAACGGAAACATTATACCCTTGTGGCTATTCGGATTTTTATATTAGAAGCCCCTCCTAACCTCCCCGAAGGGGAGGAACAAAGACCTTTTCTAAAGGAAAGACGGGCAGATGAAATATTGATAAAAATTGAAAATCGAAATCAAAAATAATTTAAACATTACAAAAATGGCAAACAAAAAAAAGTTCATTACATGTGACGGAAACTATGCCGCAGCGCATATTAGTTACATGTTCAGTGAGGTAGCTTGTATCTACCCTATTACGCCATCATCAACCATGGCCGAATACGTTGACGAATGGGCAGCCAACGGAAAAACCAATATTTTTGGCCGCCCGGTCCGGTTAGCCGAAATGCAGAGCGAAGGTGGAGCTGCAGGTGCAGTTCACGGAGCTTTACAGTCGGGTTCATTGACCACAACTTATACTGCTTCACAGGGATTGTTGCTGATGATCCCAAACATGTACAAAATAGCCGGGGAATTACTTCCATGCGTATTCCATATCAGTGCACGTGCACTTGCAAGTCACGCTTTGTCGATTTTTGGTGACCACAGCGACGTGTATGCTGCCCGCCAAACTGGGTTTGCTATGTTGGCAGCCGGTTCAGTTCAGGAAGAAATGGACCTTGCCGGTGTTTCTCACCTGGCAACCTTAAAATCACGGATTCCTTTCATGTCATTTTTTGATGGATTCCGTACCTCACACGAAATTCAGAAAATCGAAGTTATTTCACAGGCAGACATGCTTCCGTTGATTGACATGAACCTGATTCAGGAATTCAGGGAAAGGGCATTAAATCCTGAACATTCGGTAACCAAAGGTACCGCTCAGAATCCTGATATTTTCTTTCAGGCCAGGGAAGCTTCAAACCGTTTCTACGATGCAGTTCCGGATATCGTGGAAGGTTACATGCAGGATATCAAAAAAATTACCGGTCGCGAATACCATCCATTCACCTATTATGGCGCTGAAGATGCTGAAAACATTATCATCGCCATGGGTTCGGTTACTGAAACCATCCGCGAAACTGTCGATTACCTGGCCCTTCAGGGCAAAAAAGTTGGTTTGCTGGTTGTACATCTGTATCGTCCGTTCTCTGCCAAATATTTCCTGAATGTATTGCCAAAATCAGTCAAACGGATTGCAGTACTCGACCGCAGCAAAGAACCCGGAGCAACCGGCGAACCACTTTATCTGGATATTTGCGAAGTTCTTTACGGAACCGAAAATGCTCCTCTCATTGTTGGCGGACGTTTCGGACTGGGTTCAAAAGACACTACTCCTGCACAGATTCTTTCGGTTTACGAAAACCTCGAACTGAACGAACCTAAAAATCAGTTTACCATTGGTATTGTTGACGATGTAACCTTCAAATCGCTACCGTTAAAAGCTGAAGTGAACGTTGCTCCTCCCGGAACTTACGAAGCTAAATTCTACGGGTTAGGATCTGACGGTACTGTTGGCGCCAACAAAAACTCAATCAAAATCATTGGTGAAGCTACTGATAAATATTGCCAGGCTTATTTCGCCTACGATTCAAAAAAATCGGGCGGATTCACATCCTCTCACCTGCGTTTCGGTAATCAACCAATCCGTTCACCATACCTTGTAAATACTCCTGACTTTGTGGCCTGCCACGTTCCTGCCTACCTGCATCTATATGATGTGCTGAAAGGCTTAAAAAAAGGAGGTTCGTTTCTGCTCAACTCCATTTGGGATGAGGAAGAAACTAAGAACAGACTTCCTGAAACCATGAAAAAATTCATGGCCGAAAACGAAATCAAATTCTACATTATCAACGGCACGAAGCTGGGTGAAGAAATTGGTTTGGGTAACCGTACCAATACGATCATGCAGTCGGCATTCTTCAAAATTACCGAGGTAATTCCTTTCGAAGTTGCCATTTCAGAAATGAAGAAAGCAATCGTTAAATCGTATGGCAAAATGGGTGAAAAAATTGTCAACATGAACTTTGCTGGTGTTGAAGCCGGAGGGAACAATGTTGTTAAAATTGAAGTACCCGCTGAATGGAAAAACATCGTCATTAGTTCTGAAACTAACAATGGTGACCGTCCCGCATACATCACCAATATTGTTGATGTGATCAACGCTCAGAAAGGCGATGACCTTCCGGTTAGTACTTTCCTGGGGGCAGAAGATGGTACCTTCATGGCCGGAACTGCTGCTTATGAAAAACGTGGCGTTGCCGTTAATGTTCCTGAATGGCAGGCTGAAAACTGTATTCAGTGTAACCAGTGTGCTTACGTTTGTCCTCACGCTGCTATACGTCCGTTCCTGATTGATACCGATGAAATGGCTAAATTGCCTGATGGAACAAAATCGCTTCAGGCCATACCAAACAAACAATTCCCGAACCTGAATTTCAAGATTCAGGTAAGCGTGCTCGACTGTACCGGTTGCGGTAATTGTGCCGACGTATGTCCATCGAAAGAAAAGGCGCTTATAATGAAACCACTTGGTTCACAGGAAGCTGAAATTTCACGCTGGAACCATTTCGACAAAAATGTATCGTACAAGGAAAAAATTGTTGAAAAAAACAAAACGGTCAAAAACTCACAGTTCGCTCAGCCATTATTCGAGTTCTCCGGAGCTTGTGCCGGATGCGGTGAAACGCCATACATCAAGCTTATTTCGCAGCTATACGGCGAACGCATGATGGTTGCCAATGCAACAGGTTGTTCATCCATTTATGGTGGATCAGCTCCTTCAACGCCATATTGCCAAAACAAGGAAAGCGGAAAAGGTGTAGCCTGGGCTAACTCACTGTTCGAAGACAATGCTGAATATGGCTTTGGTATGTCGGAAGGAGTTTCGGCACAACGCGACCGGATCGAATCAATCATGAAAGCTGCCTTGTTAAAGGGTGTTTCAGAAGCTGAGAAAGAAGCATTTACCGCCTGGATGGAAAACAAACTGAATGCGGGAACAACAGAAGAAGTTTCAGCAAAAGTGTTGGAAGTTCTTGCCGGAAATAAAGCCGACTATGCGAAAGAAATTGTTGGTTTGAAACAATACCTGGTTAAAAAATCAATCTGGATTTTCGGTGGCGACGGTTGGGCTTATGACATTGGCTATGGTGGCTTGGACCACGTAATGGCTTCTGGTCAGGATGTAAACATTCTGGTTATGGATACCGAAGTGTATTCGAACACCGGTGGTCAAGCATCAAAAGCAACACCTGTTGGTGCGGTGGCTAAATTTGCTGCTTCAGGAAAACGTATCCGCAAAAAAGATCTTGGCGCAATGGCCATGACTTATGGTTATGTTTACGTAGCACAGGTTGCCATGGGAGCCAGCCAGTCTCAATACCTGAAAACAATCCGCGAAGCTGAGGCTTACCCGGGACCATCACTCATCATTGCTTATTCGCCATGTATCAGCCACGGCTTGAAACAGTCAATGGGCCGCACACAGAACGAAGAAAAACTGGCTGTAGAATGTGGATACTGGAGCTTATTCCGCCACAATCCATTGCTCGAAACAGAAGGAAAGAACCCGTTCGTTCTGGACTCAAATGCTCCTGACTGGTCGAAATTCCAAAGCTTCCTGAATGGTGAAGCACGTTATACCTCACTTAAAAAAGCATTCCCTGAAGTAGCTGATGAACTTTTCAAAGCGTCTGAAGAGAATGCAAAATGGAGATACAACAGCTACAAACGAATGGCTGCAATGGATTATTCACCAGTCGAATAAAAACCAATCCAAATAAGGTCAGGGCAAACCCAAAATTTGGTCAAGACCAAACAAACGAAAACTCCGGAGATTTTTACTTCGGAGTTTTTTTGTTACTACCGGGAAGGATTAACCCCCAAAAAAATCAACTAGCGAAAAATATATTTTGTAATTTATGAAATGATATTGAACAGGTTGGTAGCATTCGCGATTTGCTCTGGGTTACCCAGAATATAGGCAATATCGCCGCCGATCAGACGTGTGCTTGAAGAAGGGTGATCAATCAGGTGGTCGTTTCGTTTTATGGCAACAAGAATAACCCCGCATCTGTTTCGTAATTGGGATTCAGATAGTGTTTTCCCTGTCAGGATTGATCGTTCATCGACTCTCATCGCAACAATTTCGATATTAGGAATATTTTTGAGGATATTTGATCTTTCATCCTCTTTCTTGTCGTAGAAAATTCCGTAGTGATCGTCCCTGATCCTGGCAATGGTTGTATCAATCTCATTTTGAGGTAGCAGCATGTTGGAAAGAACACGTTCGAAAAGATCAATCGCTGTTTCGAATTCCTCTGGAATTACCTGATTGGCTCCCAAACGGTAAAGCTCCTCTATATCTTCAACATGTTTTGTTCTTACCAGTATTATCGCGTGTTTATTGAGATGCCGTACTTTATCGATAATCGCCATGGAGGTTATCAAATCACCAACAGAGATCACAATGGTCTTGGCCGTATCGACATGGGCTTTATAAAGAATTGGCTCATTTACAGCATCTCCGTAGATGATAGACTCCCCTTTCTCTTGCCTCTTACGGACTATAGCGGGATCGAAAACAATGGAGATGTAGGGGATCTTGTTGTATTTGGCCATGACCGAAAGGTTGATCGCACGCGAATCTTTACCGATCAGAACAAGGTGGTTATTGAGTCTGGGGATTTCGATCTGTTGCAGCGGGAAGAGGCCATGGATCAAAAACCCCGGGAGTGGTAATTTTAAAAATAAGGTCGCCAAAGGATTTCCAAGCTGGATCATTAGGGGAGAAACAGACATCGTGATAATCGCGACTGCAAGAAATAACTGGAAATAATAGTTCGCCAAGATCTGGTAACTGGTACCCAATTTTGCGAGGATAAAAGAGAACTCTCCCACCTGACTTAACGCAATACCAACCAGAATTGTCCCACGAAAGGTGTGACCCATCAGGAAAGCGACAAATCCTCCTACGATCAACTTAATCCCGATGACGAGTAGAACGGTTATTATAACAATTCCGATATTTTGATAGACAAAACCAAGATCGAGCAACATGCCTATCGAAACAAAGAAAAAACTCGTGAACGTGTCACGAAAGGGGATAAGGTTGCCGAAGGCATTACCGCTATATTCTGATTCTGAGATCATTAATCCTGCAAGGAAAGCCCCAAGTGCAAGGGTAATGCCAAGTTGGGATGTGAGTAATGCAATCGAAAGACAAATCAGCAATATGCTCATCAGGAACAATTCCTGATTTTTCGTCATCGCAATCCAGTGCAATATTTTGGGCATGAACCATTTATTCCCGGTATAAACGAAGGCGATAATCAGAACCGTCTTAATGGCCAAAGCGAAAAGTTCAGAACCAATATTGGCTGTGTCCCCATTTAAAAACGGGGTAAACAGCAACAACGGAACTAACACAATATCCTGAAAAATAAGGATCCCCACTACAGTTCGTCCATAGTTGGAGGTCACCTCTGAGCGATCCTGCAAGATTTTCAAAACGACTGCTGTACTACTAAGGGCTGTAAGAAAACCGATAAAAAGAGCCCCTTTCCAATCCATATTGTAGCTTCTGGCAACTACCATTGTGACCAGGGCAGTAATCGAAAGCTGGAAAAATCCGCCAAGGAAGACGATTCTCCTGATTCTTAAAAGATGTTTGAGACTGAACTCCATTCCAATGGTGAACATCAGGATCACTACCCCAAGTTCTGCCATTAGTTCAATCTCATGTTGTGATTGAATAATAGCAAGTAGAAATGGTCCTGCAACAATGCCTGTAAGCAGATACCCCACAAGTGTTGGTATCCTGATTTTTGTAAAAATGAAATTTACAAAAGTGGACAGTGCCAAAATGATCACAATATCTTTTAATATTTCGTAATTCATATTGGTACTTAAAATTTAGCAATATGATGTTTGCGGGTGCAATTTAGTATGCAGCAAAATTATTTTTTCTCCGTTCGTCTGATAACTTCCCCTTTCGAAGTGAACGATATTCCCTGCTGTCCGGCTGTTCCGATCATCACCGACTGGATCAGTATTTGGTTGGAATTTCTGCTTCCTCCCCATTCCAAAATAAAACTGGCGCCTGCCCCTCCTTTTTTTTCCTTGTCCTCGATCACGAATTCGATCGATTCGAGCGGTTTTAGCAGGATAGGGGCTGCTGAAAAATTGCGCAATAGCTTTCCATACGAATCGTTGAATACCACAGACAGAACATAGGCGCTGTCTGTCAGGGAGATATTTCTGACACTCAAGGTTGTGGTCAATTGGAATCGCTTTGTGCCGTCGAGGTAATAAATATCGGAGTAAACGGGAACATAGATAATCTCTTTATATTTAAGTGCTGCCGTATCCAATTTCACATAGGTGTAGCTATGGCTCGGATAATTGATCTTTTTATTTGAAACACTCTCTTTGTTCTGGCAGGATATAAAGAGTGTAAGCAACAGAACGGGGAGAATAATGATCTTCATGGCCAATTCTATTAGTTAATTCTCTGCAATTTATAAAAAATTGTCGATAATTTTTTATGATCGAAGGTGAAAAACCCCCATGCTCATCAGGATTTGAATATAAGTTCAAGGCGGCTGATGCAATCTGCACTTCTTAGCTGTGGATTTAGAACCCGCTGGTTTGGTAATTTCTTCCGTTATTCCGTTTCATTGGTTCGGCATTCCGATCACGTTGAACACTTATCCGATGGATTCAATCGTCGCATAGAAGCTTTGGCTCTCCATTCAGATGATTCGTTACGGCACTCCGAAGCAATTTACGACGGTCGCAAACTGCTTCGGAGTGGTGTAAATATGCTTCGGAGTGGCGTAGAATATCTTCGAAGTGACGTAACTATGCTTCAGAGTGGCGTAGGATATCTTTGGAGTGCCGTAACTATTCTTCGGAGTGCCGGTTTTTTCGTTCATTGATTAAATCCGAAAATATAAGGGTGGATCAGCAAGAACAGGGGTCCAATCAAGTTCAAATATTTGCCTATACTCATCAGGATATGCTCAGAAGTTCAAGGCGGCTGGTGCAGATTTGCAATCTGCACCTCTTAGCTGTGGATTTGTAATCCCAATATACCCAATGGGAATGAGGTTTCTAAAACCTTGGAGGTTTGAATCTCTCATATATCTCTTAAATATATTTATGTTACCAAACATGAAGCCGCTGACGCAACCTTTCTGTGAATTTTGGAATCTTAGGATATATGTTTATTAACTTGGACAATCCTTAAAAACCAAAACATGGAACGATAACCGCCTGAAAACTACACTATTTTGAAAACAACACTTTATAAAATTAGTGCTTTTGTCCTGCTCTTTACAATAATGGGGGCAGGGTGTAAACCAGAGGCATTGTATCCCGGAATATCTATTTATAAAACCAGGGGCAACTATTACGAACTGGTGACAATTGGCATGAAGGGGGACAAGATATTCAGGGGAAGCTATACAAGTGAACGTTATAAATTCGATTATTCGAACAACGACACCGTATATAAAATGCGGGCACGGTTAATAGATGGATATGTATTGGATAGGGAATCAAGTAACGAATATGATGTGTTTTTGGGTCTAACTTTTAAGGAATATATGAGAAAGGAAACCAAATATGGTTATTTGCCCCATGATTCTATATACAAATATATCATTGACAAAGACCCCTACACTGAATATTACAGGGAAAATAGATCTGAAGGTTTTTCTATCTCAGATACCGCTGTCATTAATGAATTAATCAGAAAAGGTGAACTACAGAAATATTTTAACCGCGAAAAATAAATGATTATGAAAAAACTAATGCTATTGCTGTTATTGATTGTTCCAATTTGTTTGGTTGGTAAAAATGTAAAAAAAGAAACCATATTAAAGGTTGCCGAGAAAGTTTATATCAAGGATTTTCCTGCAAGCCAGAATGTGACATTTGAAGATGTTATTGTAGTTAAAAATGAGACTGATACTTTATATTATGTTGTCAGTTATCCAAAAGGTGGATTTGTGATCGTTTCTGCTGATTCTTCAGCGCCACCGGTACTTGGGAAATGTAAAAAAGGAGCCTATAATCCTGAGATAATGCCCCCAGGATTGTTGGTACTGCTTGAGAGATACAAATTTTCTATTGCCGAAATAAAAGCTAAAAAGATAACGCAGTCTGAAAAAATCAAAAAGCAATGGGATGAGTACCAAATGAAAACAGTTTGACCCTAAAAAGCTATTCCCTTGGGAGTAATATGATAGATACTGAATGGGGACAGTGGAGTGGATTTAATCGTTTTTGTCCAACCGGATGCCCTGCCGGTTGTTCCGCTGTGGCGATGGCCCAAGTGTTATGGTATTGGAAGTGCAGGATTGAAAGTGACTGGGGAAGTTATACCTGGAAATACATGAACTTATATACTTCTGATGACGATAATGCTTCGCTTATTTATCATTGCGGTCTTGCTTGTGATACAAATTATGACACTGACGGATCCACCTCAACACCAAATAAAATCAAAAATGGGCTTAATGACCATATGGGGTGTAAGAGCGATGTTGATGTAATATGGCAAAATTCTCATCTATTAGATTGGCGGGACTGGCTTGAGGATGAAATAGACCAGGAAAGGCCTATTATTTATAATGCGGGTAATTTCGAATTTGCGGGACACTCATGGGTAATTAGTGGATATGATTCAACTGGTGATTTTTTTTGCAACTGGGGATGGAATGGAGATTATAATGGTTATTTTTCTTTAGGTGATTTTTCTACACCAAATGGCTCGTTTAACACGTTCGACAGTGCTGTCATTAAGATCATCCCGGAACAAGATAATGGTGTAGCTACACCACAAATTCAAGAATATAGCTTAACTTATAATCCTAATGGGAATATTATAACAACATCGGAAGTATTTGGCGCCACAAGTTATGAGTGGGAGACATCATATGGAACAATTGTTGGCACAGGAACTTCAGCCACTTTATTTTCAGACTGTTCTTTAGTAGTAGTAAAAGTACGTGCTTATAATGAAAACTGCGAAATTTATTCTCCCTATTATAGTAAAATAATAACAATTAACTATGGAACGATTTCTGGCCCCTCTATCGTCTGTTCTTCTGGCGGTACATTTTCAATAAGCAATATACCAGCTGGGGCATCGATCATTTGGAATGCAAGCTCGAATATTACCCGTGTTTCTCCTCAGGATTCAAATCCTTGCACATTTACTGCAAATTACGGCAATAGCGAAGGGTGGATAGGAGCACAGATTGGAGGTTGTGTAACTGTTACGTTACCCAATATGCCAGTACGCACCGGAATAAATGCTAGTGATTTTTCTTTCGAAGTGTGGGATTTAGATGGTCGATTGATTACTACCGAATATGGGCTTGATATTCTTTGTCCTAATACAACCTATAACATTTACGTAGTTAATAATGGGGAGTGCTCAACCTCAGACTATACTTGGCAAATTCCTTCATGGTGGACCCAAATAGAAGCGAGCAAAAACAGGATTCAAATTAACACAAATTCAGATCCATCCGGGACTGTTTCGGTGAATGCAATTACCTGCTGCAGTGATGAATCACAATTAATAACGGGAGATTTTGCACTGGCTTATTATTGTTACAATCTTAGACTTACACCAAACCCGGCAACTGATGAAACTACGCTTGAACTGCTGGATGCTTCAGGCATAAAAGCAGATGTGACCTGGGATGTTGAAGTTTATGATCAACTACAGATTTTGAAATTAAAAACGGATAAATCTAAAAAAAGTAATTTCAAAATAAATACCTCAAACTGGAAAGACGGCGTTTACATTGTCAGGGTAAATATAGGAAAAGAAATAATCAGTGGAAAACTGGTGGTAAAACATTAATAATAAGCCATTAAGCAATAAATCATTAATAAGGGTTTCACGCCAATGTGAAGCCCTTATTATTTATATTAAATTGAGCAGTTGACCAAATCTTGTTCATCAGGATAGGCTGAAAGCTATTAATGGCAAAAAGTTAACAATCAAACTTCGCCATTCTCTCCTGAAATGTTTATTTTTATGCAGAAGAAATCTATTATTCTCAGATTTAATGAACAGGAAGATTACAATTTCACTGGTAGTAGCAGTCATCATTTGTTGTGGTGGCTGTACCAACACCCGTTACCTGACCGATCGGACCAGTATTGAGCGTCAGCATGATATGAAAGTTCACCGGGCAGGGGGTAATGTTGGCGATGTTTTAATCAACTTCGGAAATTTTTTCATTGCCGCCATTTTAAATTCAGGGTACGAAGTTTATTCACGTGAACGTGCTTTCAAGAGGATTTCCATCGTCAACCAATCAACAGATTCTTTGTATGTCAATATGGTTACCGACATTGTGTGGAAAGAAAATGGGTATTGCGACATCATGGGGATTGCATTACCTCCGGGAGCTAAACAAAAACTACTTGTTCCCTACCCCGCTGCTTATAACGTTTATTTCAGAACGCCATCTTCTGAAGAAGAAAAACTGGAAATACGAACTGACAGCAAACTTCGGATAATCAACCTTGAGCCAGGAATGACAAAGGATTCGATCAAAAATGAAAGTTCCGGCGGTCAGTCTCAGTAAACAGTAAAACAATTCGGCAATTTGATAATTCAGTCATTTTCCCCGGAGGTCTTTTCGTTCATAATATATTTAGCAATCAGATCATTGTAACAATCAATCAGTTTAATAACTGGCAGAAGCTGCGGATTAAAAATCTGATTGCCGATTGACCTGACCGGCAAAACCTTGGGCGAGGTCCCTGTCAGAAAAACCGCATCAAACCTGCTGATTTCGTTTGCGCCAACAGCCTCTTCTATAACCTGGAACCCCAGTTCATTCAAACATTTGAACACTTTTTGCCGTGTAATTCCAAGTAAAACCATAGAGGCCGGAGCAGTGAAGAATACGTCTCCTTTAACCAAAAATACATTCGATCGGCTTCCTTCGGTAATCAGACCGTTTCGATCAACCAATATCACTTCGTATAACTTCTGATCAGCAATTAGTTGATCGGCGCTTTCACGAACGGAATTCTGTACCATTTTTGCATTCGGATTTTCGCGCTCGGCAAATAGCAGATTGGTGGCAACTCCTCTCAAATAATCTTCCGGAGTTGGATAGTTGTGCGGAATAAAGGAAAAGATCCACCGAGGTTCATCTTCTGTAGTCGAATAGACAAACTTAATGTTTCCTTCAGTCTTGCGATTCAGCTGCACCAGTTCTGTAATTTTTTGTCCGAATTCCTGATATTCCATTCTGAAATTGATATTCTGAATTTCCATGGATTTCTGTAACCTGCGGAAATGATCGTTCAGGAAAAGCGGAACGCTGTCAATAATGCGGATAACTTCATAAACCAACTGATCAGAATTAAATTGTGCTGATTGGTAGTCAGAACTGGTTATGACACCTCGGTTTGTAACAAACATATTTATAAAATAAAGAAAATTAAACTCCGGAGACCGAACCTGTAAAATTCAAAGCGCTGAGTACACCATTTTTATAACCTTGACCAATGGGCAGTTCTTTTCCCTGAATTTCAAAGGTATTGGCAGTAAAAGCCTCAATTTTACCGATGGAAACAATAAACGATTTATGAATTCGCAGAAAGCTGTCTGCCGGTAATTTCTCCTCCTTTGGGGCCATGCTGGTTTTGGTGATAATCTTACGTTTCTCAGTAAATACCTGCACATATTCGCTCAAGCCCTCAATATATTTTATTTCGGAAAGATAAATTTTTACGACTTTCTTGTTTTCCTTGATATAAATGAATGATTCATCGGGCAGCTTATCAGGAGATATATTTGAAACTAACTGCACATCATCCTGATTCATCTGGTAATATTTATTCACTGCTTTTAAAAAACGTTCGAATGTAATGGGTTTCAGCAAATAATCAAACACATCGAGCTCGAAACCTTCCAAAGCGTATTCACGGTAAGCAGTTGTAATAATTACCCTGGGTGGGTGTTTGAGTGTTTTCAGAAATTCAATACCGGTAATTTGTGGCATCTGAATATCCATAAAGATTAAATCAACATGCTTCTCCCGAAGTACATTCAGTTGTCTGGTTAAAAAAGAATCAGTTATCAAACCTGAAAATTTCAGTTTTTTCAGAAGCTCAAAATCCTTTACATTGGTAAATACATTTTGGGTAATGGAAGGAAACCGGTCGGGAGCAAAAAGGTTGGAAACATTCTGATTCGATTTATTAAAATCCAATTCGATGTTGATTAATTTCTGATAGTCTTTCTCATTTCCTGAAACCGTTGCATCCCACAAGTCCACAGCGCTTTCCATGTATAAATTCCTGATCAGATCAACTTTTCGGTCGATGTAATGCTGCAGGATTTTTTCTGCCTGTTGATTTTCGTTCAGGCAGCCCGACTGAGCAACAGTATCACGATCAGAAAGAAAATTTTACGCATTGAAGTCAGGTATTGGTTTACAGTTTTTCAGAATGAGCAAACGGATATAAAAAAATAAGTACCGTAATCACAAAAAATAGGATGTGCTTGCTTATTCGGTATTTCAGGGTCGTATGGAATAAAAAAAAAAACGAATAAATGGCAGCTTATGTGCAAGCTGCCATTTATTTTATACTAATCAGAACTAGAAAAAGTTCATGATCATTCCCTGAGTAACGCTTCCTGTATTGTAATCGAGTTGCGAACCGAACATGCTGTGAGGAATGGAATAAATGAGCAGTAGCACAACTGCAGCGAGAATGGTATAAATTGGACGTTCCTTTTTACGGTTCATAACAACCGCCAACAACCAAAAGACAAAGGCTATCAAGGTTTTATTGTCAGTCAGGTCCCAGCCAAACGGAATGCCGGTCCAAAGATCACCAAATGCATAAAGCTGGACTACCGGTCCCAGGCACATGCCGCCAATCATTAATGCGCCAAACGTTAACCAGCTGAATTTCCGGAATGCAGAAACACTGAAAGCAGCCATCAGACCTGAAAGTGTGGAGAATAACATGGCAATAAACATGAAAAGAATGTGTGGCAGCAGGATGAACAGCGGAACGCCTCCCTTAAACCGGATAACGACCGGTGTCTCTTTTAAATAAGTAGTTGTTCCCGACCGATCGGTGATTTCAAAATAGTATTCAACTTTACCTGCGGCAGGCTGTTGTGGAACTTCTGCAAAAAAATCTTCTTGTTTAAAGACATGGAATACCTTATTCATGATCAATGAATGAATTGGCTTGCTTTCAAATTGAAAATCGGCCACTTGAAGTTCGTCCTTCGAAAGATATCTTTTGTAATATATTTTAGCCCTTACCGTGCTATCGTTGATGTTCAGCCTGACAAACGGATCATCGTCTAAGGCAAGGCTTCGTATTAGCTTTAGGCGATAATCGATTCCATTGGCTGAAACCGTGTATCTCTTGGGGTAAGTTGGGCCGGTCTTTCGTTGATATATAGCTGCTGAAATCGTGATTACAAAAGCTAAAATCCATAGTAGAAATGTTTTCATTTTTAATGAATAAAGTGATTAAAATTATAATTCCAGATATTTTTCGATTTGATCAATATCAATTACCTGATTGTGTAGATTCTTAAAAGATGTGGTAATAATGACCGTATTTCAATGGTTCATATTGCCTGATATATTTTTCTAATGCCCCTTTTTAACCTGTCCGTTTAGCAAATAAAAACACCGAGCCTATCTTTCAAAGTTGAATAATCAACACTTCCTTTTTAGAATCGCGCAATACTTCAACATTGATGGTTTCGCCGTGTTTGAGCTGGTTCAGGCGGAACATGTAATCCTGAATATTGCCAACCGGTTTCCCGTTGATGGAAATGATGATATCGCCCTTTTTCATGCCGCCCAAAGCTGCTGGCCTTCCCGGAGTTACCAGGTCGGCACGCAAACCATTTTTTACATTTCCTGCAAAGTCAGGCATAATTCCAAGCGAAACGCCCTTTCTTCGGGTTCCGCGACTAACCACCATTTTAGGTCCGGCTTCCTTGAAAATAAGTTTGTTATCCATATTGGCCAAATCAGAAATAATCCGGAAAGCCATATCCGAGATTTTTAACATTCCTGCATAATTGATTTTATCCCAGGTATCGGCCGGGGTATGGTAATCGAGGTGAGCGCCGGTCGAGACAAAAAGTACCGGAATATTTTTTCCGTAAAAAGAAGAATGGTCTGATGGTCCGTAACCCTCTTCAGATAAGGTAAGTTTTAGAACAGTAGTATCGCAGGAGCTGCCAATTATTTTCCGAAACGGATCGGCTGTACCTACTCCGCCGATCTGAACCAATGAATTTTCATTTAAACGACCCACCATGTCGAGATTAACCATGGCATTTACCTTATTCAGATCAATATCAGGATTTTCGACGAATTGTTTTGACCCAAGCAATCCCATTTCTTCGCCGGTGAAACCAATAACAATGATGCTTCTTTTATGACTTTCAGGCGAGGCTGCCAACTTTTCAGCCAGTTCAAGCATCATCCCGGCGCCGGAGGCATTGTCGTCGGCGCCATAATGCACCGCAACGGTATCCGGAACCCGCGTTCCGGAACCAAAACCACCCATCCCAAGATGATCAAAATGTGCTCCGATTACCACGAATTCATTTTTCAGAACCGGATCAGTACCCGGAATTTCCATCACCACGTTGCAGGTTGGTATGGTAGTCTCAACCACATCTGAATGACCCGAAACTCTACTTCCAATGGTAAAACTTTCCGGTTGACGCGACTCGTTTAACTTCTTTTCGAGATCTTCAATCAACAGCTTTTTCGGTTCCAAAATCGCATTGGCAGTTTCTCTGGAAATACGCAATGCCGGAATTCCGACAGATTGTTCGCCTTTGGCCAGCGGTTCAAATTTATCTTCCGGATCGAAAACCTTTCCGGAAACCAGCAAAACAGCCGAAGCTCCCCTGTCTTTTGCCTGGAGTACCTTATCCCGGTCGCGGCTGTATTTGATAAATGGGCTCATGTTTTTCTCCACTTCAGGATCAGCACGAAGGATCAGCACTACTTTGCCTTTCACATCGATACCGGCATAATCCTTCCATTTCAGGCTGTCTTCATTAATATCAAACCCGTAACCCGCAAATACAACTTCTGCGCTAAACGAATTATTTTCGGAAAAAGCAAAAGGTGTAAAATCAGTGTCAACTTTCAGCAAAGCCGCATTAACCTCAAGGCTGTTGGCAGGCCCGTAAATGATTTTATCAGTCACCCTGAATCTCTGGAAACCTTTATCATACAAAGGAACCAGACCGTCCTCCTTCAATTCCTTCCGGATATATTCGGCAGCCAGGCTGTCACCTTCGGTTCCGGTTTTACGGCCTTTTAGTTCGTCGGAAGCCAAATAGCTGACATGCATTTTAAGCTCATTCACAGTGACTTCCGGAGATTTTATTTTATCCTTCGAAAAAGAAATCGTGATCAGAACCAGAAAAGCAAATCCAATAGCTCTAAAAATTTTCATACCTTTTAGTTTAATTCTTATTCCAGGTTTTTAAAACCTTTTAATGATTATGGATAAAAATAGTAATCTTTTGTTTTTCTCAGGTATTAATACTGAAAATAATGAAAAACCCAAGCCTACCCTTTCCAAAAGGCATACAGGGCATCACTATTCCTGAAGATATTCCAGCTTTTGGTGGAGGGACAGGCATAAAAAAACCCGACCAATTTGATCGGGAATTTTTGATCAGGATATGTGCTGACCTTATAAATTCTGTCTGCCAGGAGTTAATTCTTCCTATTCAATCAGATTTTGGCCAGATTTTCAGGTTTGATGAGTGATGGGAAATAGCAGGCAATCAGGACAATAAAATTCATACACTTTTTAGTTTTCCTGACACCGATTAAAACAGGCGAATCGCTGTTTGTGTAGTTAAGTTCATACGTTATTAGAGCTTCATCTCCGATTACCATGTCTTCATTCGAAGTACTAATCGTATATTGACCAAGTTCGGTCAATGATTCTCCACTTATAAGTGACGATCCTTTTTCTTTTGCTGCGGTGAATAAACATACCAGGAGCAAACCAAATGCTAGAAATGCAAATTTTGTTTTCAGGTTTTCAGTTTTTATGAATTGTTTTTTATAGCTGAAATATATTTCAAATTCATAGGTGTAGCGGATTTAATCAACGAATGAAAAGTTCTCGATTAGGAAAGTGAAAATATAGGATACCAACGCCATTTACTTTTGCCTACTTTGCTGAAATAAAAGAAATGCACTATTTTTAGGCCACGCAAACAAGATTAAACTGAGGAACTCCTTGTAGTTCCTGTAATTACAATCAACTAAAAACAAGTAAAAATGATTTCAAGCAGGCTTTTCGTTTCAATCACGCTCACAGTGCTTCTTCTTTCATCAGGATGTCAGAAAAAAACTGAAAATTTCATTCAGTATGTTAATCCGTTAATCGGAACAGGTCCCTCAACAGGCCCTGCCAGCATTGGGAAATATCAAGGTTACGACTCATGGGGACTGGGAACCCCGGCAGTTTCGAGTCCTTTCGGAATGACCCAGTGGACGCCACAAACCCGAGATAAACAGGAGAAAGGCATTTCCCCGTATTATTACGGAGGTACAAGAATTCAGGGATTCCGGGGATCTCATTGGCTTGAAGGTTCGGATACACGGGATTATGGCAGTTTTACCATTATGCCGATTACCGGTTATTTACGCACCTTCGCCACCGAACGGGCTTCGGGCTATATACACCAAAACGAAATTTCGTCGCCGGCATATTATTCCTGTATGTTTCCGGAATACCTGACTTTTGTTGAAATGACGGGTACTGCCCGTGCGGGATTTTTCAGGTTTTCGTATGTACAAAAAGATCAGGCTACAGTCCTGATCACCCCAAACAGTGACGAAGGAAAGGGATACATCAAGGTTGATCCTGAAAAACAGGAAATCTACGGGTACAATCCGGTAAATCGCATTTACGAAGGTTCAGATAAACCAGCCGGTTTCTGTGGATATTTTGTAGCCAGGTTTAACCGGCCATTTGACAATTACGGATGCTATTTCCAGATGGAGGATTTGAAAAAGCAAACTGAAATTTCGGATAAAACCGATATTGGCGCTTATGCCATTTTCAATGTCAATGATAAAGATGTGATTCTGGCTAAAGTTGGAACGTCGTTTACCAGTATCGAAGCAGCCCGCGCCAATCTTGAGGCTGAAATACCACATTGGGAATTTGAGAAGACCAAAGCTGAAACCGAACAACTCTGGAATGAATCGTTATCTGTCGTTCAGTTGAAGGGGGGCAAAACAGAAGATTACACCAAATTTTACACGGCATTGTATCATTCCATGCTTTTCCCACGCACATTCAGCAATGTGGATGGCACCTATCCTGGATTCGATGAAAATAAACCGATCCGGAAAATGGAAGAAGGGCATGTCTATTACGACGATTTTTCCTCTGAAGGCTTGCGTCAGTCTCAACTTCAGTTGGTTAACCTGGTGGCTCCCGACAGATACGAAGATCTGTTGAAATCGTTGGCTTTAAAAACCGAACAGGGTGGATGGATGCCCGATTCAATCCTGAAAAACAGCCATATTCCATATTTGTATAATAATTCTGGCGATCCGGTTGAAACTCAGAAAAAAGTCAAAAATATTCTGGCAACCGAATACACCAATTTCGACGGCGGAATTCCCGGAAACGACGATTCCGGACAAACTTCGGCCTGGTACGTTTTTTCAGCCATGGGTTTTTATCCCGCTTCGGCCGGATCGGGGGAATACCAGCTTTCATCGCCTATTTTCAGCGAAGTGGAATTAAACCTGGACCCGAAATATTATCCGGGCAAAAAATTCACAATCAGCCTCGATGATCCGGATACCTACAAAACGTTTAATCGGGTTGAGCTGAATGGTAAGGATAGTCCATTTGTACTGAAACACGAAGACATCCGGAAAGGTGGTAAATTGAAATTTTCGAATACGGAAAAATAATCATATCATTTTCGAATAGAATAGTAAAGAAGTCCGAAGTATCCAGCTTGGTGAATGCTCCGGACTACTTTTAAACTATTTTTAATGCTTCTTACTGAAGTTTAAAATTGATCGGAACGGTGTATTGAACGGCAACTTCTTTTCCACCTTGTTTCCCAGGTGTCCATTTTGGCATACTTTTCACAACACGCAAGGCTTCCGTATCAAGCAAAGGATCGACCCCACGCACAATCTTCACATCTTTTACAGAGCCATCTTTGCCAATAACAAAAGTAACAAACACTTTCCCCTGAATTTTACCTTGCATAGCATCTAGAGGGTATTTGACAGAGTTGCCAATGAAATTCCGCAATTCAGCTTGACCACCTGGATATTCGGGCATTTGCTCAACAATGTGGTACACTTCTTCCTGAATTTGTGCCGGTTTTTCCTGATTGTTCTGACTAACAATATTAATTCCCTTAACCTTGTTACTTTTCATTACAAGTGACAACTGACCGGAAACTGAATCTGGCTTTAATTCATAGTTCTCCGAATCGGAAATTACACTCTTCAGTTTTTCAATCCCGGCTGAATCGCCGATAATTTGTAACGGATGACTATCTGCAACGATGGTAACCGTTTTCCCGACCGGAGCAACTTCTGTTTTAACCGATTGCTTTTGCTCACAGGCAAATACGGCAATTAAACTGGCAGCCAAAACAATCCCCACAAGGACTTTCACATTGGCAATTTTTCTGGATTTTATTTTTGACATCATTTTGATTCGGATTTTAATTAACGAATAGTTGAAGTTGTTGGCCAATACAATCTGATCGCCAACATACTGATTGATTAGGATCTGCTTATACCACGAAGGCGCAGTTCCATGAGAGATTACAGCCTGATCGGCCAGAAATTCGTGATTCTCGCGCAATGCCCGCCTGAACATCCAAAAGAAAGGATTAAACCATTGAACAACAGCAATAATTTCGAGAATAAGTACATCAAATGTGTGCCCCTGTCGGATGTGCTGTCGTTCGTGCTCGAGCATTTTCTCCCAACCATTGGTAATTTGCAGGTTATTACTCACAAAAATGTAATTCAGAAAAGAAAACGGACTTAACCCACTTTCCAGGATGACCAGTTTGGCTTTCCCTTCAGGAATAACCCGGTTTTGCGCAATTAACCGGTAAATCTGGACAATCTGGACCATAAGCTTTGATGCAAAAAACACGACGCCCAATAAATATACATAGCCCAACAAGCTGTAATTCAACACAAATTGTTCTGCCCCCTGCGACAATGCAGTGCCATAAATAGTAACCGCACTCAGCAAATTGAGGTATGGAGTAACAGTAACTTCGGGTAACAGAGTTGCTTCAGGCGTATAAAACGGAATGTGCAACAAGGGCAGCAATGCGGAGAAACCAATAGAAACCAACAGAAACCACCGGTTTACGCTGAAAAAGGTTTCTCTCCGTAAAAACAGGATATAAACCATAGCGAAAAGGCTCAGGCTAATTCCCGACTCCAATACGTAATTGATAAAGCTAGACATTGGGTGTTGGATTTTCAGGTTCCAAATCTTTTCCGACTTCCTTGATGATTTCTTCAAGTTCTGAGAGGCTCATTTTGTCTTCTTTGGCAAAAAACGAAACCATTTCCTGAAACGAATTACTGAAATAGCCATTCAGGAAATTTTTGAAATACGATTTCGTGTAATCCGTTTTACTAACTAGCGGAAAGTACTGATGAGTTTTCCCATACGCGTAATGGTCAACAAATCCTTTCTTTTCCAGAATCCGGATAATGGTAGAAACCGTGTTGTACGCAGGTTTTGGCTCCGGAAGCTTGTCAACAATTTCCTTGACAAACGCTTTTTCCAGGATCCACAACTCCTGCATAATCTGTTCTTCAGCTTTGGTTAATTCTTTCATGTGATGAGTTGATTGGATATCCGGAACAAACATATAACTAAAATTTTAGTTATCAAACTAAATTGTTAGTTATAGAGAAAATATTTTAAAAGAATTGATTTTAAACAGTCAGATTTCATGAAGTGATGAAAAATACCAAAAGCTAATAACGAAACAGAGATGATGAAACAAGTTCATTATGAGGCTCCAAACATTGACTTTGCATTTAGAACGAACATAATTGAAATTTGAAACCTGACATCAATAGAAAAGGCCGCCTGATTTAACTCGGGCGACCTTTTTTCGATTTACCTGGTTTAGGTGGTCTAGGAAATTTTGTTGGTTTAGATCAACATTTTAATGATAACGATATAAAGACAGGTAAACGTTCAGATACCCCTACTGCAATCTGAATCTTTTTTAGATTTTTTTACAAATTGCTGCCCAGCCACCACCTTTAGCCAGTTCAATTTTTAGTTTATCAGCTTTTGTGACTTGTTTTACAGTGTGTTTATAATCGTTGCAACTTTTATCAGCGTTTATCCCGTCCTGCATAATTTCTATTTCATAAGTCCCTTCACCCAGAAAAGACAAATCCACATTGAGCGAACGGGCAGTCCAATCGGTCATTGCTCCCAGATACCAATCGTTTCCTTTTTGTCGGGCAGTCAGGATATAGTCCCCAACTTTAGCATCCAAAACTTTAGTATCGTCCCAAACAGTCGGCATTTTGCTGATAAAAGATGTACTTTCCTGTTCTTTGTAATAATTCGACGGACTATCGCACATCATCTGCAATGGAGCATCATAACAAACATACATGGCCAACTGATGGCATCGGGTCCCCTGGCTCATCGGATGCGAAAAACTGATGGCGTAATCCTTTTCATTTTTATTGGTCATGGCGCCTGGTGTAAAATCCATTGGTCCGGCCAGCATGCGGGTGAAACACAGCGTCACATCGTGTTCAGGAGTAATATCTTTGCTCCATTTGGCATTTTCCATCCCTTTTACACCTTCATGATTGATGATATTCGGATATGCCCTTGCCATTCCTGAAGGTTTGAAAGCCCCGTGGAAATCAATCAGAAGTTTTCGGTCGGCACAGGCTTTGGCCGCGCGTTCGTAAAAGTTTACCATGTATTGTTCGGAGCGGGCCATAAAATCAACTTTAATACCTTTTGCACCCCATTTGGCATACAGATCCAAAGTACCATTTATATCGGCATCAAGCGCGTTCCAGAGGCACCAAAGAATGATATCCACATTTTTGGTTTTTCCGTAGGCAATCAATTCCTGAAGGTCCAAATCAGGATTTGACTCTTTTATATTGGTAGTAGTTTTAGTCCAGCCTTCATCCAGAATGATGTACGGAACTTTATTTTTTGAAGCAAAATCGATGTAATATTTGTAGGTTTCGGTATCCAATCCAGCTTTGAAATCGACACCGTAGATATTGTTTTCATTCCACCAGTCCCAGGCCACCAAACCCGGTTTAATCCAATCGGTTTCTGTGAGTTTATTTTCGCGTGAAAGCAGATAAACCATTTGATTTTCAACCAAACGCGCATCTTCAGTACTGATCATGAAAACGCGCCATGGAAATGTGCGGGTTCCGGAGGTTTGAGCGATGTAATCAGCCTCCGTAATATTTTGAATTTCGCGATCGCCCTTTTGATCCGATTTCAGAATAACATGCGGATATTTACTTTTAAAGGCAGCCTTTCCTGCTACTTCCATAAACAAACACGGGTAATCGAACAAGTCAGCTTCAGTAATGCCGATCTTGATGTTGTTGTCAGCCTTAACCAATGTAGGAAGTGAACAGAACTTTCCTGCTGCCAGTGAACTCAACTTCTGATCGAGGTAAAGCCGCTCGTAATGAGAATACAAGGTTTCTTCTTCAGGAAAAAGCGCTCCATAATCGCCGGAAAAGTTCAAACTTACTTCTTCATTTTTTACCGTAATTTCCTGCTCGATACTTGTTTCGAAGCGATAGGCGATACCATTGTCGAACACCCGGAAGCTCACAGCATAGTTTGGTTTAAAAACTAGTTTCAGCTGGTTATAATTATTGCTGATCGTTTTTGATTTTACAGCAACCACAGTTTGAACCACATCGAAAACTGAGGTGGTTTTGGCTGAAACAACTTTGGGCATATCACCCAGAATAGTAGTTCCTAAATCGAGGCTCATCGTATTTTTGGTAAAGATGGGTTGATTTCCAACTGTTGCTGACCATTGAATCTGAGTATCTACCGAAACAGTAACATCAATTTGACCGTTTGGGGAAGTGATTTTGTAATCTTTCGAAGAGGCATTCAAAACCAAAAGAATGAATGCCAGAGATAGGATTAATTTCATTTTTTATTTCTTTAAATTAGGTGGCGCAATGTAAATAATCAATCCGAAAAACACGGTATTTTAGATAGATACACTTAAACAAAATATTGAGTGCACTTCTCCGAAAAGTTAAACCTGGAAAAAATACTTTTGCCGGATAGTTTTTTATGAAACCAGAGGTTTCACATATTTATAGAAATCAACAAATTAACACATTGTACGACTCCGAATGGAGTCGAATATTAGAGTTATGATCTCTTTTCTATAAACATTTGACCTCTCTGAGGTCGAAAAAATCATTTAGAAGTGGACTCAAGTCTAAACAGATCAGCATCGTTCAAAACCGGGAAATCTGTCCTGAATTTCATCAATTCGCTATACAAAAACCGGGCTGAAACGATGCCTTTGAGATGGTCTCCAATCGCTGAAAGTATGTTACCCTTCGGATCAATCAATTGTGAGTTCCCTGAATAGGAAATAATATTTCCATCCACTCCTACCCTGTTTGCGCCAACCACATACGCCTGGTTTTCGATGGCACGGGCTTTTAGTAAAGTATTCCAGACTTCAGTTCTGGCTTGCGGCCAGTTAGCCGAATATACGAGAATGTCGTATTCGTTTCTGTTCCTTGCCCACACCGGGAAACGCAGATCGTAGCAGATCAACGGGCAAATTCGCCATCCTTTGTACGTAATGATTAAGCGTTCCGTGCCTTTCTGAAAATGACTTTCTTCCCCGCCCATTGTAAACAGGTGGCGTTTGTTGTAAAAATGAATTGCTCCGGAAGGTTCAGCAAAGATCAGCCGGTTGAAATACATTCCGTTTTCATAAATGATCAGGCTACCGCAAAGAGCAAACTGATGTTCAAGACTTCGGTTTTTCATCCACTGGATAGTTTCTCCATCCATCGGTTCAGCCAAATCCGGAGCATTCATCGTGAATCCGGTGGTAAACATTTCAGGCAGAAAGACAACATCAGTATTTTTGTCAGCCTTCTGAAGCCATTCATCAATTTTTCCACGGTTGGCAGCTGGATTCTCCCAAACTAAATCCAGCTGAAATACAGCTACTTTAAAGAGTTCCTGTGTCATATTAATCGATGTTATATTCGATGATATTTCTTGCCTGACAATACTCTTTCAATAAACGGACAGCCAATTTACCGGTCACTTCCAACTGATTGTCAGCGCCAAAATCGATCAGTATCATTAAAAAGCGGCTGGTTTGAGTAGTAACTTCGGTACGCTGCGAATCGCTTGTTGGAGTACCAAAGGCACCCAATTCATCCCTGAAAACAGGCAGATTTTCAATATTCAAGTCGCCCTTTCCGATTCCGGTATAAGGTTCATCAGTTTGTCCAATTCCAAAAGCGATGTCACCCTGTATCTGGCCTGAATCATATCCTCCTATGGAGAAACCACTCGTGATGGAAACCAGGTTCAACTGATCGACCACATTGCAGATCCGATACAAGCCTTTATCGGAAACAATCCGCCGCAACAACGCTTCTGCTGACAGACGGTATCGGGCCGGATCTTTTCCACAGGCTTTGTATGCCTTCCGTGATGCTTTAATGGTTGGTATCTGACTAATATCCTCTGTCATCAATGATTGCCTGAGTTGTTCTATCTGAAAATTAATTTCAGACCATAATCCGTCAGCCGATTCAGCAACCTTCACCTCCGCTTCAATGCAGGCCAATCTCAATTTGGGGCATCGGTTTTTCAGTTCAGAGCTAATGATAATTTTATACATCAGAAAGAAGAATAGAAAAGTTAGAGCTGGTATGCCAGTGTACGTTCACAAAAATAAGAATTTCGCACAGACCATTGGTTCTGATCCGGAAAAATCATGAATTGTCCGATTGAATTCAGGATTAGCTTTTAGAAAAAAACTTCAGTACGGATATTTTCGGCAGGAAGTCCGTACTCCTCGAGGATTGTTGTGACCTCATCAATCATGTCGGAGTTTCCGCAGAGATAGCATATGATATCGATATCCACTACATTTTCTTTCAAATATTGGGTAACCCGGCCAAAAAAATCACCCTTTTCGTGCCGCGAAGTGCACAATAAATAGTTGCCGGGATCGAATGTTTCGCGACCATAAGCTTCTTCCGCAAAATGTACTCCGTGTAAAATCCGGTAATTCAGGCCAGGGTATGATTTAACGTAGGAATGAAACGGTGAAATTCCTGTTCCGGTGGCAACCATTAATGCAGAATGACCTTTTTTAGTCCGTTCATCGAGGATAAAATAACCTTTCGGCCCTTCGACATCCAATTCTGAACCGGGCTTCAAATTACGCAGATAATGAGAAAACTCTCCGGCTGGAATTTCGCGGACCAAAAAATCGAGATATTCATCGGTTGTTGCGCTATAAATGGAATACTCCCGCCCTTTTTTATGGTCAGGAATACGGATAACGACATACTGTCCGGGCTCAAATTGAAAATCCATCCGGTCGAGTCTGATGATAAATGTTTCCGGAGTTAAATTAATAACATCCAATACGATATGTTTTGTTCGCTTCATGAATAAGTTAAAGTTCAATTAGTCATTCAATAGTCATTAAGTAGTCATGCGAATCAAGGGTTGAAAATAACAGGATTTTAATGCCGAAGGCATGATATTATTATAGCAAATCGTTCTGCAAAAAGGTGAGAATGCCGAAGGCATGACAGAATTATATCACCACTCCGTGGTTAAAGAACACTTTCTGCACCATATTCTATAATAATGCCAACCCTTTGGGTTTAAAAAATTCACCCCCTTGATTCGCATTAGTCATTGGTTGTCATTCAATTGTCATTGGCTGTAATTACTCTTCATGCAATTAACGACATGTAGCAATTGACAATCAAATGACGCATAGCTAATGACAATCAATGACAACCTTTTACAAAAAACTGTGACTGCCCACTAGCCGTGAACATGTCGTTCTGCATGATATGATGACCTTACCAGCGGACTACTCTCCACATACGAAAATCCTTTCCTCATGCCTTCTTCCCTGTACATTTCAAAGGTTTCAGGTTTTATATACTCCTGAACCGGAAGCAAATTGGAATCCGGTTGAAGATATTGGCCGATGGTCAGAACCTTGCATCCCGCACCGCGAAGGTCATCCATCGCCTGCAAAACTTCATCTTCAGTCTCGCCCAAACCGACCATGATGCCCGATTTGGAAACAACTCCAGCTTCAGAAATGATTTTAAGTACCTGCAAACTCCGGTCGTATCGCGCAGTACTGCGAACTTTTGGAGTCAAACGGCGGACTGTTTCCATGTTGTGCGAAATAACGTCAGGCGCGGCATCAATCACTTTCCGGATCAAAACGGGATTGGCATTAAAATCCGGGATCAGGGTTTCGATGGTTGTATCCGGATTCAGCTCTTTTATTTTCCGGAGAGTCGTTGCCCAGAATTCAGCGCCACCATCGGGTAAATCGTCGCGGGTAACCGAGGTAATCACACAATGTTTCAATCCGAGCGTTTGGATGGTTTTGGCCAAACGAAGCGGCTCCAGCCAGTCAACAGGTTCGGGAACATCATTAAGGACATAGCAAAACCGGCAGTTACGGGTACATTTATCGCCCAGTATCATGAAACTGGCAGTTCCTGCGCTCCAGCATTCGCCCCTATTTGGGCAATTTCCGCTGGTACATATCGTATTTAAATGGTGGTCGGCAATTAATCGTTTGACTTTCGAATAGTTTTCTCCTTTGGGCAGCGGAGATTTCATCCATCGCGGCAAGCGCTCACGTTCTGTTTTAAATTCAGTCATTTTTGCAAATTGTGTACAAACAGTAAACAGAATTCCGGAAATGAAGTTCATCCAAATGAAAAGTTTAAAGCTAAACAAAAGCCAACCCAAACCGGGCAACTCTTCAAATCCAACAAGGACATCTAACCACACCAGACACACTTGTCCTCCTTTTGGCGGATAAAGAACCATAGAAAACCCCCAAATTATTACCACAGATTACATGGATTCACACAGATAAAAAACTATGTGTTCTATGTGTCTATGTGGTTTTTTACATCCTATCCAAATGCAAACCGGCTCCGGTGCTGAGCAAACTTCTCAGGTGAAGGATAAAAGCGTGAATCGGGCGGAAGGTGGAGTTTAATCTTTAACCACTGTAAAAACATAGGCCACAATAGAACCCCGTTAGCCATTTGGTTCGGCAACCTGACTGAATTCTCCGGCTGGTTCTGGGTAGGCCTTTGGCATATCTTCGCCCCAAACCCTGGCAATGCGGTCTTTTACCTTTTGCTCAAACAAACGGATCAACTCTTTATTGGCATTGACCAAAGCTTGCTCCCTCTCGATTTGTGCAACGATTTGGTTCTGGGTTTCGAGAGGTGGAAGAGGAATGTATAATGATAGAAAATTCTTTTTTGAAATATTTTTCATGCTTCCACTTGTTCCGCCACATATTTCACTAATTTTTCTTCTATATTCTTCTGATGAAATAATAAGATGCAAGAACCTAACTGAAACATCTGATCTTGAAACAATCGTTTGCCAAAGTCGATCAGGCAAATAAAGATTCTCGTAATTGTTATCCACATAAGCACTAGCTCCAACTAAATTTTCAGTATTCATTCGACTGATTAATATTGAATCAGGTTTTGGGCTACATTTCGCTTTTTGTAACTCTTCTGGTAAAATTATTTTGTTTTCTTCTGGTTTAAATATGCCATAGGTCACAGAACTTGTTTTTAAGACACCTTTTTCTCCTGAATTTATTGGTCTATTTTCAGAGTTTACGCTAACACCAGTTTCTAAGTCATCAATAATTTTACCCAATTCCACCATTTCCCAATCCGGATCAATTGTAATTCGGGGTTTGTAGTTTTCGACCACCTGCCGCGCACCATCAATGATTTTTTGATAGGCTTCTATTTCGGCCACAATTTTTTGTTGGACGGAAAGTGGGGGAAGGGGGATTTGGAATGATAAAATATCTTTAGGTGATATATTGCCTTGAGCTCCACCTCCTGCTGTTTGCTGACAATACCTATAAAATTTTTCACTAAGCAGTAAAATGCCCAAATAACCTTCATGAATTTTATCTTTCAAAATACGAATGAGACCAACACGTTGATTAAGTAATAGATTTTCATGCTCTGAAATTGCAATTTTCCCTACAGTCGCACCTGTCATTGCAACCAAGATATCTCTATTTCTTATTAAAAACCGATTTAAAGAAGAATCATACGGGAAAAATTGGACTGAATCAAGTGATAACTTTCCGCTTTTATCAACATTCCCAATTTTTATAACTGGCAAACCATTTGTTCCTTGATTAGTCAATAATTCTTCACTTTTAAAGGCATATCCACCTTGAAATTCTACCAATTCAAAAAGTGAAACTATTTCAAATCTTGATTTGCTATCTAATTGTATTTTATACCTCCCACCACCCAAATTATAATCACCATTTTCGGCAATATCCGATTTGGAAACCAGGGAAATATTGGGATAAATGGATTGCAGGGCCGATTCGGTTGATGGTGCAATTTGTAGGGACGTTGCATGCAACGTCCCTGTCGATAACGAACCTGTATTATTGGACGTTGCATGCAACGTCCCTACGGTGGCCGCATCGGATTGCGATGATTTTGCATTCATGGATGTTGGATTAACGGGTGCCGCATCGGATTGCGATGATCCTGCATTAATGGATGTTTTGTTAATGGATGTTGCATGCAACATCCCTACGGATGCCGCATCTGGGGGGATCGTTGCATGCAACGACCGTGCAAAATCATCAACATGAAAATCATCAACATGCATCGTCCCCACAGTTGGTATTGATCCCGTTTGCAAAAAATCAATGTATTGTTTGATGGCACGGAATGCATCGGGTAAATCGTTTTGTTTCACCGGCCGGCGTTGGGCGCCCAAATCGAAACCATCGGCGGTAATTTTGGCAAAAAGGATTTTGTCTGTCTTTCGGGCCAGCGATTTGTCGATCCACAAAATGGAGGTTTTTACACCGCTGTATGGATTAAACAAACCGGCAGGTAATGAAATGATGCCTACCAGATAGTTTTCTTCAACCAGCATTTTGCGCAGGCTTTTGTAGGCTGTTCCGCTTTGGAAAATAACACCTTCGGGTACAATAATGGCTGCACGTCCGGTTGGGGTTAAATGTTCTACCATGTAATCGACAAACAACACCTCGCTGCGGTTGCTTTGTATGCTAAACCTTTTGTGCGGGCGTATGCCGCCCTTTGGAGACATAAACGGCGGGTTGGCAAGGATGACATCAACATATTCGTTCCAACGGTCCTCGCTGGTCAGTGTGTCGTATTCAAAAATATGCGGGTCGGTAAAACCGTGCAAATACAGGTTTACCAAACTCAGGCGCACCATATCAGGCGAAATATCGTAGCCCCTGATACTGTTTATAATTCGGGCACGTTCGTCGGGTGTTAATTTGTCGCCTCTGTATTTTTTGCCATTAATGGTTAATTCATCCAATTTGACACCATGTTGTTCAAACGCATGTTTGTCGGTGGCAAAATTATAATTGGACGAATTGGCTTTGAGGATATGTTTGAACGCAGAAATCAGGAACCCTGCCGTGCCACAAGCCGGATCGAGAATGGTATCCGATTTCCGGGGATCAACAATAGCGGTCATAAAATCAATGATATGCCGTGGGGTGCGAAATTGTCCGGCATCGCCCTGACTACCCAGAATAGAAAGCAGATATTCGAAAGCATCGCCCAGTTTTTCGCTGTGGTCGTAAGAGAAATCATCGATTATTTTCAGAAAACTTTTCAGCGTTTCGGGGTCGCGGTAAGGCAGATAGGCATTTTTGAAAATATCGCGGAACAACTGCGGCAAATTGGGATTTTGAGCCATTTTCAAAATGGCTTCGCTATATAAACTAAGCATTTCGAAACCACCCATGCCGGGATTGAATATTTTGCGCCAGCCGTATTTTTCGTATTCGCCCGAAAAGAACGAGGATTCGCCACCCAATTCCTCGGCCTCCGAATCCATGTCATCCATAAATTTATAGATCAGGGCGATGGTAATCTGTTCCACCTGGCTTTTGGGGTCAGGAACTTTGCCTACCAGAATATCACGGGCTGTATCAATACGTCGTTTCGTTTCGTTATCTAACATTTATTCGGTATAAAATTTATCGCTGTTCCAATTGGCGACATTATTTAAAATGTAATTTTCAATCCGGTCGAATTCCTCCTGGTTACGGATGATGTGATCGTGAAACCGCGATTGCCATGCAAAATTAGAAATATGATTTTCATTACACCATTTCGTCACCGCCGATTTATATGATCGCAACATTGTGGACAATGTTCCCGGTTTTGGGGAAATGGATGCCATGTATTCGTTTTTGGCGGGGGGCATTGTGGAAATTATGGGTGTGGGCATTGTGGGGATGTTGCATGCAACATCCGTACGATCAATCGCGGGCGTAATTGTAGGGATGAATATTGTAAGGTCGTTGCATGCAACGACCCTACCGATATTATCAATCCCAATAATCCCGTGTATATGATTGGGCATTACCACAAATACACCCAATTCTGCCGTTGGAAAATGTTGGGGAATTTCGTTCCACATTAATTCTGCCTGTATTCCAATTTCAGACGGGTACATCATCTGGTTTTCAATTTTCCCAAAACAACATTCCCGATCCAGGGTGCAAATGGTCACAAAATACCATCCGTCGCTGGAATAGTCGTAATTGCGCAAACGAATATGTTTCCGGTCTTTTAACATCACATAAACTGATTCAGCACGACATAGTCCTTCACGTATCCGGGAATAATTTTCCGCCATTCAGGACTAATGGCTTTATAATCCTTGATATTGAAGGTTGGATTTACATTTAATTCGGTAAATTTCTTCTTCTCGATAATGTCCCTTACCCGGTTGTCGGTGATGTATGCCTTGAAAAAATATTTCAGGGCAAGAATGTCATCCTTATCTTCAGGTTTAAAATCGGTGATGAATTTTTCAAATTCTTCTTCCAGTAATTCATCTTTTGATTTGAAATAAGGAATTAGACCAAATATCTTCTCAATGATCTCCTGCATGGTCAATCTACGGTCAACCTCGGCCGCTTTACGCAATTTGTCGAGGGTGTAATATTCGGCAGGTTTGTTCAGAATCTCTTTGTTTACATAGTTTAAAACAACGTCCCACTTGCCTTCGCGTACATTTTCGGAAACGAAATTATCGTTCTTCATCTCGTCCTCAAATTTATTGAAGAACATGCGGTCGATGCGCATTCCCTGCAAACCGATTTGTTCCTCCTGAAGGGCGACAATCTTGTCTTCCTCAAAGGTCTCGTATTCCTGAATTGTAGTTGGGCCTTCGGGACCATGTCCTTTTTTCGTTGGTTTGGCAGGAAGTTCTATGACTTCATCGTAATTGAACTTTTCTTCGAAATACTCGCAATTGGCAAAGAAATCGAATAATTTATATGTCTTTTTCTCGGTATTTTTAAATTCTTCTTTTAGCCCGGCATCAACAATTTGCTGCGAAAAATTATGCTTTCGTGTTCCCCGTCCCTTGATCTGAATAAAATCAGTTGGTGAAAAGATGGGACGCATCAAACAAAGGTTCAAAATGTCGGAGCAATCATAGCCTGTGGTCATCATGCCAACGGTCACACAAACGCGAGTTTTCGAGGTTCTGTAAACCGGATTAAAATTGCCTGAACCATTCAGTTTATTACTTTTTTCGGTGAAATTCATGGTCATTTGCTGCGCATCCGAAATGAAGGAAGTTACCTGTATTGCAAAATCGGAATTGTATCGTCCGGGATACAACTTATCGGCCATTTCATTCAGAATCTGGGAAATCTTCGCTGCATGGTTTTGGCTTACCCCAAACACAATTGTTTTTCCCAATTCGCCCGAAATAGGGTCTCTCAGAGCATTTTCCAGAAAGGTTTTGCAAAAAACCACATTGGTTCTTTCAGAGAAAAATTTCTTTTCAAAATCACGGTGAAAAAATGAAGTTTCATCATCTTCACCATCCGCTGTTGGTTCCATAACTGCATAGCCTTTATCAGACAGCAACTGAGTGGTTACCTCCGTTCTGGCATCAGCAACAATCGGATTAATCAAAAACTTCTCCTGAACTCCGTCCAGCAAGGTATAGCGATAGGTAGGATCACCGGTTTCGCAACCAAAAGTCCGGTAAGTATCTAAAAGCAGACGACGTTCCCATTCCCGGGGATCTTTACCTTTCCTGTTCGTTTCGAATTTTTTAATGTAATCTTTTGGTGTAGCGGTTAAGCCCAATTTATATCCGACAAAGTATTCAAAAACGGCCCTTGCATTGCCTCCAATCGAACGGTGTGCCTCGTCTGAAATCACCAGATCAAAATCGGTTGGCGAAAAAAGCTTCTTGAATTTATTATTGAACAACAACGATTGGACTGTCGTTACCACGATTTCGGCTTTTCGCCAATCGTCGCGTGTTTCTTTATAAATAACCGATTTATAATCGTTTTTCAGGTATTCAATAAATGCTTTGTTTGCCTGGTCTTCCAATTCCAGCCGGTCAACCAAAAACAAGACCCGCTGAGCATTCCCTGTTCGAAGGAAAAGCTTAATTACAGCCGTTGCTGTCAGTGTTTTTCCTGTTCCGGTAGCCATTTCAAACAAGAAACGGTCTTGTTTATTCGCAACTGCATTCTGAATCGCTTTAATTGCCTTTAGCTGGTAGCGTCTTAATAAACGAACCTTTGTCCGCATAAAAAAATTGCTGCGCGTGGCTTCGTTCAGATATTCAGGATCAGAAGCAAAGTTTGGATATTGTGTCAGGGCAATATAATCTTCGTTTACCGGCTCATTGATCAACCGGTCTTTATCAGGTCTGAATTTTTTATATCCTTCAACCGAATCAGGTTTTGGAAATGTGGTTATAATGTATGGATTTCCCCGTTGCAAATCCCAGAAGTAATGCAAATTGCCATTTGAGAGAATTACAAACCGGCAGTTTTGTGATTTGGCATATTTACGGGCTTGTTCTTTCCCTATCAGCGGATTTTTATCTTCGGCTTTTGCTTCAAGAACAACCAATGGAAATCCTTTTTCATCTAAAAGCAAAAAATCAATGAATCCATTTTTAGTCTTTTCAAAGTTTTCTCCGAGGTCGTTAATTGAATGTTGGGTAATCTTAACGTTATTCTCAAAAATTACATTTGCCTTACCGGATTTATTATCAAGTAGTCGCCATCCGGCTTCTTCCAACAGTTTATTTATTTTAATTCGTGCTTTTGCTTCTTTTTCAGCCATTGAAAAGTTGCTGTTTGATTTATGTTTCTAAAGATAAGTAGGTTTCCGATATGTAAAGCATCGTCTGGTAGTTTTTATTAATAAAGTTCTGACTTAAAAACCAAAAGCGCCCAAACTCCTAATTTTCATCCTTCATTCAGCCGCTTTTAAGGTTTAAGAGTTTCAACTCATTTCAAATTCTTCAGGCTTTTATAGCCCAGTAACGATCGCATTTGGGTTATGGCAATTTGATTGAGTTGCATGATGCGTTCGTTTTGCGGCAAACTTTGGTGAATCAGCACGGCATTAATGCTTTCCATATTCGATAATACCACCAGTTGTTCGATGGTTCCTTACCAAAATTATTGTACCCATCAAATAGCAGTTGGTTAATACTGGTTACCTCTGGGTTTATCCTTTCCTTTTAATTGCAGGGGTTGCTTCGCTTTTTCAAGCTTTTTAATGCTATCGGCTACCGGCAGGTTTTCGGGCATAGTGCCGCCCAGTTCCTGGATGGTTTTACGGACTTTTATTCGTCTAATTGCTGAATTTCCTGCAACCTTGTTTGAATAGCAAAATAGGTTTGTCCGATGGCTACCACCTCTTTTGAAGGATCAGCATTTTGCACAATCAGATAACAAGCATAGCGGGAGAGCTTAACACTTTCAACTTCACGCTGAGCCCCTTTGCCAAGGCTGACCGCTATTTAAACATGCTTCTTTCGCTCGGTATATTACAGGAATAAAGTGACGGTATTCAGAATATTCAAGAACTTTTGCCAAATCTCTGGCACTCCAGTATTCATTACCGTTTTCATCCGTTTTTTTTATTTGTTCAAATACAGAGTTTGCTTTTTTTGATATTTTGATCAAAAAGACTTGACTTATATTACTATTTGTCCGAACTTAGTTTACAATAGTTTTTTTTTATAAACCAAAAATTTAACGCTTATGTCATTTCGAAATTACAGCTACAAAGATGTAGTGATGCTCATGGCGGCAAAAACCATCCTGGAAAGCATGAAATCCAACCTGGGCGAGTTAAGCATGGCCCGTACAAACTGGACCGAAGCCTATGTAACGGCACTGATCCTGAAAATTGATACAGCCATCGAAGACTTCCTGGGGCTGGATAAGAAACAACCCCTTCGGGACGCAACCGATCTGATCAATCAAATCAGGGTACCCGCCTTACGCGATCTGGGTTTTGTTAAAACACAAATCGAAGTCGATTTCAATCATGAGGCCGCCGAAATCCTGAAAACACTCGGCCTTACCAAAGACATTCATAAAATTAACCAGGAAGGGTTGATTGAATTGTTGTACAGCTTTAAAAAGGGAATGACTGACGAACTGAAAACTGTCATAACCGGGAAAGGCACTAATCCCGCTTTAATCGATGCCATCACCGGTTATGCCACCCAACTGCAACAAGCCAACCTGGCACAGGAAGGCATGAAAACATCGACACAGGAAGTTACGCAGGAGGCTGTCGACACATTCAACAGTATTTACAACGAAGTGATTGGTATTGGTAAAATCGCGTCGAAAATGTATAAAGATGAACCTCTGAAAAAAGATCAGTTTACCTTTAGCAAGGTGGTTAAGAAAATGGGAACCGCGAGCAAAAAAGCGGATGAACCCGTTGCACAATAATCTCCAAAGAAAATCCGGCGCCTGATCGAAAAAGGCCGGATTTTTTATTTTATATCCATCGTCAGTTTATCCCAAACACATAGCTAAGCCCGCAACACACTTAGCCAAACATATAACAAACACAGCCAAGTGCACAATACATATAGCCAGGCCCACGATACTCATAGCTAAGTCTTTGACAAAGATAGCCAGGCATAAAATAAAGTCAGCCAGGTCCGCGACACTCAAAGCCAGGCATAAAACACAGATAGATAAGTCTTCGACAGATTAAGTCAGATGTTATACATCCAATGCTAAGTCCGCAACACGAAAGGCCGAAAACAGCACTTCGAAATTTCCAGAAGTTCAACCAGAAGTAGCAGGACGAAAATTTCAAAAGTATCACAGAAACTGTTTAAATTTTGTTTTCTGGTTCCGTTAGGAACCAAAGGTCGGTAGAGAAATTGAAAATATGCTGGTCTTTTGTCCCGTACGGGACAAAACAGGGCTAATAAATTGACATTTCTACCGACAGATTTTCCCTAACGGGAAATTTTTAAACAGTTTCTAAAACGATATCCGCAAAAGATACTTATTTTGCACGTCTAAGCAATCAAAATAGATATCATGAGCAAAACATACAATTGGGCCATCCTGGGATGCGGAAAAATTGCCCGGAAATTCGTTGACGATCTTCAGTTACTTCCCAACGCACGACTTTATGCGGCAGCTTCCAGGTCGCTTGAAAATGCCCAGACATTTGCCTCCGAATTTGGTTTTGAAAAAGCTTACGGCAGCTATGAAGAAATGGTAAATGACTCGGAGGTGGATGTTGTTTACATTGCATCGCCGCATTCGCACCATTTTGAGCATTCCCTTTTATGTTTGAGTCACCGGAAAGCTGTTTTGTGCGAAAAAGCTTTCGCCATCAATTCCCGTGAAGTTAGTTTAATGATTGAAGCGGCACGAAAAAACAGCACCTTCCTGATGGAAGCATTCTGGACCAGGTTTCAGCCCAGTTTCCTGAAAGCTATGGAGATTATCCGTTCAGGAGAATTGGGCGCTTTAAAATTGGTTCGTTCCGACTTTGCCTTCAATGCCGAATATAATCCGGAGAAAAGATTGTATAACGTCGATCTGGGCGGTGGTTCTTTGCTGGATATCGGCATCTACCCGATTTTTATGTCGCTGATGGCCTTGGGGAAACCTGTAGAAATAAAAACAATGGCTTCATTCTGCCCCACAGGCGCTGAAGAATCTATACTAATGTCGTTCAGTTATCCGGGCGGTGAAATGGCTTCGCTGGTATCCAGTTTTGCATCCTACTCTTCCACCCAAACCGAGTTTTCGTGCGAAAACGGATTTGTGCGGTTAAACCGGCGGTTTTATACACCAACAACATTAACCTATTGGAAATTTGGGGAGGATGAAAAGACGATCACTTTCGAAAAGGGAATTGGCTTTGGTTACGAATTGGAAGCAGCACATGTGATGGAATGTTTAGACGCAGGCAAAATAGAAAGCGACCTGATGCCTTTGTCTGCCTCGGCTGATCTGATGGAAATCATGGACCGGGTTCGGAAAGATGCAGGAATTGTATTTTCGAACCACGATTAATCTGCTCACTTCATCGCTGAAATAATACCGTTCACACCGTAAAACATTCCGTTTACAGATATTTAGGATTTTGTTGACAATAAAAGCGACGAAACCAAAATGAATTATCTAATTTTAGGTCGTTCAAATAATTCGACCTATGAAAATATTCCTTTTCAGTGCATCGGTATTCTTTTTATTAGGGTTAAAGCTCATTTTACAACTCGATATCCTGCCCAGCTTTAATTATAAACCTGCAACCATCGAAACGACCACAGTCCCTGCAACGAAACAAGATTTTCAGAAGCTGGAAGTTCAACCGGTGATCAAAAAAGACACAGTAAATTCAACTGAACCAAAGAGTGGACAGCTAACTGCCCCTTCATTAAAAAATCCTAAAAAATAAGGAAGTATTTTTAGTACTCAGAACTTCAAAAATATCCTTCGACCGAACCACCGAAATCGACCATTTACCTTCCATCAAAAGAGTAAAAAATGATTCATCAAAACGACCTCATCGTTAAAAGTTGGGAACATCTTTGTGAAGAGGTTTACCAGGATTCATGGAAACCCGATATGGGCAGGTACCGCTCTGATTACGCTTTCAGAGGATTGTCGGACATGAATTATGAATTAAAAAACAGTTTTCTCCGGAATTGCGGAGAAAAACCTGAGTTGGAATATCACCTGCTTCGAAATTTCAGAAAATATTCAATCAGCAGTGATCCTCAGTTAACGAGAACTTTCTGGCGGGCGCTGGTTCTTGCACAACATCACGGTTTACCAACCCGTCTCATCGACTGGACATATTCTCCATTCATCGCGATGCATTTTGCCACTGCCAATACCGAAAAATACGATACCGACGGAGTCATCTGGAAAGTTGATTTTGTGAAGGTCAATCAACTCATCCCTACTCCATTCATCAACGAACTAAATGATGAAAAATGCAATGCGTTTACACTCGAAATGCTTGAAAAGATAGTATCATTAGCAGATTTAGACAAGCTATTCGATGAAATTCAGGTACTGTTTTTTGAACCACCTTCGCTTGACGAACGCATCGTAAACCAATTTGCATTGTTCTCGGTGATGACCAATCCAACCATCATTCTTGACGAATGGCTAATCAAACATCCTGACATCTACCGCAGGATCATCATTCCCAAAGAGTTAAAGCTGGAAGTCAGGGACAAGCTCGATCAGGCCAACATTACAGAAAGGGTGCTTTTCCCCGGCTTGGATGGGCTTGCCAAATGGTTGAAACGGCATTACAAACCAGTTGATTAAAAATTGAAAGAAGATTAGGCGGACGGATTTGCCGGCCCAATTGAAACTTTCCAGATTTCATCGAAAAGGTGTCTGACTCTACTTGATTGGCGTAATCCTGATAAAGCCGGCCACAGGAACGATATAATCGATAGAGCTTTTATTTTTATTTTTCACAACTCCCTTTTCGGTGCTTACACCCAGGCAATTGAATATTTCATAATTATACTGAACAACGGTTTTGCTTATTTGAAAACGAATTCCGGGTGTTGTTTTCGAATTAATAACATCCATCGTTGACTGAAGTGCCAGAGGCAAATTTATAGCATAATCTTCATACAACATATAGATGATTTTTTGCTCATTTTCAACTTTTATGACAGGGTAAAACCGCGAGACCTGCATCGGTTCAAAGTTGCCTTCAAATATTACTTTGTAATTTTTTTTCCAGTAATCGAGCCAAAAGCGTATCGTTTGTTTGGAATCTTGTGGTAAAGTGGTTATAAAAAAAGAGAGATACGGATTCCCAAACAAAACCGATTGCAATTTGCGGGCAATATCTTCCACTTTTTCGCGTGGATTGATGGCAACCACTTCCATGAAAGGAGTATATTTCCCATAAAGCAAACGGTTATTCACCATCTTTTCCCGAACGACCTGCGAACTCTCCACGCCAACAAAACCAGTCAGGAAATTCTGATAGCTAACCAGATTTGGCCCTACAATCTGGAACTTCTGTCCCAGGAAAATATTAGGGTTTATTCTTTTGAGCCGCGATTCCATGTCCGTATTTAAAGCATCAACAGCCAATTCAATTGAAACATAGTCACGTCCCTTATCGCTTTCAATAACTGCTCCTTCCTTCGGATAAAATCCCTTTAAAAAATCGAACCAATAGCCGTCAAAATTCCATACGGAAAGAAAATTAGCATAAGTACTGACCAGGTATTTTCTGATTTCAGGATACCGGGGATCTAGAACATACATTTGGCGCGGGGCACGGTACCGGATATATTTCCCTTCAAATTTTTTCAGAACCACCGGATTACCACCCATGAAAGGGATAGAGTACCACAGATATAAAGGCAGCTTCATATCCAAACATTTCTGTTTAAAGAGACTCATGGTTTTGTAACTGTTTTCTTCGTAGGAATAAGCGGTATCAACCTTCATATTTACCAAGGTCTGCCATCCGTCATCAACCAGAATTGATTTAAAATTGAATGTCCGAAGGGAATCCAATTCCTTTGTAATATTTTCGAGCGGAATATTGCGGTGCATCGGATACCAGGTTGAAAACACCGGCACATTGGTGGTATCAACCCGGGCCACACTTTGCTTAAAATCTTCTTTCAAAAACCAGGAAGATGCATCATAAATCGCCTTTGAAAAATGAATATTCCTGAAATCAACCCACACCTCAGCCTGATAATCCTGAAGATTTGACAAGGGTGGATTGTCTTCAAAAAATCCAAGATTAAATGAAATTGAGTCGTTTTCTTCTTTGATGCTTGAACTAACAAATTTGGATTGATAGGCATCCTTACAGGTAAAAGTAATCTGGTTCTGGTCGTTGATGGTAAGTCCTGAAATAATCGAAAATCCAGCAGCAGCCCTGTCGTACGATGGAAGCGTGAAGAAAGATTTATTTGACCAGGTTTGGGAATTCCAGATTTGATTGATTTTTTCTCTCGGAAACTTTACTGAAAAATTGAATGAAGGTGGTTTTGTAGCGTAAGATGAATGCAGATAAATATTCAGGATATATTGTTGAAGGCCTATTTCCTTAATATCAATGGTTGCCTCAAAAGGAGTCAACACACCTTCTATCCGAATTTTACTTTTATTAAACACATATAAATCATCTGGTTCAGCCCCGAACGATCCCAAATCTGCAAAGAGGACCATGACTAAAACCATCAATCCGATAAACTTCATCCCTATACCAAAATTCACATTCATACAGCGAAGTATCATTGTTTCGTAAAGGTAAAAAAACTTACTTATCAAAATCAATCCTCATTAATCTATTTTCGGTATATCATTAAATAAAAAAACCCGGCTTTTCATCGAGTTTTCGTATGTTTAGTCACCTAATTGAGGATTTACTTTTTTACCTTATCAACAATTGATTTAAAAGCTAA
>JAUXUF010000284.1 GCA_030684645.1 Bacteroidota bacterium | reverse complement strand
GTAGCCCTGAATATGGACGACTTTAATGAATCGCCATGAAGGATTATTTCCGTATTGTACTTACGTTCTAACCTCCTTGCAATTTCCGACATGGGAACATTCCTGAATATCAGCAATCCATCCTTCCAGCTTGTGTAGTTTTTCGAGTCGATACTTGTTTTGATGAGTTCCTTTGTTGATTTATTATATACAAGTTGCTGATCCGGTTTTAATTCACCTTTCACCTCATTATCCTTGCCAAGCACAAGAACTTTTCCTTTTTCCAGGATGACTTCGGCGGTTGTTTCATCATCATAAGCAATTACATTAAACTGAGTGCCTAATACTTTTACATCAAAATATGGTGTAATCACCCGAAATTCTTCAGATTTAAGATGCACTACATCGAACCAAGCTTCTCCCGATATCTCAACATTACGATTTTTAATGAAATTGATTGGATATTTAATTGAAGAGCCACTGTTCAACCATCCTTGTGTACCATCAGGCAACTGGAATTTGGTCCTTGATCCAACCGGGGAATGAATTTCGGCCCAGGATTCCGCCTTTTCAGGAGAATTAATCGATAAATAGGATAAAACAGCGATGGTAATTAAGGCAGGAATAATTAAGACAACTGCAATTTTTGAGAATAAGCGATAAAAATATTGGAATGAATTTGCCTTAACAATATGGTCTAAGTTTATTTGATGATGTAACTTGTCAAGGAGTTGGGCTAAACGTTCCTGGTTATTACTGGTGCTTTCAGTTTTATTCCATTCCTCCTCCATATTTTTCTTCAATCCTTCATTATTCTCTTCTTTTTGGAAATAGGAGGATACGGATAAATAATCATTGAATGAAAATTTACCGGAAGTAAAGCGTCTTATTTTTTCTTGATTAGTATCCATGATGCCTATAATGTCCGTTTAAGACCATTATCCACTATCCGAAAACAGAAAATAATGAAATATTTTTTCAGACAATCTATATGACACTAAATATCAGCAAAATAAATGATGATCAAATAGAAATAAAAAGCAAAAAGAAGATCAACCCAGCTAATTTTTCTTTCTGAAGTTCATTAAGGATCTGCTTCTGGGCAGAAGCAAGTTGGTTTTCTACTGTATTAGGAGAGATACCAAGTTCATCAGCAATTTGTTTGACCGATAATCCGTCATACTTCCTTTTTATAAAAATTTCTTTACGCCTGTTTGGTAAGGAATTAATAATTAACTCCACTTTTTCAAGCAGAAATTTATAATCAATAGTCTGGTCCAGATTATTCTCCTGTTGCAGAAGGGTGTAAATCAAATCATCCTTATAAGCATTATCCCTTGACTTTTTTATAAAGTACTTTTTTATAATGTTATAGGCGATGGTGAAAATATAAGCATTAAAAGAATTGTCAGGCTTTAAGCCTTCTCTTTTGTCCCAGATATAAAGAAATACCTCCTGTACAACCTCTTCGGCTTCTTCAGCAGACTTTAGGTATTTGACTGAAAAGTTACACAAACGTGGAGAATACTTATTAAACAAATCATCAAATGCTTTTACATCACCTTGTTTCAGGTTTTTAACAGCAAGATAATCAATATGTCTAAAAGTTGAAGTCAAAGCCAGGGTAGTTATTTGATTCAAATGGAAGTTTCAAAGATAGAATAAAAAATATCACGCAAGTTTTGATTTTAACTGATTCATGCCTTCCGATATTTTTGAATCCACAATCCGGGCATAGATCTGGGTTGTTTTCAATGAAGTATGTCCCAACATCTTTGAAACGGTTTCTATAGGTACGCCATTACTCAAGGTAACGGTAGTGGCAAAAGTGTGCCTGGCCAAATGAAAAGTTAGGTTCTTAGAAATAGTGCAAAAATCAGCAACTTCTTTTAGATAGCTGTTCAACTTTTGGTTTGAGATCACAGGAAAGATAGTTCCGTTAAATTTCGAACGAGGATGGTTAATGTACCGATCAATGATTGTCCAGGCTTTGGGAAGAATAGGAATTCTTAAAGGGTTTCCGGTTTTTTGTCTGTTGGAAATAATCCAATTGTTTCCATCATTTCCCAGATGAATTTCTTCAGGCCTTAGCTGAATTACATCAATGTAAGCCAATCCTGTATAGCAACTGAAAATAAAAATGTCCTTAGTAAATTCCAGCCTGTCAAGTTTAAATTTTGTCCCCTCAATCTTCTGAAGTTCATCAGGTTCAAGATAGCCCATTTCTACCTTTTTAAACTTGATCTGGTAATTTCTGAAAGGGTCAATTTTTAACCAATCAAGTTTTTGAGCCAGACCGACCACCTTTCTGAACCGCTCAATGTGCTTCATCACCCCATTATTCTGCATGGGTTTTTGATGGTCAACCGGTTTTCTGTTTCGGAGGAAATACTCAAAATCCGTAATGAATTTGTAGTTAATCACCCTCAAATAGACATCTGTTGTTTTGAACTGTGCTTCAAGAAATTCCTTCACGTATTTTTCCGTTGTAGTATAGTGTTGAAGGGTATTGTCCGAAAGATCTCCTTGCGCAACCTTTTTGTGGTAATCGAAGGCGTCAAGTATAGATTTCCCCTGCTCTTCAATTCCCAAAAAATGATTCTTTACCATTGCGACAGTCGGAAGGTCTCCTTCAACCATCAATTCCCGGTAGATATTGTTTAGCTTGGTTCTTACCTGATCCAGAAATTGATTTAGCTCCTTTATCTCGACTTTTCTTCCTTTCCCCGATTCGGTTACAGGGTTCCAGTCGTCCGATGATATATTCTGTTTCAGGGAGATTTCCGAACCCACCCCATTGATTGTACTCCGGGCAAAAATGGTGTAGTGCTTTTCCTTCTCCCTGTTCTTCCTACCCACAAACTGGATTCCAAATGTTTGTTTTTCTTTCATATCAAAAACGTTAATTGCGATGACCTTTTTCATTTCAACTCATTTGATATGAGACAAAAACAAAAAATCCAATAAATCAACGATTTACTGGATTTTGATTCGATTTGGAATTATCAGCCCAAGCAATCCTTATTTAATTAAATCATTCACAATATTATAGCATAATAAAACAGTAACAGCACGACACAATAAAATAGTAAATGCACGACATTGGGATATATTGAACTGTGTTGATGTTTTTTCCTAAATGATTTTTGTTTTATTTCTAAAATGCACTATTTTTGCTGCAAAACAGAAATATATTTATTTTGCTATTAATTAACTGATGTTTTGTAAGAAATAAAGTACTGATAGATTTTTAACTGTTCTTTCCACTGGCAATGAATTATTTAGAGTTTAAAAACAGGATGTTTGACCTAGGATGTTTCAATATCCACCAGGTTTATGCGTGGAAGCCCGGCTTCGACCGGAACAACTTTGTCCTGTGGGGAATAAGCACGGGTCGGGTTGATCACGCAGCCATAAAGGGCCAGGTCCTTCAGCGTTTTGTTCAGGATGGGTTCGTACTTGCTGGCTTTCGATACTGCCGATTTCAGGTTGTCCGGAACAATGGCTTTGGTACTGCCACCTAAAAATTGAAAACAGTTGTTGATTGACCCGATAAAATCTTCACGTTGCTGGCTGAGGCTGGCTTCTATAAAGGTATAACCACTGCAGGGCAGGATGCCAACGAACACTTCCACCTCATGTACCTCGCCGGTCGCTTTGTCAACCACATGGGGCTTTTTGCCGGTATAATCGACCAGCAATTTGTCGCCTGCCTTATGCGTAAACTTCCCGCTTGCTTTGGTCTGGCCCAGCCAATTATTATAATGCTCGTTGAACTGTGTGTAGCCATAACCTTCCGGATGCTTGTAAAGGT
>JAUXUF010000254.1 GCA_030684645.1 Bacteroidota bacterium | reverse complement strand
AAAATATTGACCCAGAGTCCAATTATAATAATTCCAACGCCCAGGGTCTAGAAAATTTCGGTCTGCCTACTACAAGAAGTTTTGGTCTAAACCTTAATGTAAGATTCTAATTAATTTAATAGGATTAATCATTTTTTAAATAAAGACAAACATGAATTTTAACATAAAAAAATTGAGAAGCGCAACAGTTGCGATAGGACTTACATGCGCTATGCTCCTTACAGCATGCGATAAAGGGTTTGAAGAATTAAATGTAAACCCAAATGCATATACTGAACCTGCTTTAGGCCCTCTATTTACAACCAGTTTGGTCAGAGTTGTAGGTACAGGTACTGCTGACAGAAATAGGACAAATATTAAATTTTTTTCTGGTGCGATGCAATACCACGCTACCCTACAGGATTTCTGGTATGGTGAGAAGGGTATAGTAAATTCACAATCAGGTAACTTTTTCGAAACAGTTTATACTTCTCACCTTAGAGAACTTTCTGTAATTATTGCCTCAACTGAAGGAGATGCTGCACAGATAAATCTAAATGCAATTGCTAAGATTTGGAAGATTTACGCTCTTCATAGAGTTACAGATGCTTATGGAGATGTTCCTTACAAGGAAGCAGCCTTAGGAATGGAAGGTATTTATAAGCCTAAATACGATAAGCAATCAGAAATATATCCATTGATGCTTCAGGATTTGGAAGCCGCTATCAAACAGTTGAATACTGCAAGTGTTGCTTTCGGTAGTTCTGATGTTGTGTATGGTGGAAGTATTGCAAAATGGAAAACTTTTGGATATTCCTTAATGTTACGTCTAGGTATGCGATTAACTAAAGTAGACGCAACTTTGTCTAAAAATTGGGTGCAAAAAGCAATAGCAGGTGGTGTAATGCAAAGTAATTCAGATCTTGCTAAATTGAATCATACACCAACTGGAGCTAATACCTGGAATTGGGATGCAAGGGAACTTAAAAGAGAAAGTTTACCTGAAGGTAGCCAGGGGGCAGGTCTCGTAAAAATGGGTAAAACATTTATTGATCTGTTGCAGCAAAATAATGATCCTAGGCTTCCTTTCTATGCTACTTTATGGGAAGGGAATATCGATTCAAAACAAGGACAAGTGATTACCCAAACAACTTTGCCAGCTTTACAAAAGGGCTTGCAGAATGGTTATGATTTAGGAAGTATAGGTAAAGTTGTGCCTGGATTTAATACTGCTTTATTAAAAACTTATTCAGAGCCTAATACTGCAACTGTTGCAAACTTTTCTGCTCCAACTATCATACTAAGTTATTCTGAAATTGAATTCCTTTTAGCTGAAGCTGCTTTGCGTGGATGGGGACCAGGAACTGCACAGGAACATTACCATAATGGCATTAAAGCTAATATGGAATCAGCTGCCTTATTTCCAAATGGTAACCTTGCTCCTATTCAGATTACAGCAAGTGAAATTACTGATTATCTAGCTGCTCATTCTTTGACTGGTAGTGATTCTGATAAAATGAAAGATATACATACCCAGTTTTATTTAGCTCACTATATGTACATGGACTTCTTTGAAGCACATGCTAACTGGAGACGTACAGGAGTACCTACACTTCAAACAATAACTTATCCACTTAACACCACTGCTGGTGCTCCGATAAGACGTTTAATGTACTCAAATGAAGAAAAGGCACTTAACACAGCAAATGTTGAAGCTGCAATCGCAAGCCAGGGACCAGATACTTATTCAACCAGGATTTGGTGGGATAAATAAAAAATATTTATTCATTCAGAAATCAATTATAAAATATTACAATCATGAAAGATAATCGTAGAAGTTTTCTAAAAAAAACCGCATCTCTTGCGGCTGTTATGTCAGTAGCAGGATTAAATTCTTGTTCTGATTCAAAATCATTGAAAGATACTGCATCTTCTACTAAAGATGTAGAATGGCCAGTTGTTTTAGACCCTAATGGCCCCAAGTTATGTGTAGGTATTTCTCGTGATGCAGATTCAGCTCAGATGCGTAAAATAA
>JAUXUF010000239.1 GCA_030684645.1 Bacteroidota bacterium | reverse complement strand
CTATTATCATACTTATTGAAACGTATCATATAAAATGGGAGTACAATTAGGATTAAAGGAAAACTGGAAACAGTTTACCCTGTTGGTCATCATCAATGGCTTTGTTGGCGGGATGGTAGTGTACTAACCCCCTAAAAACTGTATTAAACTATAAAAACAATTCAGAGATTCAATACAAACAATTGTAAATTTAGATGTATCTAAAATTTATATTTTGTTCATCAAAAAATTATATATTTGCATGTCAAAATAATTTTTTGTAAAATGTTGAATAAATCGATTGTCGTCCTACTAATCGCAGGTCTGATCCTGGCAGGAACTTCCTGTGAAAAGACCATTCCCGGGCTTCCCAAAAGTGACGAAATCCTTGATGGCCCCATAGATGGTTTAACACCAGAACAGAATCGAATTTTTCTGAATGGAGATATTGCCTTTAATGGGGATATCTTTTCTGCTGCTAATGGACTGGGGCCTTTGTTTGTAGCTAACTCCTGCGGGAGCTGCCATGCAGGCGATGGAAAGGGGCATCCATTTACAACGCTAACAAGATTTGGGCAGAGTGATACACTTGGTAATCAATTCTTATCGCAGGGAGGACCTCAATTACAGCAAAGGGCTTTACCTGGCTTTCAGCCTGAGCAAATCCCTGCCGGAGCAACCTTTTCAAAATTTACTCCTCCGGCCAATACAGGACTTGGATTTTTCGAAGCTATTTCAGATGCTTCTATTATCTCGCTGTCAGATGTCAATGACAGTGACGGTGATGGTATTTCAGGCCGGCCTAACTGGATCACAGTTCCATCATATTCTGAATTAAGACCGGGTACAATTACCCGTAATGGAAAATATATCGGACGATTTGGTAAGAAAGCAGCCGTTTATGATCTGTTACAGCAAACAGCTAATGCCTATAACCAGGATATGGGTATTAATTCTACTTATGAACACTACAACACTTACAATAAACAGGAGGGCGATCCCGAAATTTTAAATCAGAAGGTTCTGGACCTGGTGTTCTACCTTAAAACATTAAAAGCACCGGTACAAAGGGGCCAGAATAATCCTGAGGTTATCTCAGGTAAGCAATTGTTCATGAACGTATCCTGCGGGAAATGTCATACACCACAGTTAAAAACAGGCCATTCTGATATAGCTGTTTTATCAAATAAGTCCTTTGCGCCTTACACAGACCTTCTGCTGCATGACATGGGACCGGCACTTGATGATCAATATACCGAAGGAACAGCATTAACACCCGAATGGAGAACAGCTGCTTTATGGGGCCTGGGTTTATCAAAAAATTCTCAGGGGGGTGAGTATCATCTTTTACACGATGGAAGAGCAAAAAGTATTGAACAGGCTATACTGATGCATGGCGGTGAAGCTGAGCAGAGTAAGAATAAGTTTCAGCAGCTCCCGTCAAATGAAAAGGCTAAACTCATTAAGTTCCTTGAATCATTATAAAATGAAAAGAAGAAATTTTATTGTAAGCGGATGTACAGCCTGTTTGTCAATGGCAGTTATTCCGTCTCTACTCACTTCCTGCACAAGCACAAAATACCTCAGCGGGAGCATTGAAAAGGATGGGTTAAGGTTAAACAAATCTGAATTCAGAATAACCGGGAAGGGGGCCAAAGCCTACTTATCCTTCGTAATTATTCGGAATGAGGCTTTTAAATACCCGATCTGTGTTTATCGTTTCAGTGATCAGGATTATACTGCATTATGGATGCGGTGCACTCATCAGGGAACAGAATTACAGGCTTCAGGCGATTTTCTCCAATGTCCGGCTCATGGAAGTGAATTTAATAATAAAGGTCAGGTAACCAACGGGCCGGCAGATAATAACCTCAGAAACTTTCCTGTAATAGTCTCTGAAAACGAAATATTCCTGGATATGAGAAAGCAATCATGAAAAAGTTCATTATTTTGATTTTAATAATACTTCTTTCCAATACAGGTTTTGCCCAAATTGATCCTGAATTGCTGAGAAATCCTGAAAAGGATACATCCCGAATAAAATTAAACATGGATGCAGTGTATGACCGTCCTTTTTTGCAGCTGGGTAAGCTTCCTGTTGCTCTTGGG
>JAUXUF010000279.1 GCA_030684645.1 Bacteroidota bacterium | reverse complement strand
CTCAAAACATCCATGATGAAGTGATCATGATACGTCGTTGTTCAGAGCCAAACCAACATGTTCGAAAACTTTATGATGCCTTAAAATATAAATACGCACCCTTCGCAAAGAAAAAATCCGTAGTACACAAATCTGAACTCGTCGATTGTCAATTTACCGAACATCAATTGTTTCGTTCGGATTAGCTGCAAGATGGGTTAATAAAGCAGGATTGATGTGAATTTTAGGAGTGGTCGGAATGAAGAGAATTTTTAGCCGAAGTCAAAAACCGGTAAATTGATTTCACTTAATACTTTTGTTTTAACATCAGTTATTTTACCGGGCTTGTCAGATATTTCCCCGAGATAAACCGGATGGGATACCAGGCGGCCAGGAAGCCGATGCCGGTAACCAGCAGAAAAATAGCCATCAGATCGGTCATACGGATTTCGACCGGGTAACTTGAGAAAATGAACGATCCTTCGTTGCCGGGAATTTTCAGGAATCCAAATTCGATCTGAACCCAACAGATCAGGACTCCCAGGATTAAGCCGAAAATGGCTCCGGCCAGTGAAATCATCCAGCCTTCGAACAGAAAAATGGTGCGGATGAGTTTCTGGTTAGCGCCCATACTCTGAAGGATGGCGATATCCGGTTTTTTATCGATGATCAACATCGAGAGCGATCCAAGTAGATTGAAGGAGGCAATCACCAGAACAAAAGCCAAAATGATAAAAATGGCCCATTTTTCGGATTGCATCACCCGGTAAAAAAGTTCGTGTTGCTGGAACTGTGTCTTGACGGTAAACAGATCGCCAAGTATCCGTGTAATTTCCGATTTGGTCCGATCTTCCGAAATGCCTTCCTTTAAACCGATTTCAACCGCGCTTACCCGGTTTCCCATCTGAAACAGTTCCTGTGCAAAGTTGAAAGGAACCAAAACATATTTGGAATCAATTTCCTGTTGGTTGGCAAAAATTCCGGAGGCATAAATGGTGTTGTGAATGAATGCATTGGATAGACTTGGACGGCCGCTGGTACCTTTTTTCAGGGTGTAAATATGGATCGGATCGGTGAAATTCAGACCAACCGATAAATAATAGGCCACACCTTGCCCAACCAATGCAAACGGAACTTGTTCGCTTTCCAGAAGAAATCGTCCGCTGGTAATGCAGCTGGTATCCAGTCGCGAAGTTTCGTTGTAATTGAGGGGCACGCCTTTAATGGTGGCAAAATATTGCCGGTCGCCATACCGGAGCAAAGCGTTTTCTTCAATCACGGGCGTCACTGCCGAAATCCCGTTCAAATGGCTGATTGCATCAAAATTACCATCGGTCAGTTCGAACGATTTACCTTTTGCTGCCGTTATTTTAATATCCGGATCGAAGGTTGAAAAAAGCGATTTGATGGAAAAATCGAGTCCGTTAAAAATTGAAAGAATGACCACCAGTGCAAAGGTACCAACAGTTACTCCGGCCACCGAAATGCCTGAAATCAGGTTGATTACATTGACTGATTTTTTCGAAATCAGGTAACGGCGGGCGATATAGAAGGCAGTTTTCAATTTATTTCCAGGCTTTTACAATCAAACCAGTTCCACTTTTATGCTTTATGCCAAGGTCGAGAAAGTTCAGGACCAAGGCAAATGGGAAAACAATCAGGTAATAAAACGGAAGCACCAGGAAAAACAATTTGCTGGCCCCCAATAGCAAGATCGGGTATTTCATCGAAAGTTTCCAGGAGATTTTTCCGGGAATTCCATAAGAATAGCTGGCAATAACCTTCGAAAATCCGACAGACTTCAATTTGGTTTCAATCTCAGTAATGTTGTATCCGTCACGCACATGTTCGTCAATGAATCCGTGAACTCCTTCTTCATGATCGTGGTCATGCGAGTCCGATCCACCTTGGTCAGATGGTGTTGATATCAATAACAAGCCACCTTTTTTCATCGAAGTATAAAAATTCCGGAAGACCTGCACATCTTCTTCAATGTGTTCCATCACATCCACCGAAAGTATCAAATCGTATTTGTCATTTTCCTGAAATTGAGTCAGATCGGCCAGTTCAAACTTTACCCGATCAGACAAACCTGCCTTATGCATAAATTGATTGCAATCTTCGATCTGTTCGGGTTTGATATCAACCGCTTTTATTTCAGCCTGCGGAAACCACTTTGCCATGCGGTAAGAATATTGACCGAATCCTGAACCGGCATCGAGAATGGTTTTTATTTCAGGAGAAGAATGCCTGCGGTTACGTAGTTCCTTGCGGATATGCCAGGCCCGAAGCAGCAACCAATCGAGCAATTGGTAAAACAATTTGCGCAAAACTGGATTCTGGTTAAATACTTTTCCCAGCGAACGTTTAATCGGATCGTATTGCATAGTCAAGGCAAAAGTTAAAAGTTAACCAGTCGAAACTGGAATAGAAATTTGAAATAATCAGTCGGTTGTCAAAGTGCCGGTGGCTGAGCTTGTCGAAGCCGGAATTATTCTTCATGCAATAACCGGTCGATGTTGTCGATGTAATCGAGGCTATCGTCGATGTGAAAGTCAAGTTGCGGAACTATCCGGAGTTGTTTCCCGACTTTCAATCCGAGCAGGCCCCTGATTTTGGAGTGCATTTTTTTGATTTCCAGCAGAATTTCCGCGCCTTTTTCGGAAGGGAAAATGCTCAGGTAAACCCGTGCAATCGAAAGATCGGGAGAAACCCGGACATTGGTAACACTGATCAGTACTCCGGAGAAAAAATTCCTTCCTTTCTTTTGCAGTATTTCGGCCATATCCTTTTGTATCAGCCGTGATATTTTATTTTGACGGGTAGTATCCATGGTTTTTATTTTTGAAAATTAAGCGTTCAAAGGTAGTTAAAATTGGAGCATGAAACGAACATGCTACGGAATTGATTTTTAATGAAGTGGCATAAAAAGAACATAAGAATGAAGTTCAAAGAGGACATCTCATGGCATGGGAGATCCATCCGAACGCTCAAATAATCAAACAATTAAATCTATTATTTTCGGATGAATCTGACGGCATTGAAGATGCTTTTTAACATTATCCCTTGAAAGCTATCATCGGATCACTGTAATCTTATCCAAATAGGCAATAATGAAGGAAGAGTTTTCTGATTTAGTGATAATTGAAGGCCAGAATTCTTGAAAAAATTGGTGCAAGTCATTTAATCTCATGTTCCCCAATTTAAAATACACCACTTTGGGAAAGACATCGTTTGTTAGGTGCAATTCATAAAAATCGGTATCCTTTGTAAGTATAACAAACTCATTTGCAATGGCATAATCCCAAATTTCCTTATCCTTCATGAATGGATTGATATCAACCACGTGGAGGAACTGATGTGAATGAAAGAATTGAAATTTTTTGGGCAAGTTTACATCCACCAAAAACCGGAGATGTTCAGCTGGCTTTGAGCTCATAAGTTAGGATGCTTTTATCAGCGATTTTACTTGCAAATTCAAGACAGGCCAAAATATCTTTTCTTTCAAGAACAGGATAAGCATCCAGTATGTTTTCAATACTTTCGCCTGAAGCCAGGTAATCAAGCATCGAACTAACCGTAATGCGCATACCTCTAATGATGGGTTTCCCGTTGCATATTTCCGGATTTGTCGAGATCCTATCTAATAATCTTTCCATTTTTTTTATTTCAAAGGTAATGATTTTAACTTTGCCGGAACTATGGGAGGACTTTTTGATTACAGCCTTTGGGGACTTTTTCTGGCCAGCTTTCTGGCAGCAACGGTTGTGCCTTTTAGTTCCGAAGCCTTACTTACTTTCCTGATTGCCAATGGAACCGATGTATATACCGCAGTTTTGGTAGCCTCAGCCGGAAACTGGCTGGGCGGCATGAGCAGTTTCGCCATTGGTTATATGGGCAAATGGGAATGGATCGAAAAATACCTCCGGATTAAACGTGAAACCATTGAAAAATGGCACAGCCGGTTGTACAAACGCGGAGCTATTTTTGCTTTTTTAAGCTGGGTTCCCGGAGTGGGGGATATTTTTGCCGTTGGACTCGGGTTATTACGGACCAATATTTGGATCACTGCAGCAGCCATGCTTGCCGGTAAGTTTTTGCGTTATGTGGTTTGGGCCTGGCTAAGCGGGTTGGTATTTTAGAACAGCAGCCTCCCCCACCCCCTCCAATGGAGGGGAGAAAGAACCAGGACTTGACTCATCTTCACTAAAATCTTGAATTTTCAGAATCTTCAACAACCTGGCCTCTCCCTTTCGGGGAGAGGTTGGAGAGGGGCTTGTGTGGATGGAACTTTTACCATCCAAAAACAGTCACTTACCTACTAAAATTGCCGGATAATCTACCTTCCTGAAGCGATATTCAGAACATTTCAGGAAATTTGACGCTAAATAATTAACAAACATTTTACATGCCGGAAACGTTTCTTGTCTGAAATGTTTCCTTTCTTTGTTGCGAAATTAAAGAAAACTTAAAAATGCATGACGAAATAAATTTTGATGATCCTAAACTTCGGGCGATTCTGGAAAGAACGGTCGAATTGTTTTCCGAATTCGGGATCCGGAATTTGAACATGGATGACATCAGCCGGAGTCTGGGGATTTCGAAAAAAACCCTCTACCAACATGTTAAAAGCAAGGAAGACTTGATCGAGAAACTTTTCTTCTTTGAAGAAATAAAATGGGATAACGAATTTTCAAAACTAAAACTGCTGGATCTGAATGCCATCGATATATTGATACAAGTCAGTTTGATGGTTTTTGATGAGATGGGACGGTTAGATCCAAAGTTAAAGTTCGAAATGAAAAAGTACTACGAACCGATTTTTAGTCAATTCATGATCAGAAAGCAAAACCACATCTTCAGCCATATCAGCAAAAATCTGGAAAAGGGCATCAAAGAAGGATTATACCGCAGTGATGTGAATGTTGAACTGGTTGCCGGACTTTATGTCCGTAATTTGGTTGACATGCATAACAAGGATTACTGTTTTGTTGAAAATATCACTTTTGTCCAAGTCTTTGAGGTCATGTTCGAAAATCATATCCGGGCCATTTCTTCTCCGGAAGGCATTGCTTATTTTGAAAAGCGTAAATCAGAAATTACTCATTTGAATAAAAATATCAATAACCAATAATCAATTCAAAACATGTTCAGAAAACAAAAACAGAATTTACTGCTATTGGCAATATTCCTCATCGGAACTTTGCTTTCAGAAGCGCAAGAGCCAGTAAAGCTTTCGTTGCAAGACGCTTTAAAAATGGCATTGCAGAACAACACCAACATTTTAAACTCAGGTCTTGATTTGAAAATTGCCCAAAAGAAAGTTTGGGAAACCATTGCAACCGGACTTCCTCAAATCAATGCAAAAGGCAGTTATTCGCATATTTTTAAAGTTCCGACGCTGAGTTTTGGAGGTAAAACGACTTTGTCTAATACCGAAGTTCCGTGGGATCCAACCACCCAAAGTGGAACAATGAGCTCGGTTACTCTTTCGAATGGAGAAAACATTTACTTAAACAGTGAGGCGGGTATGCCTATTGAACTTGGGCTGAAAAACAATACCTCTTTTGATTTAACGCTTTCCCAATTGATTTTCAGTGGATCTTACTTTGTTGGATTGCAGGCAACCAAGGTTTATTATGGCCTGACAAAAGAAAATGCAGAAAAGACTAAGCTTGATGTAGTTGAGACAGTTACAAACACTTATAACATGATTAAACTGGCCGAAGAAAGCCGGAAAATATTGACACAAAATCTCGAAAACATCAACAAAACCTTGTACGAGATTTCGGAAATGAACAAACAGGGCTTTCTCGAAAAGACAGATGTTGATCAGCTCGAATTGACAGGCAATACTATTCGGAATGCCATGAACCAGATTGACAGTAATTTGGACATGGGATATCGTTTGTTGAAAATTCAACTGGGAATGGAAGAAACGGTAAAAGTTGAATTAAGTGATATTTTAGAGTCGGATGAGTCACTTACCAAATCGAGCCTTGAATTGATAACTGAATCATTCAATATCAGCCAGAATATTGATTATCAACTTATTCAAACTGCAGAGAAAGCAGCCAAACTCGAATTAGACCTTGTAAAAACAAGCTTTATGCCAACAATCTCAGGCTTTTACAACCACACCGAAAAACTGAAAGCTCCGGCCTTTGATTTTGCTCCCAAAGATTTAATTGGCGTGAATTTGAGTTTGCCTATTTTTAGTAGCGGACAACGACTTTCGACCGTAGCACAGAAAAAGATGTCTTTGGAAAAGGCACAAAATACCACCAAATTCGTTTCAAGCAGCCTATCGATGCAAGCCACTCAGTTTCAGAACGACCTGAAATTAAAACTTGAAAAATATGAAAATCAGAAAAAGAGTAAAGAGTTGTCCGACGTTATTTATCAGCGGACCCTTGAAAAATATAAACAGGGAATGGCGTCGAGTATGGATTTGATGACCAGCCAAAATCAATATCTGACCAATCTGACCAATTATTATCAGTGTATCTATGATTTACAGGGATCTAAGTCGAAATTGGAAAAACTGTTCAACATCAATCAGAACAAAGAAATCAAATAGAAATTTATAAAAACGTCAAAAATAAAAACAATGAAAAACATTATTATTTATTCAGCGCTGGTTGCTTTTTTGGTTTCGTGCAGTGCGGCTACCGATAAAAAAGCTGAGCTTGAAAAGCTGAAGGCACAACAGGAACAACTAAGTTCCCAGATTGCAAAACTCGAAGCTGAAATTAATCCGAACGGCGAAAAAGCTGAAATGAAAGCAATTTCAGTACAGATAACTCCCTCCGTAGAATGCGTCTTTAACCACTATATTGAGGTTCAGGGAACTGTTGACGGAGATCAGAATATTGCCGTAAGCCCGCAAATGGCCGGAATAGTTACCGTCGTTTATGTAAAAGAAGGCACTCCGGTTAAAAAAGGTCAGGTAATGGCCGAACTCGATGCCCAGGTTCTGAAACAATCGCTCGAAGAAGTGAACACACAGCTTATTCTGACAACCAGTATTTTCGAAAAACAAAGCGCCCTCTGGGAAAAGAAAATTGGCAGTGAATTGCAGTATTTGCAGGCAAAAACCAGCAAGGAATCACTGGAACAGCGTTTGAACACGATGAAGGAACAATTAAAAATGGCTAAAATTGTATCGCCAATCAATGGAACTGTCGAAAGTGTCCCCTTGCGTGTTGGACAAATGGCATCGCCAGGATTGCCAACATCAATCATTCGTGTGATTAACATGAGTGTGGCAAAAATTTCGGCTGATGTGGCAGAAACCTACGCAACCCGTATCAAAGACGGAAATACTGCTTTGGTAAGACTTCCTGATCTGGGCAAAGACATTGAGACCAAACTCAACTTCACAAGCCGTTATATTGATCCAATCAACCGCACATTTAAAGTAGAATGCAGAGTATCATCGAAAGATGTTGAGCTTCGGGCTAATATGATTGCTTACATCAAAATCAAAGATTACACCAACGGAAAAGCGTTCTGTCTTCCGGTAAATCAGGTACAGAACGATCAGGAAGGCAAATTCATTTATATTGCCAAACAAAGTGGCAACGAATGGACTGCCGAAAAAAGAATCGTTAAAACAGGCATGGATTACGATGGAACTATCGAAATTCTGGAAGGACTTACAGCCGGAGAGAACATCATCACTGCCGGATTTCAGAATCTGAATCCCGGTCAAATTGTAGTTTTCTAATTCACAAAAAAGACCAATCATGTCGAAAGAAAACAAGTTTAAAGAATTTTTTGCAACGAGCTGGGCCATCGATAACCGGACAAGCGTTTATGTACTTGCTGTTCTGATATCGGTACTCGGGATGATGAATTACTATTTTATACCAAAGGAACAATTTCCGCAGGTCATCATTCCCTACATCGTTGTCAGCACACCATACCCGGGAACTTCTCCGGAAGATATTGAAAATCTGGTAACCCGACCAATCGAGAAACAATTGAAATCGATCTCGGATGTCAAAAAAATAACCAGCAACTCAGTTCCTGATTTCTCTTCCATCATTGTTGAATTTGATCCGAATCTGTCCATCGAAACGGCCAAACAGCGCGTTCGCGACGCTGTTGACAAATCGAAGAGTGATCTTCCGACCGACTTACCGGCACAACCTTCGATTATGGACATCGATATTTCAGCGATGCCGGTGATGTACCTCAATATTTCAGGAAATTATGACCTGGACAAACTGAAACATTATGCCGAAATAACCCAGGATAAAATTGAAGGACTGAAGGAAATTACCAGGGTTGATATCGTTGGTGCTCTCGATCGTGAAATACAGATCAACGCCGACATTTTCAAGATGCAGGCAGCCAAGGTAACCTTTAGCGATATTGAAAGGGCTGTCGCCATGGAAAACATGACCATTTCGGGGGGTATTTTAACCAACAATGGCGTTCGAAATACGGTACGCATCAAAGGGCAGTTTGCCGGTATCCAAACACTGAAAGATATCGTGGTTCATTCATCAAGTGGCGCTTTTGTCAAACTAAGCGATATGGCTGAAGTTAAAAATAGTTTCAAGGAACAGGAAAGTTTTGCCCGCCTGGACGGTAAAAATGTAATTACCCTGAATGTCATCAAAAAGAACGGTGCAAATCTTCTGGATGCTTCGGACGAGATTGTGAACATTGTGGCAGATCTGAAAGATCGTACATTTCCGAGAGGCATGGAAGTGACCATCACTGGCGACCAAAGCCGCCATACCCGGAATACACTGGAGGAACTGAACAACACCATCATCATTGGATTCATCCTGGTGACTATTGTACTTATGTTTTTTATGGGAATAACCAATGCATTCTTTGTCGGTTTGTCGGTGCCTCTTTCCATCTTCGTGGCCTACCTGGTACTACCTGGTCTGGGTTATACCATGAACATGATTGTGATGTTTGCGTTCATCTTTGCTTTGGGAATTGTGGTCGATGATGCCATTGTGGTGATCGAAAATACCCACCGTTTGCATAAGTTCAATCCCGATATCAATATAGCGGCGAAAAAGGCTGCCGGCGAAGTCTTTCTTCCTATTTTATCAGGAACCTTAACCACCCTGGCGCCATTTTTCCCACTGGCTTTCTGGCCGGGGATCGTAGGTCAGTTTATGCATTATTTGCCTGTAACGCTGATTATTACGCTATTCGCTTCGCTTTTCGTAGCATACGTATTTAATCCGGTATTCGCCGTTTCGTTTATGAAACACGAATACGATCGCGAATTTCAGGAAGGAAGCGGATGGAAACGAATCAGAACAATTATGATCGTAATGCTGGCATTTGCAGGAGTTTTCTATGCTACCAAAGTTTATGGATTGGCTAACTTTCTGGTATTTGGTGTATTAATGATCCTTCTTTTCCATTTTATACTGAAGAAAATGATCACAACCTTTCAGGAAAAAACCTGGCCATGGATCATGAGTGTTTATGAAAGACAGCTCCGCATGGTCCTGAAAGGCTCACGGCCTGTTTGGATATTGGCAGGAATGGTTGCTTTATTTTTTGTCACTATTTTTATCACCGGAATTGTCAAACCTACCGTATTGTTTTTCCCGAATAACGACCCGAATAACATCTACGTGTATATCAAAATGCCCGGTGGAACAGATCAAAAGGTAACCGACAGCATTACCAGTGTGGCTGAAGAACGTGTTTACAAGGTAATTGGCAAAAATAATCCGGATGTCGAGTCAATCATATCAAACGTGACTATTGGCGCTGAAGAACAAGGTTTTGCTTCAACCGGAACTCCGTTTAATAAAGGAAAAGTATCCATCAATTTTGTGGAGCATCAATTTCGCACAACCGGAATGACCACCACTCAATATCTCGAACTGCTTCGTAAAGAAGTTGTAAATATTCCCGGCGCTCAAATTTCGGTAGATAAAAACAGTAGCGGGCCACCCACCGGAAAACCAATCAACATTGAGATTACCAGCGAAAATTTGGAAACTCTAGTTACCGATGCTTATGCTTTTCGCGATTATCTCAAATCTCTGAATATTCCAGGAGTTGAAGAGCTGAAAACCGATTTCGAGATGAATTCTCCTGAAATCATTGTTCGGATTGACCGCGACCGCGCTCAGCGCCTGGGTATTTCAACCGGACAGATTGGAATGGAAATCCGTACAGCATTGTATGGAAAAGAAATTTCGAAACTGAAACAGGATGAGGATGAATATCCGATCATGCTCCGGTACGAGAAAGTTACCCGCGATAACATTGATGCTTTAGTGAATTTGCTGATTACTTACCGTGATATGAATACCGGCATATTACGCAGCATTCCATTGTCAACTGTGGCCAAGATTGATTATACCTCGTCATATGCCGGAATCAAACGACTCGATCAAAAGCGTATCATAACAGTATATTCCAATGTGCTTTCTGGTTATTCGGCCAATGATATTGTGCCAATTATTAAACGGGAAGCCAAGAAATTTTCACTTCACGAAGGTACAAACATCAAGCTGACTGGTGAACAGGAAGATCAGGCTGAAACAGCTAAATTCCTCCTGAAAGCCATGATCATTGCGCTTGGAGCGATTTTCTTCATCCTGATTACTCAGTTTGGCTCGGTTAGCAAATCGCTGATTATTCTGAGTGAGGTTATTTTCAGTATCATCGGTGTTCTGCTCGGAGTAATGCTCTTCCACATGAACCTGGTGATCATGATGACCGGTCTGGGAGTAGTTGCATTGGGAGGTATTGTCGTCCGAAACGGAATATTAATTGTGGAGTTTATCGATGTCAAAAAGAAGGAAGGAATTCCAACCCGGCGGGCCATTATCGAAGGTGGAAAAACCCGTATGACGCCGGTAATTCTGACTGCCACAGCAACCATGCTTGGGTTGGTTCCATTAGCTGTTGGTATGAACATCAATTTCACCACCATGTTTACCGAACTGAATCCACACATCTATTTTGGTGGCGACAATGTGGCGTTCTGGGGACCATTGGCCTGGTCAATCATCTTCGGTTTGAGTTTCGCAACTTTCTTAACGCTGATGTTTGTTCCGGCTTTGTATGAACTCGATTATACGATCCGGTTAAAACTTGCAAAAAGGAAAAACCTGAAGCGGATAAAAAAACTGAAAAGTAAATAATCCGGATTTAATCCAATAGAAAACGGCGGAAAGGGTAACTTTTCCGCCGTTTTTATTGGATATAAGTAGGTACAAAGAAACCTCATCAGGCCACGCTGGTCATTTTTATTACCTCTATTTCAACGCCTTTGCCGAAAGCTTCATCAGCTTTTTTTAGAACTTCTTTAGTCATTTCCGGGCTCAGATAGTATTCTCCACAATTAATACAGACATCCGCCGGAACCTCCTTAATGGCAATAATAGATCCTTCTTTTTCTAATGTTACTGTAACTTTTCCCTGTTCAGTTGTTCCGTTTTTACAAATTACACAATCCATAACTTCATTTTTTAGAGGTAAAATCGCTATTCCATAAACTGATATCTGGTTGATAAGCTGTAATTACATAACAATTTCCAATTTTATCACCAGACACTACAACATGAAGAATTCTTGAATTAAAAATTCCTATAAGAAGTTGACTTACATGGGGTTTATCTTCAGGATATTCTTTAATGAGCTTTCCATTCGTAATAACAAATTCAATTTCCTCAACAGAAATGTTTCTTTTGAACATCTGAGCAATAGCATGTCCGCTGAAGTGTATTGTTTTACAATCCATTGACCCTTTTTTATTTTCAAAGATAAAAAAAGATTAATGGTTTTTATGAGCTGTTTATGTGTAAAAACGGACACTCATTTTTTATTAAAATGGGCACAAGGTGTCTCCTGAATTTTATTCCAGCCTTATTTCTTCTTTGGCCGGTATAATTCGTTATGGGTTTCGCTGATGAGGTCGATCAGCGGAATATGGGACGGACATCGGCTTAGGTCCACCTTTTTTAAATTCTCATCAGTTGGAAAATTGCCCGGAAACCAATGGTCTTTCTCCTGAAACATGTTGTAACGATATAGTCCGAAGTCTTTCATGTCGTAGCATTTCCAAAGTGTCCGGAACCGTAATATTTCAGGAATATTCAAGCCTGACGGATCGTTGATCATACAATGTCCGTCGAAATCTGCATACGGATCGAGCAGCCTTTGTCCATCAAGTATATGTTTGATTTTGGCATCTTCAGGAGACAGCGGTGCAGAAGCCGGAAAAATGCCGTTAATCTGGTCGAACTGGACTGTTACCGGAAGCCCAAAAGTCAGCGTGTGAACGGCAGGATGGCTCAAACAAAACCGTGCATTCCACTGAATGGGGTGAAGCGGTGCAGTTAATTCCATCAGTTTTTTCGGAGATTTTGATAATTGCCCCCCTTTGTCGTTGGGCGAAATAATAAAGACACCCATGTCTTTCGTCTCGGCCAAATCGATGGCAGCTTTGTTTCGCTGGAAAAAATAGTAATAGTGCAGGTTTACAAAGTCGAACAAATCAGTTTCGATGGCTTTAATGATCACTTCCAGGGGCGCATGCGTGCTGAACCCGACATGCCCGATAATTCCTTCTTCTTTCATTTTCAGCAGCTCTTCAACCGGACCACCTTTGGCGCAGGCAGTTTCGAGCAATTCCATGGTGTTGATTCCGTGCCAGGCATAAAAATCAAAATAGTCGGTTTTCAATGCTTTCAGCTGATGCGCGACCAATTTTCGGGTTTCTTCCGCCGTATTCGGATTTCCCTTGGTCATCAAAAGGTACGAATCGCGTTTCAGTTTGAGCTCATCGTTCAGAACACGACCGTAGACATGTTCGCTTTTGGTGTAACCGTAAGCAGTTTCAATTAAATTGATGCCTTGAGCCAATGCTTTTTCAACGGTATCACGACATTGATCGAGTGTTTCCTGAGGGATAAGTTCGCGGGGCTCATCCCCGCCATGTTTAAAACGCATGCCGCCCAAAGTTATAACACTCACCATTTTATTGGTTTTGCCAAAACGACGATACTCCATTTTGGGACGGTAAAGAGAAAAAGTATTGAAATCCATAACCGGTTTTTGAAAATATTCGGTGAAATTAATCAAACTAAAACACAAAACCGGTGGGTAAGTTTAGCATGAAAAAAAGACGGCGAAAAAATGCTCTTTCCGCCGTTATTATAATCCGAAAAGAGAATACATTAAATAAACCTTTGTACCTTCTTCGTTTTCTTGAACCCAGAGGTTTCACATGTTTATAGAAATGAATGAAATATCCCGTTATTCGACCCCGGACGGGGTCGTACCTTCTGTTATTATATTTTTTCTATAAACATTTGACCTCTCTGAGGTCTAAAAAATTACTTTTTCAGGTGGACTCAATCTTTATTATTCAAAAGAGCCTCAGCTACAATTAAATCGGTTGGATTCGTGATTTTTATGTTTTCGCGGTTTCCTTCTACCATGTTGATCGCAAATCCTGCCTTCTCGGCTACCGATGCATCGTCGGTAAAGGCCGGATCGAAGTTTTGCCTGAATGCTTCCAGAATTTGAGCGGTGCGGAAAGTTTGTGGAGTTTGAACACTGAAATACAGGTTTCGATCCACCGAAATACTTTGGTCGCCTTCCATTTTTCGCAGCGATTCGGTTATGGGAAGTACAGGGATTGCATTCCCGCATTTCTGAGCCGTTTCGCAGCATCTTTCAAGTGTTTCTTGGCTGACCAACGGACGGACTCCATCGTGAATAAATACGATTCCCTCGCCGACAATCAGTTTTAACCCGTTTTGGACCGAATGAAATCGGGTTTCCCCTCCTGAAACAATCTGATGACGTAACGAAAACGAATGTTTCAGGCACAATCCGGTCCAGTATTCCTTCTGAGCCAGGGGCAGAACCAGAATCAACTCACAATCCGGGTCGTAGTCATAAAAAACCTGAATGGTGTGCATTAATACTGGTTTTCCGGCCAATTCCAGAAACTGTTTGGGGATTTCAGTGCCCATCCGACTGCCTGATCCACCGGCTACTAGGATTACAAACTTTTTCATAGATTAAACGTTCATAGCAAAAGTACACTTTCAAATCTAAACCCTATGCAGGAAGTTCTCAACTTTCTTTCCGAGCTGAAGGAAAATAACAACAAGGAATGGTTTGATCAGAACCGTGACCGATATCAGGAAAGCCGTAAAAAGGTTTTATTCCTGACTGAACTGATTATTCATGAAGTCGGCGGATTCGATCCTGAAATCGGTGTTCAGGATCCAAAAGACTGTGTTTTTAGGATTTTTCGTGATGTACGGTTCGCGGCCGATAAAACTCCCTATAAAATAAACATGGGCAGTTTTATAGCCAAAGGTGGCCGGAAAAGTACCAGTGCCGGTTATTATCTGCATATCGAGCCCGGAGGTTCGTTTGTTGGTGGAGGCTCATACTGCCCGCCAGCCGATGCATTGAAAGCGTTCCGTACTGAAATCTTTGATCATCCGGATGATTTTAAGAAATTATTAAGCAGCGATTCATTTCACCGTCTTTATCCTGTAATGTACGACGATAAACTAAAAACCGCTCCAAAAGGTTTTCCAAAAGATTTTCCTGAAATCGATTTGCTGAAATACAAATCATATGCTTTCACTTCAAAAATTGCAGATTCGGATGTGATCGGGGAGGCTTATGTCGGTAAAATTGTAGCTGCGATGAAGGAATTATATCCTGTAAATCGATTTTTGAATACAGCTTTAGAGAAATGGCTATAAAAAGAGTGGTCAAAAACTGGAAGTTCATTGGCTGAAATCGACTGTTCGTGTAAAATATCGGTCGTTTCAATTAATAAACCAATTATCGGGGTAACCATATGCATAAGATTGGGATTAATTTGTGAGTAGTTCGATTTACTCAATCATTCACCAAATTCTGTAACAGAGAAAAAAGCCAGACGAAAATCGTCTGGCTTTTTTTGTTGAACAATTTAGATGTAAATTGCCTGGATATTTGCAACATCCAGTTTTACCTGAATAGAGGATTGGAATGAGGTTTTATCCTTTTACAATCCGCATGACGCGGTTCACTGCATCTTCAACCTGTTCAGCTGAAGTCATTCCAATAGTCATGCAATCCACATTTTTACTTCCAATCACATACTGAAGCGATTTTTCCCGCTGATTGTCATCTTTCATGCGTCCTTCACCGAATATCTTCATCCCGATGATTCCCTTACCGCTATCGTGTGCTTTTTTAAGCACGGCCATTACTTCTTCAGGACTGGCATCCATAATGATACCATCAGGATTGATACGTGCCAGGATTACATCCACCCACGGATCTTCTGCAGCAATTTTTAGCGCTTCAAAATTGTGGCACGAAAGACCGACTGTTTTCACAATACCCTTTTGTTTGGCTTCCGAAAGGGCCTCAATGTATGGTTTTTTTTCTTCCTGCCAGTTTCCGTTTGTCATGCAATGTAGCAGCATAATGTCGAAATAGTCTGATCCTGTTTCTTTTCTGAACCGATCAATAGTTTTCATTGGGGCATCGGGATTCCAATCTTCAGGGCGTGTCCAGATTTTGGTGAGTAAGGTGGCTTTTTCGCGTGGAACTTCTTTCAGAATTTCCTTCACATTTTTATGCGAACCGTAAAGGTCGGCAGCATCATAAAAGGTCATGCCTCTTTCGTGCGCATAACGTGCAATTTTCAGCCAGTTTTCTACTCCCATCCTGGTCATATCCGAAGACTGTTTCCCTCCGTGGGTGCCTGTTCCAAGAGCGAGACGAGGAACCAAAAGACCTGTTTTGCCCAGTCTGACTTTATCAATCGTGGAATTTTTTGAACCAGTATATGCCAGATTCGAGAATCCGGTGGTTATGGCAGCAGCTCCAATCAGTCCGGCCTGAAGAAAATGTCTTCTTGAAATCTGTTTCATAATGGATAAGTTCAATTGGTTATGGAATGTTTTGCGGGAATCCGTTCGGGGATACCAACTGCAAAATGGACAAATTGAGCATGAATATAAGAAAATATTTTCAGGATTAAACAGTGACTGAGCGAATCAGTTGAATTTCAATAAAACGGATTTGTTAGAAAACTGTTGGTAACAAATAAAATTGATAGAAGGGCAGTGACGGATCAGGAAAGCTTTTTTAACTATTTTTAGCCATCATTTACATTTAAACCTTTAAGATTAGATTATGAAGAAATTAGTCCTCATTTTGTTTACAGGGTTACTTGCCTTCGGCGCTTTTAGTCAAAATATTCAGCTGCATTACGATATGGGCAAAGATCGTGGTTACCTGACCAGCACTGTTGAAATGTTCAAACCCGACAAAACCGGTAACACTTTCTTTTTTATCGACATGAATTATGGTGTAGGTGAAGTCCAGGGGGTTTCACTTGCATATTTTGAAATCGCCCGTTGTTTTAAATTGGGTCAGTCTCCATTTAGTTGGCATGCTGAATACAATGGAGGCATGGGTCAATGGAAGGCCGGCGCTGCCTCTGGTGCATATACCATTAATAATGCATGGCTGACTGGTGTGGATTATTCCTGGAATTCGAGTGATTTTTCAAGAGGATTTTCGTTAAAGGCATTGTATAAAAACATAGCAAATACAATAGATAACAAACCTAACAGTTTCCAGTTTACTGCTGTTTGGCACCTGAATTTTGCAGAAGGGAAAATGTCGTTTACCGGTTTTGCTGACCTTTGGAGGGAAAAGACCGGCTTTGGTACCATGATATTCCTTTCTGAACCACAGATCTGGTACAACTTCAACAAGAATTTTTCTGCCGGTAGTGAAGTTGAATTAAGCAACAATTTTGCCGGACATAATGGATTTATGGTAAATCCTACAGCAGCAGTTAAATACACTTTTTAATCTGAACGGATATGGAATTCATTACCAAATTTTTTAAGCTGCAGGAGAACAAAACGACTGTACGCACCGAAATCATTGCAGGCATTACCACCTTCATGACCATGGCCTATATTTTGGCAGTAAACCCAGATATACTGAGTGCTACCGGAATGGATAAAGGCGCTGTTTTTACCGCAACTGTATTGGCTTCGCTAATTGCGACCCTGGTCATGGCGCTTTATGCCAAATTACCGTTTGCCCTTGCTCCCGGTATGGGTTTGAACGCCTTCTTCGCGTTCACCGTTGTTCTTGGAATGGGCCATTCCTGGCAATTTGCCCTGACTGCTGTTTTTCTTGAAGGTTTGATATTTATTGCTTTAACCGCATTCAACATTCGGGAGATGATCGTTAACTCCATCCCGAACAATATGAAACATGCAATTTCAGTTGGTATCGGACTCTTCATCGCTTTCATCGGTTTAAAAAATGCCGGTATCATTGTCAGCAGCCCTGCAACTTTTGTGACATTAGGTAATCTGACCGACTTCACAAATAATCCGGGAGCAATTGTCGCTCTTCTGGCACTGGTTATTACGGGCGCCTTGCTGGCTTTACGGGTGAAAGGTGCGTTGCTGATAGGAATCCTGGTTGGTACTGTAATCGGTTTTCCTTTTGGTGTAACCCATCTTCCTTCCTCGATGGAAGTTATGCCACCCTCATTAAGCCCGATATTTATGAAATTTGAATGGGGCCAGATCATGACAATGGACATGCTGGTTGTGGTATTTACTTTCCTGTTTGTGGATATGTTTGATACCGTTGGTACCTTGATCGGTGTTTCTTCGAAAGCCAACATGCTTGATGAAAAAGGAAATGTCCCACGCGTAAAACAGGCTTTAATGGCCGATGCGATAGGAACAACGGTTGGCGCCATGCTTGGTACTTCAACCGTCACAACTTATGTCGAAAGTGCAGCTGGCGTTTCTGAAGGTGGTCGGACTGGTCTTACTTCATTAACGGTAGCGGTATTGTTTTTCTTTGCATTATTTCTGTCGCCAATATTCCTGATGATTCCGGGGGCAGCAACAGCGCCTGCTTTAATCCTGGTTGGAGCGATGATGATGACTCCTATTAAAAACATTGATTTTGACGATTATACCGAATCAATTCCGGTATTTCTTACCATCGTGATGATGCCATTGACTTACTCAATTGCTGAGGGAATTTTGTTTGGTGTCCTTTCGTATGTAATCCTGAAACTGTTAACCGGAAAATTCAAAGATATTTCAATTGCTACCGCCGTTTTAGCCGTATTATTTTTATTGAAATTCCTGATGTAGAACTTAGCTTGTTCTTTAAAGTCCATCCTCTTTTTCAGTAAAAAGGAAGCCCGAAAATCATTCCTACAGGAATCGTTTTCGGGCTTATCCATTTTTTTTCCGGGTTATTCTTCGAATTTCTGGAACAATGTACTTACTATGTGGCCACCAAATCCGAATGAATTGTTTAAAGCGGCATGAACAGGTTGCCGGCAAAGGGTTTGTTCCACCCTCAAACGCGGATCAATAACTCCATCACGGGTTTGCAGGTTGATCGTTGGAGGAATCATATCGTTATGAATAGCCAGGACACAGCACATGGCCTCGATGGCGCCTGCTCCGCCGAGCAAATGGCCTGTCATGGATTTTGTTCCTCCGACAGCTACCTTGGATAAACAGGAGTCGAAAACGGCAGCGATTGCCAGCGTTTCGCTGATGTCGCCAATAGGTGTCGAAGTTGCATGTGCATTGATGTAATCGATGTCTTCAGGGCGCAAACCTCCTTCGCGCATCGCTTCGGTCATGGCCAGTTGAGCGCCAAGCCCTTCAGGATGTGAGCCGGTAATGTGGTAGGCATCCGAAGCTAATCCGTAACCAGTCATTTCAGCATAGATTTTTGCCCCGCGCTTTTTTGCATGTTCCAACTCTTCCAGCATCAACACTCCGCCGCCTTCGCCCAAAACAAATCCGTCGCGGTTTTCATCGAACGGACGGGAGGCTGTTTCCGGGCTGTCGTTGCGCTCTGAAAGCGCTCTGATCACGCTAAACCCACTAACTGTTACAATGCTTATTGGCGCTTCGGAACCTCCGGCCAACATCACATCGGCTTTGCCCATTTTAATCAGGTTGTACGAATCCGTGATGGCATGGTTTGACGAGGAACAAGCCGAAACAGTGGCATAACTGGCTCCTTGCAGTCCGTATTTGATTGAAATCAGTCCGGAAGCCATGTTGGCAATCATCTTGGTAATAAAAAACGGACTGATCCTTCCTTTTGCTTCAGGCGAAAAAAAATCGCCAATTTCTTTTTCCAATGTGCCGATTCCGCCGACTCCGGTTGCCCAGATCACCCCACAACGGCTCCGGTTGGTATGTTCAAGATTAATGGCAGAATCCAGCATGCATTGGTGTGTTGATGCAAGGGCATATTGTGCATACAAATCGATTTTCCTGGCTTCCGGTTTTTCCATATATTGCAACGGGTCGAAGTTCTTTACTTCGCAGGCAAACCTGGTTTTCAGGCCTGAAACATCAAACCGTGTAATTGGAATGGCCCCGCTTTTTCCCTGAACCAGGGCATTCCAATATTCAGAAACTGAATTTCCCAATGGGGTGACTGCTCCAAGACCGGTAATTACTACTCGCTTCATTTTAATTTTTTTATTCCTTGTAAATATATTTACTAATAAGTAGAATCAAAATCTTTAACTGAAAGAAATAAAGCTAATGATAAAATTTGAGTCCCAATGTACTGTTTCTGACTTTCGGAAAAGGGTTAAAATTGAGGTGAATCCGGACATGGAATTTGCTTTTGGGAAGTAGTTTAAGATGCTTTTGCCATAAAAAAAGCTCCACGGAAACGTGGAGCTTTTTTAGATCCAATGTCTGGTATTCTTATTTTTTCTTTTTGCGAATGAAATAGAAGGCTGCTCCACCAATGACCACAATACCACCAATAAGGGCATAAGTCATCGTGTTTGAATCTTCTTTCGTATCTTCTTCTTCATAAAAAACCGGATCCATGTTGTCGATCGAAATGGTATCTGTTGGTTCTTCAGCAATTTTTGCTGAATCGCTCTGAGCGAAAGATTTATTCATTCCACCCATAAAAAACAGGCTTAAAAGCCCCATCAAAATTGATTTTCTCATCGTTTTAATTTTAAAAAGTTATTTTAATTTATTTATCAGTTTATCGTATTTTCCGGCCATTTCGGGAGCCGTTTCCCGATAGGTTTCGGCCATCGCCTCCAGCGCAGGTATGTACCGTGCATTTAATTTCAGGCAATCCCTGAGTACTTTACGGGCCTTGGCTACATTGGTTTCAGCATAGATTCCGGCTAGTTTCGGGTAAACGCCGAAATACTTCCGGTTGACCTGGATGGCTTTCTCATAAAAACCTGCGGCTTTTCCAATGGTTTTTTGTTTCAATGCCAGATCTCCCATCAAAACCAGCGCCTGCACATATTCAGGATTGATCTCCAAACACGATTTCAGCATTTGCTCTGCCCGCTCATCTTGTCCGGAGGCCATCAAAGACTCTGCAAACTTATAACAGATCAGTTCATTTTGAGGATCTTGCGCCAACGCATTTTGAAAAAACAACACAGATTTAATGTTATCGCCCTTTTGCATCTCCTGGATACCCCGTAAATCATCTTGGGTGAGCCGCTTAATAACGGCACAAACCGGAACTCCATCGACAAAAATAGCATGAATCGTATTCGAGGGTGGCCAGATTTTATTTTTCAGCTGAAAGGGCGGAATATAACTGTTGGCAATAATGGCGTAATCCCAGTCGTATTGGCTCCGGTTCTGGTAAGGGAAATACACAAATTTGATGTCCTTGTTTTGCCTGAAATACCACTGTGAAGGGAAATTGCCGCCAACAATGATTTCGCTTTTATTGGGTTTGTTTTTCAGGTATTCCTGAAGCCATTCGGCTCCTTCGCGCATACTGTGGTAATAATAGTCGGTCTCATAATTTCCATAAGCCCCTTTCAGTCCGCCGGTAAACTGATTGTAGTAGAGGTAATAATACGGATGATTGGCGGCCATGAACCGGAGCGGATGAAAGCTGAGTACCATCAGTATTCCAATGGTTGCATTTCGGATCAACCGTTGTTTGAAACGGATCAGAAAAGCCTGGATTCCGAGAGCTGATATCAGGATAATTCCCGGATAAACAAATAGAAAATGACGCCAGGAACCATAAAGGTTGGAGTTTTTCAGGATAACAAAAATAATTGGAAAGAGAATGGTGAACCCCAGCAAAATCAGCTGTACCCTTTGGCTTGAGGTGTAATTTTTACGCGTATTCAGGAAAAAGGCGGCCAGTCCTGAAAACACAATTACCGGGATGGTAATCGCCATGTATTTGGGCAGGTAATACCACGGATGAAAGTCGGACCAGTCGAAGCGACCTTCGAAAATTTGCCTGACAGTTACCGGGAAATGAGTCATTACCTGGTACGATTTCCACGGATTCAGCAAAGGATTTTGCAGCGCGTAGGGCCAGGTGGCCAGCCCCAACAGGTAACCGGCCACTGAAATGCCGGCGAACAGGAAGAATTGTTTTTTTAGAAGTTCAACGTTTATCTTTTGATGTGCAATCCAGTCCAAAACGATTTTCAGGAACATGAAAAAACCGAGGTAAAAAACGACCAGGATCCCCCCGGCACGAATTCCGATGGCAAAGGCGATGCTTAATATCAAGAGAAAAATCGTTTTTCCGGCTGGTTTTTCTTCAGAAAAGACGAGTTTAAGCGAGTAGTAAACGTTCGAAATATAGGCCAATGCGAAGGGGATATCTTTGAGGTTATTTTGCGCGTGACCAAGAAATGTTGGCGATACTGCAAACAGAATCAGCACCAGGATAGCTGCTCCATATCCGGCAATTGATGCGGCAAACAAGGCGGTCACCAGGATGGCCAACCATCCTGAAAAGCTGCACATCAGATGCCTGAACGCGTAAATATCTTCGATCCCGAACCAATGAATGAGAATAGTGACCAAATTGTCAAAAGATTGTCCGTAGTATTGAAGGTAGGTTTTGGGAGTGTCAAGCGAAGATTTGTCGGCGCCCAGCGTGCTGAAATATTTGTAAACCAGTTCAGAATGCTGGTAATGGACTTCTTCGTCGCCCGAAATTCCGGCGTCCCGGCCGATGAGCAACAGAACTGCCAGCATAAAAAGGGCAAGCACAATGAAAATAATCTTGAGTTTTTTTTCTCCCATTATTCAGTTTCGGCATCGTAAAACTTTTTCACCAGGTAGATGGGGCGGTTTTGCGATTCTTTGTAAATCCGGTAAACGTATTCGCCCACCACACCCAGGAAAATAAGCTGTATGGAACCCAGGAAATAGATACTTAGGACAGTAGAAGACCAGCCGATTAAGGCAAATCCAAAGATTTTGGCGATTAATACATAGATTCCGGCAAACATAAAAACGATGGTTCCAAGAGTTCCAAGGAAAAGGCAAACCTTAATTGGGAATTTAGAGAACGAAAAGATGGCATCAGCAGCTAAAACCATCAGTTTGCCAAGTGTCATTTTGGGTTCTCCTTCCAACCGTTCTTCCCGGATATATTCAACATATCCCTGACTGAAGCCGATAAACGAACGCAGACCTGGCAGATACCGGATGGTTTCTTTCATTTGGACCAGGGCGTTGACTGCTGCTCGGTTCATCATCGAAAAGTTTCCTGTATTTTCAATTTCGTCCAATCCGGAAACTTTTTTGAAGAAAGCATGAAAGAGATTCGTCGTCAATCGCAGTCGCTTGCCTTTGCGGCCCATTCGCTTTCCACTCACAATGTCATATTCTCCATCTTTAATTTTGTGATACATTTCAGCCAGCAATTCAGGAGGATCCTGAAGATCACCGTCCATCATGGCCACATAATTTCCAAGCGACATCTCCAATCCGGCGGTAAACGCGGCCTGGTGCCCGAAATTTTTTGACAGATCGACTATTTTAATTCTTGAAAAGCGTTTGCGGACTTCAACCAGTTTTTGGAGCGTGGAATCTGTGCTTCCGTCGTTTATAAATAGGATTTCATAGTTTGGTGTGAACGATTCAAGTGCCCGTACTGAGCGGGCTGCTAGTTCCTCTATCAGGAATTCTTCATTATAAACTGGAATTATGAGCGAAAACATAGCTTCGGTTATTAGGCAATTCTCTTTTTAATTCGGCAATACACCTGATTTTTTCAGGATGTACGAGGGTTAAAGATACAGATTTTCAATTTGAAAACATCAAATTGACATAGTGGTCGTTAATAAGTACCATAGAAACAAAGTGGCAAAGAGGCAGTGTGAAAAGTATAATGATGTACCGTTCAGTCACGCTGTAAATTGTTTACCTGGGCGCTCAGGCACTTTGTAACTGTAGAACTCAATCGCTGGTATGAATTAAACCACATTCCTAATGAACAAAAGACTGCCGGTTTGGGAAATCCGTTTTCCTTCGCTGGCAGTTCTTGGTCGGTTTAGAAAAGTACCCTGGTTTTCAGGAGTCCCAATCTATGATTAAGGTGTGGGCTATTTTTTAAATAGCCGGGATTTTCCAGGGAGAACGAAAGGGTCTCATCAGCAATTTACTAGCTTCGTCGTTGTTGATGATCTGTTCCTTCACCGGATCCCATTGGATTTTCTGTTTGGTGGTCATGGCAATCTCGCCCAGCAATCCAACCGATATCGCACGATGTGCTACTTCAACCGGCGTAATGGTTTCTTTCCGGGAGTGTACACATTCCAGAAAATTGCCCCAATGGTCGTTGCTCTTGTACAAAGGCTTTTTATCGGCGCCCAGTTTTTCAGAAAGCAGTTCCGGTTTCGAGGCAATTAGTTTATCCTCACGGTCAACGTGTATCCAGCCGTTTTCGCCGTACCAGGTAACACCCATTCCCTGAGGCAGGCGCGAGGCATTGGCCACCCTGATGGTCACTCCGGACTTGTATTTGCAGGTGAAATCGTACTCAACCGGAACATTGTATAATTCTCCGGAAGGCGGATAAACACCTTCTCCGGAAATCTCTTCCGGGCCAGTCCGGTCGAGTCCAAGTCCCCATTGGGCAATGTCGATGTGGTGACCTGCCCAGTCGGTCAATTGTCCTCCGGAATAATCCAGAATCCAGCGCCAGTTCCAGTGACAAACGCCGCGGTATGGTACTTTGGGCGCCGATCCCAACCAAAAATCCCAGTCGAGTTCGGCCGGAACTTCTTGAATGGGTGGCATGCCAATCAGTTTGTTTCCATTGGGCAATCCAACTTCAACATGTTCAACTTTACCCAACCGTCCGTTAAAAACCAGTTCGGCTGCTTCGTGAAAATTGGCTTTAGACCGTTGCCAGCTTCCGGTTTGCCAGATAATATTGTTTTTCCTTACCGCTTTTACAATTTGCTGTCCTTCGCCAATGCTTCTTGCCAATGGTTTTTCACCATAAATATCCAGTTTCGAATTGGCCGCAGCCACATAAGCAATACTGTGCCAGTGGTCAGGTACTGAAATACAAACCGCATCAATCTTTTCTTTTTCCAGAAATTCACGGTAGTCTTTGTATGTCCTACAGTCGGTATTGCTGTATTTCTTGTTCACGATGGCTGAGGCTTTTTCGAGGTGACTTGTGTCAAGATCACACATCGAAACATACTGAACCTGCCTGAAACGAAGAAAATTATTCATGTTGTAAGTTCCCTGGGAGCCAACTCCGATTGAACCCATTACAATCCGGTCGCTTGGTGGAACCATTCCGTTCATTCCCATGGCTGAAGAGGGAATAATGTGTGGAAGAACAATTGTACCGGCAACTGCTGAAAGTGAGTTCCGTAGGAAAGATCTGCGTGAGCTTTTGTTGTCCATTTTAGTTTAAGTTAAGCCCCCTAATCCCCCGCAGGGGGACTTTGAGGATCGGTGAATATTCTCAGTACAATAGTTTGAACGTTTTTTTTTACGCCCCTCCTGTGGAGGGGTTGGGGGAGGCTTTCTAGGCCTTATGTGCTGTTCCTGGAATTGGAACTTCAAACTGCATGTCAACCGGACCGAATGCGATTTCTTTTGGTCCGAGATCCATGTCAGATTTAAAAATTTCTTCCCAGGTTACTTTTCTTCCGGTATAAGCTGCTGTTCGTGCCATGATAGCCGTAAGTGTTGAATTAGCTGTAATTTCACCATAATTCACATATTCGCCTGTTCGGATGGCATGAACCAAATGCATGTGTTCCTGAATATATGGAGAAATTTTCGGCATACTGGTTTCGTTCCCGTTTTCATCTTTTGGATATTCAAATTTCCATTTGATTGAACCATCCATATTCCAAATGGTGTTTACGCAATTGGTGTACCCTTCAGTACCCATAATGAATTCTCCGGTTCCGTTGGCACAATTGTCAATCTGCCGGCACATGCTGTGCGAGAATACTCCATTACCATAATCGAAATCGATGCTGAAGAAATCGTATTGATCGCCGGTTAACCGACGTGCACGGCCTCCATATCCGATGGCGCTCTCAGGTTGACGGCCAATAAACCAATTGATGATATCGATGTTGTGAACATGTGTATCCAGAATGTGATCGCCACACAACCAGCAGAAATTGTTCCAGTTGCGGACCATATAGGTCATATCGTCCCAGCCTTCTTCCCGGTTACGAAACCAGACGTGGTTCTGATTCCAAAAAGCCCTTGCCGAAACCGGTTTGCCAATAGCGCCGTTGGCTACCTGCTTGTAAGTTTCGATATAATCTTCCTGGTGGCGGCGTTGTGTTCCAGTTACCACATTCAATCCAATCGCGGCTGCTTTTTTGGAACTGGCAATAATCGACCGGATTCCGACCGGGTCAACAGCTACCGGTTTTTCCATGAAGACATGTTTGTTTTTCATAACCGCTTCCTTAAAATGTTCAGGCCTGAACTGTGGCGGGGTAGCCAAAATGACCACATCCACATCAGGCAAAGCCATTAATTTTTTATAGGCGTCAAATCCGGTAAAACAATTTTCGACCGGGATATCCCTTTTCAGTTTTGCAAAGCGGTCACGGCATTCGTCGATTCTATCCTGAAAAACATCGGCCAGCGCAACAATATGCAAATCGGGGCCGCTGCTGATGAAGTTCATCGCTGCACCCGCACCCCGATTGCCGGCTCCGACAAGTCCCGCGCGTAATTTTTTGCCTTTGGGCGCTCCTTTCAGAATGGGAGGCAATCCGAGAGCCTTGGCATCTTTTTCGTTTTTACATCCCGAAATGATTGCACTTGCACCCAGTAATCCAATGCCGGCCAGAGCTGTCGATTCCAGAAATCTTCTCCTGTTTATACCGCTATTATTTTTTTCCATGGGAATGATTTTTTCTATTTTATGTTTTCATCTACTTCACATACCACCCTGAACCCAATGTCGCTACAATCGGAATACCACCAAACGCTCTTTGGCATTTGAGGGTCGGTGACCAGCCAGGCCTTGGTTTTAGTAAAATCACGCGCCGCGCATCGAACATCTTTGGCATCGCTTTTAAACGAACCTCCTCTGATCACATGTTCCTGACCTCTTTTAGGTCCTCTTGGATCAACAACCAGCTTTTTAAATTGCGAATAAGCTTTTGGCGAATAATAATCGGAGCAGAATTCGTACACATTACCCAGCATATTCTTCAGTCCAAATGGATTTTCCTTTACTGCAGCAGGCTCCTTCGTCTGCATTAAACTATTTACCTTGTACACCACATTCGACTGAATAGTTGCCGTATCCGGACCAATGATTTTTCTGAAGAATCCTTCTGAAGTGAATTTTTTCGGATTTCCTTCAAAAAAGTATGGAGTCCGGGTTCCGCCACGAGCAGCGTATTCCCATTCGGCTTCGGTTGGGAGGCGATACTTTTTACCTGTTACTTTCGAAAGCCATTGACAATAAACATTGGCTGCTTTCCACGACATGGTGATGGCAGGGCGTGTACCTTTTCCCCAACCCTGATCGGGAGCGCCCCATGGAGGTGTCGGACCTGAAATCGCATCCACATTTTCATTTTCCTCGGCTTCTTTGCGGCCTTGCGACGAAGTTGCTTTGAAGAATTCCAGGTATTCATCCCAGCTTACCTCAATTTTTGCCATAAAGAACCGGGAGACTTTGACCGGATGGAGGGGACCTTCATCACGTTTTCTTAAAGGTTCGTTCTTTGGGCTTCCCATTCGGAACTCTCCTCCCGGAATGGCAATCATGTCGAACGACGCGCTTGTCCCGGGTATTTTTTCGGTAAAATTGGCAAATGTGGTTACTGGAGTTGGTTCGGTATAAACTTGCGTATTCGGAGCAACTGTTGCTCCAAAGTTGAGATTATGCTCGTGCTTATTTTTAGGATCATAATGACCAACATCAAGGTGACAATTCAGGCAACTAACTTCGGCTTTACTGGTCATGAAGTTCAGGTGAGCATTTTCTCCTTCAGTAGTAAGCGTTTTCGGGAATAAATTCTGATGACATTTAACACACGATTCTACATAAACAAAATTTTTGGCCAGTTCGAGTTTCCGCTTGGCCGGCCAGTTGTATTGGGCTGAATCTTTAAAATAAAATCCATAAATATCGATGATCCCATGTTTAGCCTTGGCGAATAACATTCCGTGTCCTGCGGGTGGAAGGTGGCATTCCGCGCAATGCACAATTATTCCGGCTTTATTATCGTGATGAGACGAAAGTTTCCAGCTTTGATCTGCGACAGGATGCACATGGCACGATATACAATATTCGTCGGTTGAGGTGTATTTGACTGCTTTGTTCCCGGCAAACATAAAAGCTATACCCACGATTAGGCCCGCGATAATCACCCAAATAAATGCCCTCTTCCCGGTAAACAATGAGCGAATAGGAATCTTCATACTTTCAAACAGTGTTATTCATTTGATGGAATTTTCATTCTGTCTGGATTTCAATATGAGCTAATCCGGAATAAAAATTTTGAACCAAAACTAATAAAATGAGATTAAAATCTCGTATGAATTGATGATCGAAAATTAAAAACCGACAATTTTTGAAAATATGGAATACAAAAGAAACTTTTGGCAGGCAATAATTTGTCGCTGACAATTCAAAGGCGAATTATTGCAATCCTTTATAAATTTATATTTCTTGATACTGGCAAATAAGCTGAATGCATTGTTCAACGCTTCTGAGAAATTTAGTAATGGAAAAATCAGTAGTTTATTGGGTTCCTTACCGTAAGGCCAGAAGTGAATTCATGGAAGTTACACTTGAGGCACCAATAACCGTAGCATTATGACCCCCTTTGACAATATCCATCGTAGGTTTTGGATCATTCGATGAAAACAATTCAGCACAAAAAAAAGACCCCTTGAAGATCAAGAGGTCTGTCATGTGTTGAGGTTCCTGGCGGATTCGAACCGCCGTAAACGGTTTTGCAGACCGCTGCCTAACCACTCGGCTAAGGAACCAATACCTTCTAATTTCCCCAAAATTGGGTGCGCAAAGATAACAAAAATTGTTCCCATTCTGCAAGCAATTTCAGTACTCATCAAAAAATAGCCTATTGAATCTGGCCTTCCTAATCAACCGGACAAAATTAATGATCCTGTTTCCCTTCCGGAATAAATATTTCCAACTTTTTTTGAAGTTCATTTGTTTGATTGTCTGTAACTGTTTTTTTTGTGCTGCACAGGCAATAAAACTATTGGATTTTAAAGTTCAGGAAGAGGAGATCAAACAGGTAAAAAAATACGAAGCATTAATTTTCATGTTCCATATTGCTTATCTCATTTTCCTCATTTGAACTTTTATAAAAGTTATTAAAACAATTAAAAAAATGAGCGTATTAAACAATTTGAAATGGCGATATGCCACCAAGCGAATGAACGGACAAAAAGTTCCTGCAGAAAAACTGGAGAATATTCTGGAAGCTATTCAACTGGCTCCAACTTCAATCGGATTGCAACCCTTTACCGTACTGGTGATTGGTGATCCCGAAATGAGGGCAAAAATAGCTCCTGCAATATACAATCAACCGCAGATTACCGAAGGTTCTCATGTCATTGTATTTGCTGCCTGGACTGGAATCAGCAGCGAAAGTGTTGAAAAATATCTGAACCATATTGCATCGCTTCGCGGCATTCCGGTTGAGTCGCTTGCAGGAATGCGCGACATGATTAACGGCAGTATTGCCGGAAAATCGCCGGAGCAATTGTTGAACTGGAATTCACGCCAGGCCTATATCGCATTGGGAACAGGCCTGGTTGCCGCAGCTGAAGAGCAGGTTGATGCTACTCCGATGGAAGGTTTTGATCCGGATGCTTTGGATGCCGTTCTGGGTCTGAAAGAAAAAGGATTGCACAGCACCGTAATCATGACTTTGGGCTACCGTGATGCTGAAAAGGATTTTTTAAGTTCAGCAGCAAAAGTGAGAAGGGACAAAGAAGAATTATTCCTCAGTTTTTAACTGATATTCAAATAATTTTGGTGATCAGAAATCAGCAGAACTTTTTTACCTGCTGATTTCTGATTTTTTTCTTACCTAAATTCAGGAAAGTAAAAATGCGGAACAACTTGATTCATTTAACCAAAAATCTGCACCCTTCAGATCGGATGCCCTTGCTTTTCATCGGGCATGGAAGTCCGATGAATGCGATTGAAGACAATACCTTCATTAGCTGACATTCCTGTATTTCAGCTTAGTATAGATTATTCAGAACCTCCGGAATTTCATTTTAGACTAGCCAGTCAATTGGGAAAACTTCGTGAAAAAGGTGTTTTGGTGATGGGAAGTGGAAACATGGTTCACAACCTGAGGCAACTTCAGTTTGATGGTCAAATTCCGGCTTGGGCTTTAGAATTCGATGCAAAGATTGCTGGCTGGCTTCAAAAAGGAGACAATCAATCATCGACTTTCTGAAACTGGGAACTCTCGCACAACTGGCACATCCGTCGTACGATCATTTTTTGCCTCTTATTTATGCGCTGGGATTCAAGTATGAAGGCGAATTTCCGGAGTTTTTCAATACCGGTTTTCAGATGGGCAGTATTTCCATGCGATCGGTGATTTGGAAATAGGTTAACTATCCTTCCATTGTTACACTTACTTTTCTAATCTGGCCGCCCATGGGTGGGTTCATTTTCGAAACTTTTACCGCTACTTTTTGGGCCTCCGGGAATTCGGATTTGATACGGTTTATGATGCGTTGGGCTATATGTTCCAACAAATCGGATGGAATAGCCATTTCTTCTTTGACAGCCAGGTAGGCTTTCTGGTAATCAAGTGTATCTTCCAATCGGTCGGTTTGTCCGGCTTTACTACAGTCGGCCTCTATTTTCAGGTCAACCAGAAAACGGTTTCCGGCAATTTTTTCCACCTCAAAATGCCCGTGAAAAGCATAAAACTCCATCCCTTCCAGTTCGATCAGTGCCATAGTTAAGTCAATTAAGTTCAGTACGCGAAAGATATTTAAAACTCCGCGTATAACTCCTTTTAACTCTGTGGAATTATTTTTTCTTAACCACAGAGTTACACGGAGGAAATACACAGAGTTTCACAGAGGAAATCGAAATTGCCTTTCAGGATAACCCCGGAGCAAAATTAATTTTATTGTTCCGGAAATCAATTTTCAAACCATTGAATTCTGATAGCTGAAATCATTTTATACTTTTGTCTGCAATCCCAATCACAAAAGTGATTTATAAAATGAATACCATGAGCGAAAATACGATTGAAAATGACAATGTGTTGAAGTCGAATAATTTTATTCACCAGATTGTTGAGGAAGATTTAAAAGCCGGTAAAAACAATGGGCGTGTACATACCCGGTTTCCCCCGGAACCCAACGGATATCTGCACATTGGTCATGCTAAATCGATTTGCCTGAATTTTGGGACTGCTCAGAAATACAACGGTTTAACCAACCTGCGTTTCGACGATACCAATCCATCGAGAGAAGAAACCGAATATGTGGATTCCATCAAGGAAGATGTTCAATGGCTGGGATTTACCTGGAACAATAGCGAACTTTACGCTTCCGATTATTTCGATCGGCTTTTCGATTTTGCGGTCAAACTGATCAAAGACGGAAAAGCATACATCGACGATCAGGACGCTGAAACCATCAGTACCCAGAAAGGAACGCCGACTCGTCCGGGAACCGAAAGTCCTTTCAAAAGCCGGTCGGTCGTGGAAAACCTTGATTTGTTTATGCGCATGAAAGCGGGCGAATTCAACGAAGGCAGCCGGGTTTTACGTGCGAATATTGATATGTCGTCGCCTAACATGCACATGCGCGACCCGATCCTCTACCGGATTATGAAAGCTCCACATCACCGTACTGGCGACAAATGGTGCATTTATCCGATGTACGATTTTGCTCACGGTCAGTGCGACTACTGGGAAGGAATTACCCACTCGGTTTGCACATTGGAATTTGAAGTTCACCGCCCGCTATATGATTGGTTTATCGACCAACTGAAAGATACGGATTATCGACCGCGACAGATTGAATTTGCCCGTCTGAACCTGACTTATACCGTGATGAGCAAGCGTAAATTGCTCGAACTGGTGAAAGACGGTCATGTGACAGGTTGGGACGATCCGCGGATGCCCACTATTTGTGGGTTACGCCGCCGAGGTTATACTCCGGAATCGCTCCGGAATTTTGCCGAACGCATAGGTGTGACCAAAACCGATGGTATAGTTGATGTGGCCCTTCTGGAATACAGCATTCGTGAAGACCTGAACAAACGGGCTCAACGTGTGATGGGTGTATTGAATCCGCTAAAAGTCGTGATTACCAATTGTCCGGAAGGAGTGATTGAACAGTTGGAAGCCATAAATAATCCTGAAGATCCTTCAATGGGAACCCGCTTGGTGCCTTTTACCCGGGAACTGTACATCGAACATGATGACTTTATGGAAGATCCACCAAAGAAATTCTTCCGATTATCACCTGGAACAGAAGTTCGCCTGCGTTATGCGTATTTCATTACCTGTAATGAGGTGGTGAAAGATGCAAACGGTGAAATTACAGAGATTCATTGTACCTACGATCCAGCCTCGCGCGGAGGAAATTCACCCGACGGACGCAAGGTGAAATCGACTATTCACTGGGTTTCGGCCACCGAAAACGTGGAAGCCGAAGTTCGTCTGTACGATCGCTTGTTTTCAGACGAAACACCCGACGGACACAAAGACATCGACTTCAAGGAGTTTATGAACCATGACTCGCTTCAGGTATTACCCAAATGTTATATCGAACCATTTGTGAAAGACGCCCAAATACTCGATCATTTTCAGTTTGAGCGATTGGGCTATTTCAATGTTGATTCGGATTCAACTTCTGAAAAGCGTGTTTTCAACCGCACCGTTCAACTGAAGGACACCTGGGCAAAAGTGCAGCAGAAATAAGCTTCGACAAGCTCAGCTCCCGAAAAATCTGGAGGAGGGAGACATGAGTTCGTGGAGCCGCTCCCTGAGCGTTCGACTGAGCTCACGCCGAAGTCAGCGAAGCGTGCCGAAGGGAGTTCCAAATAAAAGTACTGAAAAGGTGGAATGAAAATTCTGCCTTTTTTATACCTGAAAGTTCTCAATATTCCCAAACACAAAATTCGATCTCAATAAAGATCTTCTAAAACTTTAATTACCCAACCCCTTAATTAAGAAAATCGCTAAAAACTTAAATAAGGCTTTAATGTCCAGAAATGGATTTCTGAATCTGTGCCTTTCATTTCCCTTCATTAAAAATTTAATTCCTCTATCTTTGCTCCTGTAACATATCTTTATCCTATGCCTTTTTCGTCATTCGGTTTATCACCCACATTATTAAAAGTTTTGGCTGCTCAGAATTACACACAGCCTTATCCCATTCAAAAAGAAGCTATTCCGGCCATTTTAAGCCAAAAAGATGTTTTAGGAATTGCCCAAACAGGCTCGGGAAAAACAGCCGGTTATGTGTTGCCCATTTTAACCAATCTGCAAGGGAATACGGATACAAAAAACAGGCACGCTAAGGTTTTAGTATTGGTTCCAACCCGTGAGCTTGCGATTCAGGTTAGAGAAGTGTTCATTCTGTTTGGTTCAGCGCTTCCCGAACGAATCAAAACGATAGCTGTTTTTGGAGGTGTTTCAATAAATCCGCAAATGATCGGATTGCAAGGTGTTCATGTTTTGGTTGCAACTCCCGGAAGGTTGTTGGAATTGGTTGATTCGAAGGCGGTACATTTATCCGAAATCGAAACCCTGGTGTTGGACGAAGCCGATAAAATGCTCAACCTGGGGTTTCAGGAAGAGATGAAACGCATCTTTGCACATTTACCTGAAAAGCGTCAAAATCTTTTGTTTTCGGCTACGCTGAGCGATAAGCTGTCCGACATCAATCAAATAATTCTCCACGAACCGGTTGTGATCAAGATCGAACCAGACAAAGATTATATCGGTTTAATCGATCAAACAGGCTATTTTGTTCCGCTTGAAAAGAAAGGACCTTTGCTTCGGTATGTCATTAAAAAGAACGATATGAAACAGGTTCTGGTTTTCACATCTTCCACTTTTCAGGCCGACAATGTGGCCGATAAACTCTGCAAAAATGGAATCGACGCTGTGGCTATCCACAGCAAAAAAAGCCAGGGCGCTCGGTCGGAAGCTTTGCGTGAATTCAAGTCAGGAGAACTTCGGGTATTGGTCACCACCGATTTGCTGGCACGAGGAATCGATATTGAATTTTTGCCCCATGTGATCAATTACGAATTGCCCCGGTCACCCAAAGATTACATTCACCGCATCGGGCGCACCGGACGCGCAGAAAATGCCGGCGAAGCCATTTCGTTTGTCACTCCTGAAGATCAGCATCACTTCAAAATTATTCAGAAAAAAATGGGCAAATGGGTCACTATGATCGATAGCGCAAACATCGATCTGAACCATTAAAAATTTAGCGAAAGATATTGTAACACATTCGGAACAACGTCGTTTTCAAAGACAAGCCCGGCGGGTTGATTGTTGACTATCTGGGAATAGCAACCGACTTGAAGAAGGCGCTTTCTTTCTATTCAGCCGCTGGCGGTCGGGGCGAACCAACCGTGGATTTGAAAAAGGCCATTGAGTTAATGAATGAGAAATTCGAAGTAGTTCAACAGTTTTTTAATGAAGGGGCAAAAACACAAATCGATATTGTTGCCGAAGAACCTGAAGCCTACTATGCGAACAGTTTTAAATTCAATTACCAACGGTTTTTCAAAGTAGGACCGAAAGAGAAATTATCGATCATCCTTCAGGCGGAAGAACATATTTTAGGTAAAGCTTCCTCACATCATTTTTCATCCATCAGATAAGTAGATATCTAAAAATGGAAAGACTGTTAGATATTCCTGCGATTTATCTTAGTGAATATATAATCAAAAATAAAATTGAGTATTATAAAAAACTTAGAATAGCCATTCGATCGGGAGAAGTCTTGTATCCATCTTTCAAAAAAAGATGGAACCCCTGCATTTTAATGTGGATTTCCGATTTGATGGTATTCGGCCAGGTGCCGGATTATTTCGCCGGCTTCGTTGATGAATGTTCCATCTTCCAGAACCAAAACAGGACAGCTTTGATTGGCTTCGCCGATCAGGTTAACCAATTCATTTCGGGGACGCGCAAAATTTACATAGTGAACTTCCAGCTCGTCGGTAAGTCGCGGGTAGTAGGATAATAACCCTTCAATCATTGCACAGTCCGGACAAAAATACCGTTTCCCTTCAGCAAGGTTAGGATCTTTAAAATCAGCTTTTAATAAAAATAGTTTTTTCATTGTATCGTGTATTTTTATTTCAGTAAAACGAATAAATCATTAACAATCAAGGAGGAGGTATGGTTCTATTCGTCCAATTGATTTACGTCAAATTAACCAGAACTTCCGGAGCAAAAAAAGGGACAAAACCAGTCGCTTGGATTGATTTTGTCCCTTTCAGAAGAATCCGGAATTTAATGAATTTCAATGTCGTATGGCATGCGTGCCAGAATTCCTTTTTGCGAAATAAGACCGCGTAATTGTTCGTAATATTTGTAGGTTTCACCCATTTCGTCCTTCATAAATCCGGTTTTGGCCGATCCCGAAAACTCTTTGATTAATTCTTCTAACGGATCTTTTAGTTTGGGTAGGTTCACAATCCGGTAATTATCCAATTTGGCCATTTTTTTAGCCAGCTCAATGGCCTCTGTTAACCCTCCGTAAACATCAATTAACTTGATTTCCATTGCATTCGTAGCAGCCCAGACACGGCCCTGGCCAATCGCGTCAACCGCAGTTTTTTCCATCTTACGGCCATCGGCCACCCTGGAAATAAAAGTATCGTAACCTTCTTCGATGGTTTGTTGCATCAGTTCACGTTCAAAGGTGCTCATCGGGCGTGTGACCGAAATCATGTCCGAATGTTCGTTGGTAGTCACCACGTCCTGGGTAATTCCGAGTTTGTCAGTCAGAAGCTTTTCCATGTTGGGAATCATCCCGAAAATACCGATCGATCCGGTAATGGTAGTATGGTCGGCCATGATGGTATCAGCTGCACAGGCAATGTAATAACCGCCCGAAGCAGCCACATCGCCCATCGAAGCAATTACCGGTTTGGTTGCAGCAGCCAGTTTAACCTCGCGCCAGATCACTTCAGAACCATAAGCGCTTCCACCCGGGGAGTTGATGCGCAAAACAATAGCTTTGATGGATGAATCGCGGCGGGCTTCACGGATAGTTCTCGAAAGGTCTTCAGACTTTATCCCATCGTCTGACACACTTGCATCAATACTTCCGGAGGCATAAATCACAGCAATTTTTTTACGGGCCAGGCCTTTTTGTTCGCGATGTTCGGGCGCTTTAATGTATTTGTAGATGTCGACGGCCTTTACATCGTCCTTTTCACTGGTACCTGTCAGTTTTTTCAGGTCATCAATCACCTGATCCTTGTATTTCAGACGGTCAACCAGGTTTTTCTGTTTCGCGAAATCTGCTTTCCGGTAAGTAGCCACCATATCGGCAATGTCATCCAATTCGCTGATGCCCATTTTTCGTGAGGCCGAAATTTCAATTAGCATTTCGTTCCAAATACTTTTCAGATAAGTTTCGGTCTGAAGCCGGTTTTCGTCACTCATTTTTTCATACAAAAAAGGTTCGACAGCTGATTTGAATTTTCCGTGACGGACAATTTGCATCTCAACGCCCAACTTTTCAAGCGCCTTTTTGAAGAAGGTACGTTCGCCGCCCAAACCCCTGAAATCAACCGAACCCTGTGGATTCAACATCAATGAATCGGCTACAGTTGCCAGATAATAGGCTTTTTGAGTCAGAAAATCGCCATAGGCATAAATAAATTTTCCTGAAGTTTTGAAGTCTTTCATTGCCAGACGGATTTCTTCAACCGAGGCCATGCCTGCCTGAATATCCATTGGATTCAGGTAAATACCTTTGATATTGTCATCGGTTTTAGCTTTCCGGATACAGGCGAGAAGATCGTTCAATCCGACGGTTTTTTCTCCCTGAAACATTCCGAAGTCCAGACCTTCCAATGGGTTTTTCTTTGCCCGGTCAACAATCTGATGATCGAACTTCAAAAGTAAGATACTATTGCCTTCAATATGGGAAGGCTCTTCAGAAACAGAAACCATGGCAGAAATGATCCCGATTGTAATAAAAAGAAGTAAAAGACCGGCAATCATCACTCCGATGATAGACGCCAATGTAAATTTGAAAAAATCCTTCATGTGTATTTTGTTTGAATTTGTTTGTTTCGATTGAAATGTACAATAGATTTGTACGAATTTAGCGTTTTTGTTACACAATTCAGAAGCCATTACGTGAACAGCAATTTAAAAATTAAGATCTTATACATCAGCAATTCGTTTCAACAGTGTTGATGAACTAACTCATATCGTCAAAATATGAATACCGAAAATCAAATTATCGAGTGGAAAGAAACATGGCGCGATGAATATATTAAATGGATATGCGGTTTTGCCAATGCTCAGGGAGGGATACTTATCATTGGGAAAAACGACCGTGGCGAATTGGTCGGTTTAAATGATGCAAAATTACTCTCGGAAGAAATTCCCAACAAAGTGCGCGATCTGTTAGGTATTATGGTCGATGTAAATCTCCTGGAAGAAACTGGCAGACAATATCTTGAGATAATCGTCGAACCCTATCCTTATCCCATAAATTACAAGGGACAATATCATTACCGAAGTGGCAGTACCAAACAGGAATTGAAAGGTAATGCCCTGAATAAATTCATTTTACAGAAAACGGGTAAACATTGGGACAGCATCACACTTCCCAATTTGCAGTTGCAAGATTTGGATAATTCTGCCTTCGAATTGTTCCGAAAAAAAGCGGCACGATCGAAGCGAGTGGATGAAGAAACCCTTGGCGAAAGCAACGAAATGCTGCTTCATCATCTGCACCTGACAGAAAACGGACAACTCAAACGAGCAGCTGGATTACTTTTTCATCCTGATCCCGAGAAATTCATTACCGGTTCATACGTCAAAATCGGTTTTTTCGAGAGTGAATCCGACTTAATTTACCACGACGAAATTCATGGGACCCTCTTTCATCAGGCTGATAAGACAATGGAGTTGCTCCTGACCAAATACCTGAAAGCCAAAGTGAGCTATGAAGGAATTACAAGGGTCGAAACTTTTCCCTTCCCCGAAGCAGCTTTGCGTGAGGCAGTTATTAATGCCATCGTTCATAAAGAGTATAGCAGTGGGATTCCAATTCAAATTAAAGTTTTCGAAAATAGGATCAGAATCTGGAATGACGGGCAATTACCAACCGACTGGTCTCTGGAGAATTTATTGGCCTCACACCCATCAAAACCCAATAATCCTGATGTGGCCAATGCTTTTTTCAGGGCTGGAATGATTGAGTCGTGGGGAAGAGGAATTGAGAAGATTATTAATTTGTGTGTTTCATCAGGAATACCGGGGCCTATCTTCAATACCGCCTTTGGTGGTTTGCAAATTGAATTCAATCCGAAACCAGAAGATTTGGAAAATGAGGGTGAAAAAATGAGGGTGAAAATGACAGAGAAAATGACAGAGAAAATATTAAAACTCATTACTAGCAATCCTGAAATTACAATAGCAATTTTGGCTGATCAAACAGGAAAATCTCAAAGTACAATTAATCGAAACTTGAAGAAATTACAAAAAAATAAGAAAATTGAACATATCGGCCCCGACAAAGGTGGCTATTGGAAAGTGATTGAATTATAATATGATCAAGCTATATCTATTATTGGGCGGAAATCTCGGTGACAAACAGAAGATTTTTTCGGATGCCCGGGCCAGACTAAACGAAAAGGTGGGGAAAATCACTGCGCTATCGGCCGTTTACGAAACCGAACCCTGGGGGTTTCAATCGGAGGATGTCTTTTGGAATCAGGTCATGGAGATTTCTACTAATCTTTCTCCGGAAGAGGTCCTTCGTCAGACACAGCAAATCGAACTTGAGTTGGGAAGAGTCAGAAAAACGAACCAATACGATTCGAGGAAGATCGACATCGACATTTTATTTTATGGTGATCAGGTTGTAGAACAGGAAAATTTAAGCATTCCGCACCCACGGATTCAGGAACGAAAATTTGCCTTGATTCCGCTCAACGAAATTAATCCCGAACTAATACATCCTGTTTTTCAGAAAAGCATCCGGCAATTGCTTCAGGAATGTGGCGATCAGCTAAAGGTAGAAGCGGTAAAATACTAATTCCTGAGCCCTGAAAGGGCTAAATATGAATAACCACGGGTGATGCGAAGCGTAACCCGGGGTATGAACGAAAATAGAAAATAAGGCGCATCAATGAATTTACTTTGGAACAAATTGCTGTATGCGCCGCAAAATATGCGTTGATTTCATTCATAACTCAAAATTTAACATTCATCATTCAATGAGGGCTTCTTTCAAAAAATATACGCTCAATTTCAAACAAGCTTCCGGAACTTCGCGTGGAGTTTACACCACCCGCGATTCATGGTTCATTTTTTTAAACGACGGAATAAACACCGGAATTGGTGAATGTGCTCCTTTGCCCGATCTGAGCCTTGAAAGTCTAAATAGAATGGGTGCAAAACTACTGCAGGTTTGCGATGAAATTGGATTTTTCAGCCAGTTTCCAGAAGAATTGCGTGCCTGGCCTTCTATCCGGTTTGGGCTGGAAACCGCTTTGCTCGATTTGAAAAACGGGGGTCGGCAACAACTTTTCCCTTCGGCTTTTACCCGTGGAGAGCAGGGAATTCCGATCAACGGATTAATTTGGATGGGTGACCCCGATTTTATGAAACAACAAGTTCGCACCAAGTTGGAAGCAGGATTCCGTTGCATCAAAATGAAAATCGGAGCTTTGGATTTTGAAACTGAAATTGAACTACTGAAAGCCATTCGCAGTGAGTTTTCTCCGGAAGAAATTACGCTCCGGGTGGATGCGAACGGAGCCTATTCGTACCAGACGGCTCTCGAAAACCTGAAACGCCTGTCTGATTTGCAGATTCATTCAATTGAACAACCCATCGAGGCTGGCAGATGGAACGAAATGGCCGAATTGTGCCGTCAATCACCGGTTCCGATTGGGCTCGACGAAGAATTGATTGGTATTTCCAGCCGGATTGAAATGCAAAAATTGCTCGAAACCATCCACCCTGCATATCTAATTCTGAAACCCAGTTTACATGGTGGTTTTGCCGGTTGCGAAAAATGGATTGATCAGGCTGAAAAATACGGATCAGGATGGTGGATTACTTCAGCATTAGAATCAAATATCGGGCTGAATGCCATCGCGCAATGGACCTTTCAGTTAAATGCAACAGAAGAACAGGGATTGGGAACCGGTCAACTTTTTACCAATAATTTCGATTCACCGCTGGAAATTTCAGGCGAGCAGTTATGGCATCGTCCGGAGAAGGAATGGGAATTGGAGAATTTAACAAAGGAAGAAGAACCGGATGATGATTTATAAAAGGAAAAAATTGCCACAAAGACCCGAAGTCTCAAACCTGCCTGCCGCAGGCAGGGAAACACAAAGTGTTGCCATAATGCTTTTTCCACTTTGTGTCAACTTAGTGTTTTCGTGCCTTTGTGGCGAAAAAAGTCTTTTCGAAATGAACTCATTTTTGGAATTTGAAATCTGATATTTGAGCTTACCCTGAAAAGCGTTTTTGGGACCTCAGAGAGGTCAAATGTTTATAGAAAAGGAAATATGATATTATGACAATACCTGAACGAATTATCTTGAACAACCAATTGATTTCTACCGGAGAAATATTGCGCCTTACTCCTGAAATATCAGGCAATCCTTCCGCTCCGGAATGGGAAAAAGAACTGTATGTATTTCTGAACGAATGGCTTTCTGATCAGGAATTTGTTCTCGCCCAAACCTCAGGAAGTACCGGCGAACCCAAGCAAATCGAATTGTCTAAAAAAGTGATGCAGAAGAGTGCCGAACGCACCATCGAATATTTCGGACTAAAAAAAGATGACCGGCTGTTGCTCAGTTTGCCATGCCGGTACATTGCCGGGAAAATGATGGTGGTGCGTGCCATTGTCGGGCAAATGAACCTGATCACGGTTGACCCGGCAGGTGATTTTGACATTCTGGCTGATGAAACATTTGACTTTGGAGCCATGGTTCCGAACCAGGTTTTCAAGATATTGGAACAAGCATCAGGAAAAGAAAAA
>JAUXUF010000216.1 GCA_030684645.1 Bacteroidota bacterium | reverse complement strand
TTCAAATTTATAAATTAAAAAACTTAAATCAACAACAATGAAAAACCCATTTATTGCTGCAAAAATGCCGGCACAGGTAACCCTTGAACCGGGACAATACTTCTGGTGTGCCTGCGGGAAAAGTGCCAATCAGCCTTTCTGTGACGGATCGCACGTGGGAACTGAATTTGGGCCAGCTATGTTTAAAATTGATGAAAAACAGGATGCGTGGCTTTGCCAGTGCAAGCACACTAAAAATCCCCCGTATTGCGACGGAACTCATAAGACACTTTAGCTAAAATCATTTCGTAATGAATTGGAAATGAATTTGAGAAAGGTATTCCGGAGAAAAGGATTTGATCACAAAAAGATCGGATCCTTTTATATATACAGCAAAAGTATATGCCGAAAATCATCTGGTTCGTTTTTAACCTGCAAAAAAACCTAACTTTGTTAAAAACTGAATGGATATGGAACCTCAGATGAGTTTATCGTCCTGGCTTGTTTATAGCGGAGTTTGCGCACTTTTCATTTCTCTGGGTGCGATCGTTTATCTGATATTTCGTTTAAATAAACTGGAACACGAAAAACAGGCGCTGAAATTAAAATATCAGGAAATTGAAGCCAAATACAACCAGATAGAACTTGAAAACCTGGATTCGAGACTCAATCCCCATTTGTTTAAAAACATACTCAATTCAGTCCAGTCGCATGCTTATCAAACCTATTTTGCATTGGATAAACTCTCCAATGTCTTGGATTATATCCTTTACGACAGCCGGAAAAAATTTGTCACACCCAAACAGGAAGTTGAATTTGCACTCAACCTGATTGAAATCAACAAAATCAAATTAAGTCCGCTCTTCGAATTAAAGGTAAAACTGAAAGTCAACGAAAATGAACCTCTGTATCATCAGCACTTACTTGCCCCATTCATTTCGACCGACTTAATCGAAAATGCCTTTAAGCACGCTGACCTGCAAAGTCCAGGAGCATTTATTTCAATCATTTTCGAGTTTAATGACAACACTTTTAGCCTGACCGTTGCCAACAAGGTATCGGCCAAATCGCCCATCAAAAAAGAGAAAGGTGGTTTTGGCATTGAAACGCTCGAACAACGCCTGAAAATCATTTATAACGATCATTTCAAATTCGATCATTTCACCGAAGACGACGTTTATATTGCTCACTTAAAAATTGACCTGCTTGAATACAAGGCTAAAATGCTTGCTGCTGGATGATGAGTTACCGGGACTTTCGTACCTGAAACTGCTTTGCGAACAAATTCCTGAACTCGAAGTGGTCAGGGCATATAACGATCCGGAAGTATTCCTGAAAGAGTTCCCTGAATTGGATTTCGATCTTTGTATTCTTGACATTGAAATGCCGGGAACAAATGGTATTCAGGTGGCAGCATTGCTAAAAGATAAATCCGTAATTTTTACCACTGCTTACAAAGACTATGCAACCAATGCTTTTGACCTTGATGCCATTGACTATGTTATCAAACCGATCAGGTTTGAACGACTTCAACAAGCTGTGTATAAAGCTATTCATCGTACAATACTTAAAAACACAACCAGAAGATACATTCTGCTGAACACCGATAAAGGAAACACATTGCTGTTTTTCGATCAGCTGGTTTATATCAGAACTTCGGAAATCGACAGTCGCGATAAAACAGCCCTGCTGGCCAACGGCACAAATCTGCTACTGAAAAACATTTCGTTTGAAAAACTCACTTCACTTCTTCCGTTTGGCGACTTTTGCCGGATCAACAAAAAAGAACTGATTGCTTTGAGTTGTGTACTACATTTTACGAAAGATCAAATAGCAACCAGCATTAATTTTCAATTCGAAAAACCTCTGGTCCTGACACTCGGTGAAATATACCGTACTGACTTCATCAGCAAAATAAACCAGTAGTTTATTACAAAATCTGACCGTCTTGTTACAAATGACAGGAAACTCAATGTTTTCGACGAGGTAACTCTAATTTCTTCTTCTATTTTTATTCCGGATTATACCATTTAACCTGAAATCAGATGAAGAAGATTAAAAATGCACTTTTGTACATTGGGATTTTAGGAGTTTTTCTCACCCTTATCTACTGGATCATTCAGACAGGAAAGACACTTGAAGCCGGAAGAAATATCATTGAACCACAATCAAATATCTCCTATTTTTCCGAATTTATCCAATCCATTCTTCAAAATCTGGCTCATCCGGTTGCTTTGATTCTGGCACAGGTTGTAACCATTATTCTCGTCTCCCGTGTTTTTGGGTTCATCTTCAGTAAAATTCACCAACCCACCGTAATCGGCGAAATAATTGCCGGGATTGCTTTGGGACCATCATTACTGGGAGTTCTTTTTCCTGAATTTTCATTGGCTCTTTTCCCTGTAAATTCCTTGGGAAACCTGAGTCTTTTAAGCCAGATTGGATTGATTTTGTTTATGTTCATGGTTGGCATGGAACTAGACATCAAAGTGATACAAAACAAAGTAAAAGATGCAGTGGTAGTGAGCAATGCAGGTATCCTCATCCCTTTCACCCTGGGAATGGGACTGGCTTATTTTATTTACGGACATTTTGCGCCGAAAGGAGTTCCCTTCCTGTCGTTCGGTTTATTTCTCGGGATGGCCATGAGTATAACCGCATTCCCGGTCCTGGCAAGGATTGTACAGGAACGCGGTATTCACAGAACTCGTCTGGGGGCTTTGGTTATAACCTGTGCTGCTGTTGATGATATTTCTGCATGGTGCATGTTGGCAGCCATCATTGCCATTGCCAAAGCCGGTTCTTTCCTGAGTTCACTTTATATTATTCTGCTTGCTGTTGGGTATGTTTTTGTCATGTTCAAAGTAGTCAGGCCGTTTCTGAAACGGGTGGGCGATCTGCATGCCTCGCTCGAAAACCTGAGCAAACCCGTAGTGGCAATTTTCTTCCTGACTTTACTGATTTCTTCATATACCACCGAAATAATAGGAATTCATGCGCTTTTCGGCGCTTTTCTGGCTGGTACGATCATGCCCGAAAACTCTAAATTCAGGAATATATTTATTCAGAAAATTGAAGATATTGCTCTGGTTTTGCTACTTCCGCTCTTTTTTGTTTATACTGGTTTGCGAACCCAAATCGGACTTTTAAACGATATCTATCTCTGGAAAATAACCGGTCTGATCATTTTGGTGGCCATCACCGGCAAGTTTGTCGGGAGTGCACTTGCTTCAAAAATTATGGGCCAGAACTGGCGCGACAGCCTGACTATCGGAGCCTTAATGAACACCCGCGGATTGATGGAACTGGTTGTTTTGAATATTGGCTACGACCTGGGTATTCTCTCACCTGAAGTTTTCTCGATGATGGTCATTATGGCGCTTGTCACTACTTTCATGACAGGCCCAGCTCTTGATCTGATTGCACGGGTCTTCAGGCAAAAAAGCAGTGCTATTTCCGAAAAAATCAGCCAATTACGGAAATACAAGATCATTTTATCTTTTGGTAATCCTGAAATGGGAAAATCATTGCTGCGTTTGGCACACAGCCTGGTGAAAAAGCAAAAAGAAAATACCTCTGTCACAGCATTACATCTTTGCCCCAACAATGTATTGCACCATTACAACATGGATGAATATGAAAATGAAAGCTTTTCATCGGTTATTCATGAATCTGAAATTCTAAATCAAAAGATTACCACTTTATTTAAAGCTTCAGATAATATTGAAGACGACATCACTGAAATTACCAATCAGGGTGACTTCGACCTGTTGCTGATTGGTATCGGGCAGTCAATTTTTGAAGGTAGTCTGCTTGGGAAAATTTTTGGTTATACTACCCGGATTGTGAACCCGGACCGCTTGATCCATAAGGTAACAGGTAAGGAAAAACTATTTGGGAACTCACCGTTCGACGATCGGACTCAGAATATTCTTTCGAACAGCAAAGTGCCGGTTGGAATTTTTGTGGATAAAAATACGGGGAGCTTCGATCAGGTCATTGTGCCTTTTTACAGCGAAAAAGACAGCTCATTGATTGAATACATTCAACGCCTTATCAAAAATTCGGAAGCACAAATTACGGTGGCCGATCCATCCGGGCTGATCAGAAACCATACCGAAATCAAGGAAGCCGTCAGGGCAATTGAACAGGAAGCGCCAAACCACATTTCACTGAATCACGAACAAGTTATGGACGAACCTTTTATCAGGCAATTCCAATTAATGATTATATCAACTGAAGGTTGGAAACAATTGGTTGATTCACGAATTTCCTGGCTCAATCAAACTCCGTCTATTCTTATCCTGAAGGGGTAAAACTATGGAAGAATTTTATTACATTGTAAAAAAGTTACAAAAGGACAATTCCAAAGGTTTAATTTTGAATAGGATAATAAAGCTTAAGCCCTGTTTGACACTTTAGTTTAAACTAAACTCAATGTCATGATTACTGTTATCATACCCGCCTTAAACGAAGAAGCCCACATCGCAGCTGTGGTCAACTTTGCGAAAGAACAACCAAATGTCAGCGAGGTTATTGTTGTCGATGATAAATCGACCGACCAGACCGTTCCCATTGCTCTTCAGTGCGGCGCAAAAGTGATCACCAGCACCAAACTCGGGAAAGGCACTTCGATGAAAGAGGGAATTCTTTATTCCACAAACGAAATAATTGTTTTCCTGGATGGGGATATTGATCCTTATCCGCAGCGTACCATTGAACTATTGACCGATCCGATCCTTCGGGGAGAGACAGATTTTGTAAAATCATCATTCAACCGAAATGCAGGCAGGGTCACCGAGCTTGTTGCAAAACCGCTCCTGAGTATTTTCTTCCCCGAATTACTTCGCCACAACCAACCTTTAAGCGGAATGATTGCCGGTAAAAAATCATTTTTTCAGAAATTGGATTATTGCGAAGACTATGGGGTGGATATTGGAATACTGATTGATATGCACCTGATGAAAGCACGTATCCGGGATGTTGAAATTGGGTACATCGAAAACAAAAGCAAACCCTGGCAGGAACTTGGCAAAATGAGCAAAGAGGTGGCGCAAGCTATTATATCAAAAGGGACCTCTGGCAAAAAACCACCATATCTTGTGGAAGAATCCCGAGCACAAAAGAAAATCCTTTCTCAAATGGAATATGCGCTAAAAGGCCATCTGCGGAAGCTTAACAAACTGGTAGTTTTCGACATGGACAACACGCTCCTTTGTGGAAGATTTATTGACATTTGCGCAAATAAATTCGGTTTCACGGATAAGCTGATGGAAATTCGTTTATCAGAAACTGATGGCATTAGCCTTACCAAACAGATCGCGACACTCCTGATGGGAAAATCTTTGGCAGACCTGATTTCTGTGGCAGATGAAATACCCATCGTGAATGGCACCAAAGAGATCATATCCGAACTCAAAAGACGGGGCTATATCGTTGGGATTATTTCTGACAGCTATGACTGCATCGCTAACCATATAAAAAATAAACTGGAGATGGACTTTTCGCTTTCAAATGAACTGGAGTTTTCTAAAAGCATTTGTACTGGTGAAGTTAAAATTCCATCTTTTTTCTTCAGTAACCCGAATAGCTTGTGCAAACACACGTTTTGCAAGACCAATGCTTTGCTGAACATCTTAAATAAATACAACATCAAAAAAGAGGATTGCATCGCCATTGGAGATAGCCTGAACGATCTCTGCATGATAAAAGAAGCGGGGACCGGCATCGCATTTTGTTCTGATGACGAATTATTGAAACATCATGCCGATGTAATTATTTCCACGCCAAGCTTCACTGAACTGTTAAACCACGCATCATTACCACATTCCAAAAGCCAAACTGCAAATCCTGCCCTTAGGTTAGCTTCGAACATTTCCAAACGAGGGTCTGATTTCTTTCAAATCCTTTCAAATGCCATTCACCGCATTTCAAAAGGGTAAAGTTCACCAATGAATGCATCCACACTTTTCATTTGTTGTAAATTTTATTGCTCCGGAAAGAGGTGTAACTCCCATCTCACTGAAAGATCTCCTTTTTGAGCAACTTGTATTCACATTCAAAATTTGGAGTAAAAACACCTTGTCCGATCTGATTTTCAATCTGTTTGGTGGTCCAGAAACGTCCTTCCTGTACCTCATCAGAATGGAGATGAATGGATTTAAAATCATAACTGACAAAGACATAAACCAGTTCCGATTCCAGTTCACTGTCCCATCGATAGGTTTTCACCAGCCGGGCTGAAAAATTCCGGAGGCCAATCTCTTCCCAGGCTTCTCGTTTCAGCGCCGTTTCAAGCGTTTCACCAGCCGAAATGTGCCCCCCAACTGCGGTATCCCATTTACCAGGCTGCACCAGTTTATTCAGCGGCCTCATCTGTAGATAAACATTCTTCTGGGCATTCATCACATGCAGGTGAACCACGGGATGCAGCAATTTTTCACCACGATGGCAAGCTGAACGCGGCGCTTTTCCAATAATGACACCCTGCTCATCCACCAGGGGCAACCATTCCTCTTCCGAAATAACCTGTTTACGGGAATTCAACTTCTTTTTGATAAATTCGTATCCGAAAACCAGGGCAAACAAAATATAAAACAAACCTCCACTTATGAATGCCCATGCACCATCGGATAAATAAAAAGCAGCATAAAAAACCAGTACAGTATGAATCAGAAAAACAAAAAACATCAGTTGCATCGTTTTACGGAACTGAGCCATCTGCAGGTCATTCAATTCCATATCCTTCATGTACCGCTGGGTCATCAGTCCTACAATGTTGATTCTGGAAAAGGCAGAAACAGCCAGTACAGCGCAAAGGATTAGTTCGACCAGTCCGGGTTTCAGCTTAAAAAAGATATCATTATTAAGAAAAATGGAAACGGAACCTAGAACCACAAGCAAGCCTGTGTCGAACAAGACAAACCGATCAAACCGTTCTTCCTGAATCCAAATCCAAACCATTTCAGCAACACCAATGACCAAAGCAGCTATCAAACCTGCACGTGTTCCCCAAATCTCGTCGATTGCAATAAATACAAACAGAGGAATAAAGCCCGGCAGCAGTTTTTTAAGTAGTTCAGTTTTATTCATTGTTACGGTAAAAGTGTTTTACTGAGCAGGATCGAAATACAAAAAGGCAAATGTAATAATCTGGCAGGTCCCGTGATAAAAGGGATAATCATTTCAAAAAAAATCCCGCGAACAGCCGAATGGTTATCGCGGGAATATGAAATACATGAACAAATGTTATTGTTGTTGTTCTGGTGAATATCCCTTTTTAGCGTAAACCGTTACCAGAAGTGTCGTAAAACGAGGTATGCCAATTGTTCCTGAATTATCAACCGCTTTAAATGCCAATTCCGAAGGAATAATCATAAACGCTTTTCCTCCAACCTGCATTTTCTTCATACCCAGGTGCAAACCAGCAATTTGCTGAACGTATTGCTGATTCAGAGTAGCATCGTTTACATCCACATAAAAGGCAAATTGATTATAATAGTGTCCATATCCATCATCATTGGTGAAAATTACATATCCATCAAGCATTGTAATTTTATAATCCATCATCACTTTGTAACCCGATTTAATGGTATCACCGGTACCTTTTTCAATGTCTTTAAAATAAATACCAGAAACATCTTTTGTATCGGTCAGGTTGTTTGCCTTTACATAGGCATCAATAGCAATAAGTTCGTCTTGAGCCATGGTATCCAGACTGGTTGTTTTTTTACATGAGGTGTAAATTCCGGAAAGCATAACAGCAAAACCGAGAGCATACAAATATCGTTTCATAAACTATTTTTTTTGCGAAAGTACGAATTTAAATCAGCTTCTATTTAATATCAACTACTTCGATAACAAAAATTAACGGAGAATACGGCGGAATTATGTCATATCTGTCGGGACCATATGCATTTGCCGAAGGAAACAGAAAAGTATTCTTCCCGCCTTTGCTCATTAACTGAATACCTTCAATCCAGCCCGAAATCATGCCTGAACTAGTTCCTTTATGCACATAAGTATAACTTTCTGAAGAATCAAAAACACTTCCATCCATAAACATTCCGGTATATTTTACGGTAACCGTATTGCCAGTTGTTACCGTAACTCCTGTACCCACTTTGCTGACAATGTAACTGATACCCGATGTCGTAGTTTTAACATCCATAGTAGCATTTGCAGCCAGCCAATCTTTGATTAAACCGGCTTCTCTTTCAGGAGTGTAGATTGCATCCGGATCATCTTTTTTGCAGCCGGAAACAACAAGGACGGCAAACAGAATTAAAGCACATACTTTTAATGTTGTATTCAATTTCTTCATTGTATTTTATTTACTGATTGTTTAATTCGATCTTCAAATTCGGGCAATAACTTTTC
>JAUXUF010000207.1 GCA_030684645.1 Bacteroidota bacterium | reverse complement strand
GCGGCTGCAATAAGTACAAGGGCGGCAAACCTGCTGAGTCAGAAATTAAAGCTCAGGAAATCGCCTGCCATACAATTCTATTTCAAACAAAACTGCAGGCTGCTGCCTGATGCTGTTTCCTATAATGTGATCGGGGAGATCCGCGGAAGCGAAAATCCTGAAGGCATCATTACCGTTGGCGGGCATTTGGATTCATGGGATCTTGCCGAAGGAGCTCATGATGACGGTACCGGCGTGATGCAATCTGTTGAAGTATTAAGGATATTCAAGTCGCTTAACATGAGGCCAAAAAATACCATACGGGCAGTGATGTTCATGAACGAGGAAAATGGATTACGAGGGGGGCAGAAATATGCAGAAGCAGCAAAGCAAAAAAATGAAAAGCATATTGCCGCCCTGGAATCGGATGATGGGGGTTTTACGCCCCGGGGTTTTAGCATCGAAAATGCCCCTGCCGCTTTGGCTCATTTCTCGAAATGGAAATCGCTTCTTGCCCCTTACAAGGTAAATGATATTGAATCGGGTGGAAGCGGGGCGGATATTGGCCCCTTGCGCAGTGTTCCCGGAACAGTGCTGATTGGGTTTAAACCTGATTCGCAGCGATATTTTGATATACATCACTCAAGTAATGATATATTTGAGAATGTAAATAAGAGGGAGCTGGAACTCGGGGCAGCATCAATGGCAGCCCTGGTTTATCTGATCGACCAGTATGGTACCAGGTAATCCAGGCCCGGAGTTTTTGATATTAATTATGTATGCTGACTGATTATAAATGTAACTGTCTGAATGAGTGAGGGCAGCCCGGAGAGGGCCGCGAAAGATCCCTATATTGCCTTGCGCTTTCCGGAGTTCCGTTCGTATATCGCGATGCGCTTTCTTTTTACTTTCGCCTACCAGGTTCAGGCGGTGGTGATCGGATGGCATATTTACCAGCTTACCAAAGACCCCTTATCGTTAGGACTGATCGGCCTGGCGGAAGCTATTCCTTCTATTACCGTAACCCTTTACGGAGGATATATTGCGGATAAGTCGGATAAGAAAAAACTGCTCATATGGATACTGGGATCCATGTTATTCTGTTCTTCTGTTCTGGCTGTTGTGACCACTGATGCGGCCTTACTTAGCCTGAGCCAAACGCCGGTTATCATCATTATGTATATGATGATATTCGGTATCGGCATTGCCCGCGGATTTTATTCACCCACCGCCTTTTCATTGATGGCACAAATGATCCCGAAGGAGCATTATGCAAATTCATCTACCTGGAACAGCGGAAGCTGGCAAACCGCCTCGATCATAGGGCCGGCTGTTGGGGGTTTACTTTATGCCTTCAGCGGTATCACGGCCTGTTTCATAGTCATAGTTGCATTTATGGCTTTAGCACTTGGTTGCATCGTATTTTTTGTGAAGAATTATCCTCCGTATTATGTCCCGAGAGAGAATATCCTGAAGAGCCTTCATGAGGGAATTCGCTTTGTTTTCAAAAGCAGGATGATACTGGGGGCCCTGAGTTTGGATATGTTCTCTGTATTTTTTGGTGGAGCAGTTGCTTTAATGCCTGTATTTGCCCATGATATTCTTCAAGTGGGTTCCGAAGGACTTGGTTTTTTGCGTGCGGCACCAGCGCTTGGCGCAGTGTTAACCATGTTTATACTGGCCAGGCATCCTCCTATGAATAAGCCATGGCGGAATCTTTTATTGGCCGTTGCCGGATTCGGGATTTCGATAATTTGCTTTGGTCTGTCGAGGAATTTCTATATATCACTTTTATTCCTGTTCTTTGAAGGAGCTTTTGACAGTGTCAGCGT
>JAUXUF010000195.1 GCA_030684645.1 Bacteroidota bacterium | reverse complement strand
TCCAATCAGCATAAGTTGGGTTTTAAGAATCGTCTTTGTGGTAGTAGGGTTCTGCCTTTGGGGAAGTAGCTTTATTTGGGTGCTTTTGTGGCTGTACGTGGGTTTTTCAATCATACGACAGGTACTCTCTTGTTTTGTTTCACTCGTAGTTCTGATAGCCTTATTTATCATTTAGGCAACAATCATTTTTAACATTTAAAATTTACAGATATGACAAGATTAGTTTCATTATTCGGAGGTACATTAACAGATACATATGTACAGGTTGTAAAGGAAAACCAGGTTATTATTGCTTACGGCGCAGGGATTAACCAATACCGGTTGGTGGTCGATAAAATTGAACACACGAAGAATGATTATATCTATCACCTGATCAACCTGAATACAAAAGAGTTTACAAGCACTGAAATTATCAATCCCCTGTCCAAGAAATTCGGTATAGGTAAATATTACGATGATAATAATCCTGAATTTATAGATGCTTTTGAGGTTGTTGTTTTACGGCAGGAAGCTGAAGGTAAAGCCAGTGCAAAAGTGAAAGCGGACCTCAAATAACAACAGCAAAGGGAAGAAATCAAAGCCGTCGGACGGGAACGCCTGAAGGAGATTATTACAGACTATGCTCAGGCCGTTATTATCGCCTGTGAGCGGGAAGATCGTTCTGATCCCTATACTGATTGCTTTGCTGCTTCGACTGTTCGAACCGTGATACTGGGCTTTTCAACCCATACGAAAAACAACTTTCAGGAAATGCGGAATCTTGCAGATAATTTTATTGAAACTGCTTACCTAAAGGAGAAAAATGAGGAACACGAATACCGGGAAAATTATCCAGGAGGTTCTGGCTACTATTTGGGCGAAAGCAAATATCATGGCTGGATTGTCAAAAAAACGCAGATTTACGACCGTAAACGCTTTATCGAAGAATATGGCTATACCGCAGGGCAAAAGGAGAACATATGTATTTCAAGAGCATCGGAAGCTGTAGCTCCAACCAATGACCAAACCGTAGCCTGCTATTTCACGATAATCGGTTATTCCGAAAAATCAGTGGCTATTTTCGGTTACACCAAAGCCATCAAAGAACAATTGGCAATCTGGGCGGACGCTTTAATAAAAACCTCACTCAGAACGGTCAAAAGAGTGCAGGTTGGGTATTTCCAAAGAGCAAGGAACCGGAATTACGGCAATTAGTAAACTTTAGTCATAAAGAATAACATAGGGCGGCGCAATCCGCCCTCCAATACTGCAAATTATGGAATACAGGAATAATCGCATTCTCCGCTTAATTGTTACGACATAGATTTCATCACGGCACTTTCAATGGTTAAAATGTTGGTGCAGCACGCTGCACTGGTATATCAACAAAGGCCAACTGAAGCCATAATAGCGGTAATACCTTATTAAAAGCAACAATTTTTAGATGTGCTCCTGGCAGAATTTGCAAGGCAAACATATCTCAATGCAGCCAAACTTTTGGGCATTCCGCCGAAAACCGTCGAAAAGAATATAAAACGCTCTGCCGACAGCGGCTTGATTATTAATCTTGCTCACGATTAATTCCGGAAGCCTCAATCATACGCATAATTGCGACGAATCTTTGCACAACAAAATCGATAATAAGCTATCATATTTGTCGATTTTGTTGTAATTAGTGATCGTTAAAACCTTAACAAAGATCTTTTTTAGGGAGGTTCTATAAATTAAATATCAGCATATCAAACAAATATGTTATATTTGACTATTGAAAACCCGATAACCATCAAGTAATGTCAAGAAAGTATAAACCCTCTGGTAAAATAGGCATGTTCGACAAACAGCTTGCAGTTCAATAGCTTACTGAAATGGGCAATCCATTGGAAGCAATCAGTAAAGTAGTTGATTTTGAGTTTTTCAGACCGATCCGGGAAGAGAAGTTATTAAATACTAACAAAGAAAATAATGCTGGTGCGAAACCATTTGATGTTGTGTTAATGTTCAAGATCATGTTGATTCAGCGTTATTACAATCTGGGAGATCAGCAAGTAGAATATCAAATCATTGACAGAATGAGTTTTAAAAAATTTTCTGGGACTAGAAAGCGGTGATAAAGTTCCTGATGAAAAGACCATCTGGGCTTTTCGCGAGAAACTCAAACAAATGGGGATCGTCGAAGATTTATTCATCAGGTTCCGTATTTACCTGGGAGACAAAGGTCTGATATTTAATGAAGGTAAAATAATAGATGCCAGTTTTACAGAAGTTCCACGTCAGCGCAACAACCGGGAGGAAAACAAGCAGATTAAGGAAGATAACGGTGATGAACTTTGGAACGATAAACCACACGTGAAAAGCCATAAAGATATTGATGCCCGATGGACAAAGAAGAATGGAGACAACTACTATGGTTATAAAAATCACATCAAGATAGATGGGAAGAGTAAGTTAATCGATACTTATATGGTTTCCGATACGTCTATACACGATTCAAAGGTTCTGGAGATGCTACTTACAGAAGAAGATGAAAATCAACCTCTTTATGCCGATAGTGCTTACACAGGAGTTAATCAGGATCAGACAATATCAGATAGTAAAATGATAAATCAAGTATGTGAAAAAGGACATCGCAATAATCCATTAAATACAGAACAACAAACAAATAACAGGATCAAGTCCAAAACAAGAGCAAGAGTTGAGCACGTTTTCGGCTTTATGGAACGAAGTATGAAAGGATTGTATATCTGGTCGATCGGGTTCAGGGCAACAGGCATTTTAGGGCTGATCAATCTGACATACAATATTTTCAGATACGAACAATTGACCAGAAGAATTGCTTAAAACCTATAAAACGAACATTCAAACGAGGTGAAATTGAGAATATCAGATAATTTTTCTCCCAAAATGGGGGCAAATAAGGTGCTTTTATTGCAGTTTTAAAATTGCTTAAAATACAGAAAGATCAAATTGCGGTTTGGTCAGAAAAATTTGATTGAAGAATATTTATAAAACGAATTTTTAGAACCTTCCTTATGTAAAATATCCATGGCGTCAATTATCATGGAACTTTCAGTAGAATTTATTCCATTTGGATAAGTAAGTACAAAAAACAAAACAATGTCGTATTTCTTTTTTCGCTCTTCCTTTAAGGACAAAGGTTCTAGCTTTTATGAATACGACAATAAATAGTTCTAATTACTTAATTCTCTGAATTGGAAGAAAAGACATATCACATAGCAAAACTTTCCAACTTTTCATTCTGGGTTACGGATGGTAATTAGGAAACAGTATGTACTGGAATAATCATGGAAACTGATAAGCCCCCCTTTCCGTAATCTCCAAAAGCTTTGCATTGAAAAATACAAGTCATGTGAGTTTGTCGATACAAGAAAAGGCTCCTGGCGTAACGCAAACAGCCCAATAGGTCAATCACCAACATCCGAATGAAACAGGCCAAGATACATTTTCTTGACGGATTATTTTCGGAAAGTCAATGGCGGAAATTAAGGAATCGCCGTATATCGAACGGTACGCACGGTAGTGTGGAAGGACGAAACGGGAATTATTCCCGTTTCTCCTATTCGATTTCACTTGGTAAAACTTATTGATGACAGGTTGCTTGTCGGTATTGCCAGTTTCCCCTTCAGATTTACGATTGTATTTTAAGAAATATTTTTATCAATTGCACCAACTATTTTTGGCCACATTACCTGAAAAAATAAACTTACTCGCAGATGTATTGACACGGCAGGTCAATAATTTCACAATTCACATTCAATAATGACAAATCCATTATTGAAAAATATAATTTCAAATCTCCATCTAATGCAATTTAATCCTTTTTACTATGTTTTCCACCATGATCATCACCTTTGTTTTTACCATTACCTCGAGAATTACCCTCATTGTCTGAATTTTCTTCACGAGAATGCTTCAGTTTGTACTTTTCTTTTTCATGACGCTCCCCTATGTTTCTTTGTTCCGGACCACGAAATCCTTTTGCATACTTGAATTTATGATCCTTAAAATGAGAATAAGGAGCATTGCCCCGATAATCTGTCAGAACAACCTTATATCCTTTATACAAATCATAAGTGGAGTAACGTGAAGGAAGAGATCGCCGATGAACCCAGGTGCTGCCATTCAGATAAATAAACATGGATGCATTAACATCATAATAGGCTTCCACATCGGGCAGGTAATAGTATTGTACATCCGAATGTTCGGCAGGCCCCCACATCGGAGGAGTACCAATGTTTACATTTACCGAAATCTGTGCTTGCGTATTACCGGCAATAAACAACACAATTGCAATGATGAATAACTTTAAACATTTCATCTTTTCTGATTTTAAATTTAATTGATTCGTTTAAAACACTGAAGAGAATGAAACATACTGTTGCTATTATTTGTCTTCGCCAAAGTCTAATGACCATGGCGAAGATTTTTTATTATCAGCAAAACGTTTTTTTTTATCAGGAATTGTGTAATTCTTACAGTCCTCCAAATAATTTAACGCCTAGGTATGTTACCTAAATTTCATTCCAATTTTATTAATGAATAGCAAGGCCAACGGTCGAAACTCCAGTGGAAAGGTCAAGGAATAATCCAACCTTGTTACTAAGATGTAATTCTGTCCCGATATGGAGGTCGAGGAACAATGGATTTACAGTCTGATAGTTGCTATCACGGTAATATCCATTGTCCCAAGTGGTTTTCACCATAGAGAAGCCTAAAGAACCTGCCATATAAAAATCCCACTTGGAATTAGCATTTAGCAATTCGTCAAAATAGTAAGTACCTTTTCCACCGATAGGCATCACTGTTTCCCTGTAATAATATTTGTCGTTTCTGTATGACAAAAATGTAATAAATGGAGCTAATGTGAAGTTTTTGGCTACGTCAAATTCATAGTTGACACTAAAAACGGGCAACGAACCCACAGCATTCCCATAGTATCCTGAATACCCACCAAGACCAAGACCCAAATTTAAGGTATTTCCAAAATCTCCTTTTGAATGCGATTTCTGAGCTGAAACATTAAAACTCAGTAATGTTGCAAAGAGCAGCGAAATGATAATTGTTTTTTTCATAGAATTCTTCTTTATTAATAAAATAATTTAAGGACAAAGATAAATATATTATTAGTCAGAGTTTTTTATAATACACTGCTTTATTGTCATTAATATCATAGAAATCCTTATAAACAGCAATTTGTTGATAATCACACTTTTCGTAAAATGAGATTGTTGGTATATATTGCTCTTTATTCGATGTTCCGATATAAATTCCTCTACCTGAATGCGATTTAATGTCTTCTTCTATTTTTTCAAGTAAAATACGACCAAGCCCTTTGCCTCTTAAATTATTATCAACCGCCAGCCAGTAAAGATCGTAATTCTTGATTGTACAGGGTATTTCTCCGTAACAGCCGTAAGCTACCGTTCTTCCCTCAATTTCAAGGAAATAAAACTGATAACCACAACCCTCTCCATTTTTTAACCGGTCCTCAATAAGTTCGATTGCAACATCAATTTCGTGCGCTTTAAAAAAACCAGTCGATTTTAAAATCTGTCTAACACTCATGATGTCACTGGGTACCACAGTCTTTCTGAATCCTTTCGTTTTAAATTCCTGCTTCATATCATTTTGCATCATCAATGATTCTTTTAATAATTTCAGTGTTGGTCAATCCAACCTCTTTACACGCAGCAACAAATCCGCTGTCGGGAGCAATGCAAGGATTGGCATTTATTTCAATTACTTTGGGTAAATTATCAGTACCAACTCTTACATCCACTCGGGCATAACCTCTGAGTCCGAATATTTTCCAGCACTTACCTGCAATCTCCTTTAGTTCAGTAATTAAACCCTCATCAACCTTCTTAATCTGGAAACTTCTTGTTGTATTTTGATATTCCATTGAAGTTTCATCCCATTTTGCCTTATAACCAAGAATGCGCGGTTTTGTTGCGTAGTAATCAGCCGAAAAGCACATTTCTGCCGGCGGCAATACCAGACAATCTACTTTTCCACCTAGGATCGAAATATTGAACTCCCGGCCATGAATAATAATTATTATCTTGAATTTATATTCAAATAGAAATTGCAAATAAAGCTGGGTCTTTTCCAGTTTATTTCACTATAAACAAACCGCGTTGGTCTTCACTAACCGATATTAATTTCCATCCAGTAGAGGAAGAATTGTCGTCTTTGCTTGAGTAAACCCTCCATCGGTAAATATTATTTGATTTCAGTGTTGAAGTTGCTTTTCCGTCGGAGTTGAATGTAATACTTAGTTGTTCTTTGGGAACCGAAATATTTTTTGTAATGGTTGCTCCGTTCTTTGTAAACCCTCCCCAAATAACATTGCCATTAATATCCGAAACTTCAACCACATAATCGCTTGTACTGGAATATGCCAGCCAGGTAAAAACGGGTGATAAACTGGTAATTTCGATGGGTCTTGTAGTTGTTATCTCGTTAGTTGGACTAACCAATTTTACTGCCCCGGTCACACTAAAATCCTGCTTTACTGAATTTCCGGATAGTGTGACAATTGGTTCCCCATTCTTTAAAATCCAATCCGGATCGACAACGTAATCATCGTTTGAGTAGGTGGCCCGAACAATATAAGTTCCATCGGGCACTTTTGTAATTGAATATGAACCACCCTGAGTTTTTGTTACCAGTCCTGGAATGGTTTCCTTAGTTAAGGGATTTGTTAATGTAACGCTGACTTCACCATTATTGGTAGCTAAAAAAGAGACTAAACCCGTAACAGTTCCGCCAGCTCCTAAGGTTAAAGCAATATTATTGCCTGAAGTTTCAGCACCTGCTGTAACAGCAACACTCAAAGCAGCCGAATTATAATTTGACAAATATCCCTTTACCTGATAAGTTCCGGCCGGCACATTATAAATGTAATAAGTTCCGTCGGTGGCGGTGACCGATGAATATCCTTTAGTGGCATCACCTGCTACAACAAGTACACCTCCGATTCCGTTACCTCCTGATGTTACTTTTCCGGTAAGGCTCCCGCCATTTGTTACACTGCTGGGTTGTAGCTGATAATCATTTGTAGTTTCAATACCTGCGTCAACAGTAACCGGAACCGGGGTAATCCCTGAAAACGGAACGCTATTGTATCCTTGCTTGCTCAAATTGAGATAATAAGTGCCGGGAGCCAATTCGATTTGATAAGAACCACCACTTTGGGTCAGGACTGAATTGGCAATTGGTGCATTTGTGTTTGCATCGTAAACCAAAATCCGAACATTTCCAATAGCCTGCCCATTACTGCTACTCGTCACCATTCCTTTTAAAGTGCCGGTAACAGGAGCTGGATCGTTGCTTTTATTACATGATATGAGAACTAAGCCAATAAGGAAACATATAAGTGTGATCTTCATAATTGTTTTCATGTTTTCAATTTTTCTAAATTAAACGTATGTGTAATATTTCTGTAAAAAGTGACCTCTATTGCTTTCGTAAGTTGTAGGTGATTATAATATTTTGAACCCTAAACTGATCACAAATGTGCCATTTTTAGAATCAAAATTTGGAGTAGCGTATAAATTGGAGCTTAAAGATTCCATCCTTGCATCAAGTGTGATAAATAAAAAATCAGCCCCGACACCATATTGCCAACCGAAAAAGCTGTTCTTTATGGCGGTTTCGGTAAGCTGGCTGCTTACGCTTTTACTTGTAACCAAAGAAAAAACCGGACCCGCCAGTACATGAAGATTGTACGCTTTTTTATCGATTACTTTAAATCCGACCAATGCCGGAACATCAATTGTTTTTAAATCAAAAGAATTGATTGTCGCCGGTGAAATTTTGTCGATATACTCACCACCTTTCGAATTGAAATACGCTTCAGGCTGAATATAAAACCGGTTTAAATTAAACCGTGCAAATGCTCCAAACTGGAAGTTGTTAACTGTTTGCGGGGTATAGTCACTCAAATTCATCAAAATTTTCGAAGAATTGAGACCTGCCTTTAAACCCACTTCAATATTCCCCTGCGCACGACTTGATAAAGCAAATACTGCGAAAATGATCAGAATAATAAGTTTTTTCATCTTTGATTAATTTAAATTATTAAGCTATTATTTTTCTGTGTATAAAGAATTTTATTGCTTCAAATTGCCTTGTTCTGCCTGGTTGATCATTTGTTTATTTGCCGTAATATAAATTTCTACCCGACGGTTCTGAGCTCTTCCGACGTTAGTGGTGTTGTCAGCAATCGGTTCGTCAAAGGCCTTTCCTTCGGTTTTCATGCGGTCATTAAGTACCGCATTGGCATTCAGGAATTTCGCAACAGAAGCAGCCCGGTTATTCGATAACATGAGATTCATATCATGTGAACCCTTGTTGTCAGTATGTCCATAAATGGTTATGTCAGTTTCCGGAGTTTCTTTTAACGAGGCTGCAAACTTTAATAAGGCTGATTTGGAGGAAGAGTTTAAATTGCTTTTTCCGGTGGCGAATAAAATTCCACTATCGAAAGTAACTTTAATCGCCTGCAAGTTATTCGCATCAGTTACAGTCTCAACTTTTGCACCTTCAATTTTTTCAAGTTCAGCTTTTTGTTTGTCCATTTTTTTGCCAATCACAACTCCTGCACCAGCGCCAACGGCTCCACCAACGGCTGCCCCGATTGCAGCTCCCTTTCCATGGCCGACTAATGCGCCAATTCCGGCACCCAGAAGTGCACCGCCTGCACCTCCAATAAAACCTCCTTTTGTTGAGTTTTTAGTTGAAGAACAGCTACTCAATAGCATTACACTACAAAGTAGTAGAGCGACCAGTTTGTTAAATGATTTCATGTTTTTTGAATTTTTAGTTATTTATATTTTTTTACATTGAACCTGCTTGTTTCTTTTTCTGTTCCCTATTCCAGCTACAGATCGAATGATGGTTAATAATCAGTTCTTTTTCCCCATTATTAAGGCCTTCTATCCAATCTACTTTTTCTTTGAACTTAAGTTGGTCAATTTCAGTAAATGGACAATCCTGTTTTCTGTTTTGCACAGGACAATCGTAGGCCAATCCATAGATTTCAAAATTGTAATCCACAAATTCTGCTAAATTCTTTTTCATCGCTATTTTTTTTAAGTTGAATTTTCATTTTCAAGCGGTTGAAATAATCTTTAGCAAAAGTCTACAAATTCAATTTCATTATTGCGATTTAGGGCACAACAACGTCTATACAGCGATCTATACAATATCTGTACTTGTGTTGCAATGTGTTGATTTTTAATGTGTATGTGTTCTAAGTTGCTGCTTATTAGCAATTATGTGAAAAGAGATAAAAAAGTTACTTTTGAGAAGTTTGTTCTTGTTCTTCTGATGGCGAACTGAAAAAAAGTAAAACAATTCTGCGATGAGTAATTCAAAACTTCTGCTTGTTGACGATGAGCCTCTAAATCTAAAGCTTTACGACAAAATGCTGAAAGATTTTAATTTTCAAATTATCACGGCAGCCAACGGACAAGAGTGCCTCAATAAGGTTCAGGAGCATTTTCCTGATTTGATTCTTCTGGATTGGAATATGCCTGTAATGGATGGTATTGAAACTTTGGAAATACTCAAGAATGATCAAACGACAAAGGATATTCCGGTTTTAATGATCACCGGAGTGATGACCTCGTCGGAAGATTTATCTTTTGCAATGTCGGTTGGAGCCATTGATTTTTTGAAAAAGCCTTTTGATAGATTAGAACTATGTGCACGGGTCAGGAATATTTTATTATTATCTGAAACCCTGAAGACATTGAAGGAGCAATACCATTATCTTGAGAATAAAAATATATTTATTACTTCATTAATTGAAAGTATCCCTCATCCGGTTATTTATTGTTCGCTGGATGGAATTCTGCTTATGTGTAATAAATTCTTCGGACAACTCCTGAACATAGATAAAACTGAATTGATTGGTAAGTCAGTATATCGGTATTTTTTGAGTGAAGAAGTAGGTTTTCATGTTCAAAAGGATGTTGAATTAGCTCAAAGCAGGGCATCGTTGTCATACGAAAAGAATGTTTTCCCCGGAGATAAAATATTTATTGTCTCTAAAAATTTGGTATTTAATGATCAGGATCATCCAATCGGAATAATTACAGTATTTACTGATATTTCTGATCTCAAAAAAGCCAATGAAGATATTGTGAATACCAAGAAGATCGAATTAATTTCGAATACATTGAAATTGATGCATCTTAACGAAATGAACAACAGCTTGATAAACGATCTTGTAAAAGTCAATCCATTTACAAATAAAGAGGGGCAGGAACTGATTCGCCAGATGAGTAATAAGTTTAAGATGAACATGACGGAACAAATCTGGAACGATTTTGAAACTCGATTCGAAAATGCTTTTGATTCATTTTACACGGTATTGCTTGAAAAATTCCCCAGTTTAACTCCCAACGAGCGTAAGTTGTGTGCGCTGTTAAGATCAGGCTTATCCTCGAAAGATATAGCCATTCTTACCTTTCAGAATCCTCAAAGTGTTGATGTAGCCAGGTATCGATTACGGAAAAAACTCAACTTAGTTAATGAAGAAAATCTCATTGATTTCCTTCTCCTGATTGACAAATCAATACGGAGGGTTTAATTAGATGGTTAAAATAAAAATACCAACGCGTTTAATCGCAACAACTATTTTGATGTCGTTAATTCTTGTGTTAATTGTGGTTATAATAATTAGCCTAATTAATGAGAAAAGTAGAATACAATCGGCTTTAGACCTGTCACAGAAAAATCGTGAACAAATATTGAAAACTGAAAGTGTTACTGAATCACTTTTGCTGGTTGAAATCCGATTCAAGGAGTATTGCACAACATTTGAAAAATCGGTTTTTGAAGATTATAAAAAGCAGGTCAAAACCCTTGCTGAAAATATTCAGTTGTTACAGCAAACAGTTTCAGACGAATCAACTGAGAAGGGAAATCAAATCACCAGGATTTTTGATGAAAAGACTAAAGAGGCAGGTATATACGTGAATTTGAGATTGATAACAGATTCTCTGATATCTTCAGTTGGGAGTTTCGAAGAAAATCAAACCGAAATAGAAATGTATACCGGGAGTCGGTCTAAAGGAATAATTGATACACTAAGTGTTACAGCAACAAGAGAGACTTACAAAAAAGGTCTTCTGGGAAAAATAAAGAGTGCTATTATTGGAGAAAAAATTCAAGAAAAAGTAAATACAAAATTGTTGGTTAAGTCGCCAGATCAACAAAATAACAAAAATTTGAAAGTATTGCAGTCTCAAAAATCAAATGCACATTTTGGCAATCTCCACGAGTTAGTGCAAAAGATTCATGAGCTAAAAATTAGTGAACTAAAGCTAATTAGAATAAACAATAGCTTAATATCTGAAATACGTAAACTCATTAATGAAATAAAGTCAAGTATTAAGAATCAGGAAGCAAAACAAAACAATTCATTCTTAAAATCAGTCCGGAATTCGACTGATTTTCTTCAAAATCTATTGATTGTTTTAATGCTTTTGGCATGTATTCTTGCAGTGTACATTCTTGTTCTGGCTTATAAAAACGACAGTTTTCAAAATAATATTATTGATCTGAATAAAAAGGTAATGAAAGATTCTGTCGAGAAGGATAAGTTCTTTTCCATTATAAGTCACGACTTAATGAATCCATTTAATGCACTTTTGGGGTTCAGTCAGATGCTAACTGTATCTGCAAAAAATGGCGATAAAGAAGATTGTGTGGAATACTCATTAATTGTTCATCAATCGACAAAACGCATTCTGAATCTGCTCCAAAATATACTCGTTTGGTCTCGAATGCAGAATGGTAAAATGAAATATACTCCCAAGTCAGTTAAGATTGATGAACTTATTTTTAACACCATGATGATCATAGCTCCAATTGCCCAAAATAAGGAAATAAACCTCGATTGGAACGTAAATAACGACATAACTGCAACAATTGATCCCAACATGATTGGTTCTGTTTTGCAAAATCTGGTTACAAATGCAATCAAGTTTACCGAAAGAGGAGGACGAGTTACCGTAAATGCCTATACAGAATCGAATCACTTAAATTTTTCTGTTTCGGATACTGGTGTCGGAATAGGTGATGAACAGCTCAACAAACTTTTAAAATTAGATAAAACTTCTTCGTCAAGGGGAACTGATGATGAGGTTGGAACCGGACTTGGACTTATTATCTGTAAAGAATTCATCGAATCACATAAAGGTAGAATTTGGGTTGAAAGCACTTTAGGAGAAGGAAGCACCTTCTGTTTTACTATTCCTTTAGATCTTAACAAATACAAAAACTAATGCTTCAATTCATCTGGTACAAAGATTTATTAGATTACTTATGGATTTTCGAATATGATCTGAATTGTAAAAATCCTTTGTTGTAAGGTGCTTATGTCAAGTCTAATGATTTAATGAGAAATCGGTGTTAATCGCCACGACTCCTCCAAAAAAAGACAGACCCCCAAAAATCTAACGTAAAACTAGCGCATTGAAAATTCCAGACAGCATAATCCGGATTATCCAATTATCGCTGCCAGCCAAATTGTCGCGCTAAAACAGGCTTTATTCTATGCTTTTAATTAATCATAACCGTAAGCAATCCCAAACTGCGAGTGGAACTGTCCCATGTCCGATCCGGAAAATATGCGCTCCCGTCCGATAAAAAGCAGCACCACCCGGTCCGCCAGATACGTTTCTAACTCCAGAGTAACCGCCCCGCCGTAAACAAAGTGGTCACGGCTTTCGAGCGTCGAACAGTCAAACAGCAGCTTGTCTCCCCAATTCACTGTTTCGTACCCGGCCAAAGCGGAGCCACCCTGCGAACAGAAAAACGTTTTGCTATGGTCCGTCAGTAAGTTTAGAAAATACCCGACTTCAGCAGAAAATTGTGCCATCGGAAGACGGTCGATTTCGTAAGGATAATAACGCTGAAGATATTCAGCGCCACACACCCATTAATTGCAGTTTTTGGCACACGTAGTCATTGTAGCACCGAAGTAGTATCCTGTTTGTATACGGTTGGCGGAATTGCAGAATCCATCAGCCATGCCTCCAGTTACCTGTATGCACCGCATACCCGCTAACACCGTAGCGCGTATGCAATGCCCGAAAAAGCGTAGCATACGGCCAGCGTCAGGATGATTGCAGCACCTATCGTCTTACTTTATCTTTTGTTTGTCTATCATTTTAGCACGAATCAAGTCGGCATTTTCCACCACAAAGGATTGATGCCGACCACCATCTTTTTCATTTAGTTCTACCAGCAGTTGTTTTCCTTCAGATAATGTAAACCGGGGCAGGGTGAACACCGTACGCTCAGTTTTCCGGCCATTAATCACCATCATTTGGTTGTAAGCCCTTAGCGACACAATGGACTGTTCCTGAATAGCCGTGCGTTTAGCCACTTTCTTATCGACAATTTTGAATGAGATGTAGTCCACATTAAACGGCACGTTCGAAGAGTTTTTGAGCTGTGTATGGAAATACAACAGGTTGTTGTGCGAGTAAATACCCTTCAGTGTGTACTGGATACCAAACCGCTTGCAGCCAATATGTTTAATCTCCCGGTGGTCATTTTTGTAGATCGACTGCATAATCAGGTTGACCAGCAAAGGCGATTCATTGCCCAGATCCGTCATGAGAACTGATGTTGTGTTGTCCGGATGGTCCACTGTTTTGTTGTTACGAATAAAATCGGCCATCTCCACGGAAAGTTTGACAGGCTCGTCGGCATATTTCACATTGAACGAATAGTAACTTCCATCTTCGGTTATTACGGATAAATTGCTTTCCCTTGAAAAATTTCGCTGGGCGGCTTTTACCCGCAATACGTTTTCCGTACCGTCAGCTTTGGCAGCCAGCAGGTCGGCGCTACCCAAGTCCACATAGCGTATGGCCGCCGGGAAGATGATGTGCACCGTTTTGTCGAAGGTTACTTCAAGCGCATAAGGCGCAATCATTTTATCAAAAGTCAAAGGACGTGTCAGCCCCTGGAAATAATCACCGGTACTTGGCATTGTTTTCACACTACTGCCGTTTGTTTTTTCCTGTGCGTTGACAGCAAAAGCACTTACCACTAAGGCAAGTATGATATAAATTCTTTTCATTTGAAACTTGTTTTTAAATGGTTGATAAATGGATTTTTAGTGGCACGGTCACAGACCGTTTTGTTATTTTAATTATTGGTCTGTGGCAAAAGCAGGATCTGGTAACCCGCTTTGATTGTTATCCTGACAGCACTCATCTTTTTACTAACGAACTGAGAAGCTCCTTGTATGAGACCTTTTCCTAAATCTGCTGCCAGTTGTGAACCCGCATTATCCGAAATCATAATACCGGAACCGGTTGACGAAGCCAGGGAGGAAGCAACTTCTTTAGCTACAGTGACTGCATCATTACAGGGAACGGATATACCGGGTTGCCCGTCTGTCGCATAAACCTGCAACTGCACCGGAATGATGTTCCCGTCATATTGGATGGAAGTAATGGTAACGTTCAGCCGTTCTCCCCCGATCCGGCAAGTGCCTGTGACTAGCGTATTGGTCGGAATCAGCATGTCACCAACTTGTATGGGTTCCATTAGCCGCAATTGCAGTTCCTTCCCGTTGGTCAGTGTTACAGTCTGGCTGATGCAGGCACGGATACAGTTTTTGCCGGTCGCCTCTTCATTTCCGGCTACAGTCAGGAACCCTGAATTTCGAGGCTTTCGATCTTGTTCCGCATTTTCCCGGTCGTTCTCTGGGGTTGCGAGTAAAGACACCACGTTTTGCCTTACCTGCCGGACAGGTTGGGCAACTACTTTTCCCCCGGAAGATGGAGTTGATGAAACCTTATTGGCTTCTGGAGGCGAAGTATTAACTCCCGGAGCAGCAGTTCCCGGCATATACTTTGCCGCTAACTGGTATGATTTTTCAATCATCTCCAGTTGGTCA
>JAUXUF010000182.1 GCA_030684645.1 Bacteroidota bacterium | reverse complement strand
GAACAATAAACCAATGATAGCAACTGAGATAATTGTTGACCAGTTTGTTATCATTTTTTTAGCCGTATGGCTTAACAAATTTTCCATAGTTATTTTTTATCGATCGGAATGACCATCGCACCAGGCTAATCTCGTTAGGATCAACTGTCGCGGCCATTTTTAATCTTTTTTTAGATGATTGCTTCTTCCCATTTTTCACTTGAAACCGATTTTTCCATTGCCTCAAGTACCGCTATCGGTTTTAAGATACTTTCATGGCTAAGTGGTACTTTGCCGGTGCGGAACATTTCTACCATATCGCGGTAGCATCTTTCCGGATTAGTTTCCTGAACCCTGGATTTGAGCTCAACAATCCCTTTTTTGGTTTCCACAAACGTTTCCCAGCCGTAATGGAGCGAACTGAACACCAGGTTGGCCTGTAACCCGCTTTCAAAGATCAGGACAGCCCCGGCTTTTTCCCCGTATTTGTTGATTTTTACAACTTTGATGTCATCGCCAAACATGTACATTAGCGGTTGTACCAGGTGTACCCCGTAAAAGAATATTCCTCCGTAGGGGGATTCAATTTCAGCCGGGCCATAGCGCACGACATTATTGATTTCTCCAAGCGATTTGATCTGCCCGGCAATATCGAATGTCGAATCACTATGGGCAACGGTACTGTACGATGAAACCGGGGTTCCTGCTTCCCGGGCCATTGCCAGAAATTCTTTTCCTTCGGAAACCCGGTAACAGAAAGGTTTGTCGATAAATGTCGGGATTCCTGCTTTTACAAAAGGTGTAGCTGCTTCGAGGTGATATTTGGCATGCCGATGGTCTACAATCAGCGCATCAATTTTGCCAAGCATCTCTTTCTGATCTTTTACGATAGTTGGTATTTTCCCTGCTTCAGCCGCTTTGCGGGCGAAGTCATCGGTCTCGCCCCAAAGGTGAGTCACTTCAACTCCCGGAAATTTTTTGTCTGTATTAAACATTTTTGCATAGATCGTCGTGTGCGAGTTTTCAGCTCCGATAATCCCTATGCGGATGGGCTTTTCTCCTGACGGGTTTTCCGAAATCAGGCGGGAAGCGGTGGCCCCAATAGTTGAAAATGTTAGGGCAGAAAGGGCTGTCCCTGCGCCTACCGTTTTTATAAATGATCTCCGTGTGTTCATAAAGTTCAATGTTTAATGTTGTTATCCTTTATCTATACAATTTTCCTTTTTACGTTGTCCCATTCAACCCTCCGTTTTTCGACATACGATTGGTGGGCCATAATACAGGCTATGCCTTCTTCGTAGGCACGGTCAATGTTAACGCTTGGTGTTCCGCCATTGCGGATACAGGAAAGCCATTCACGCAGGTGAAGATGTGTCACATCGACCGGACGTCCGTTTATTGTTGTAGTGGTGAGCCCCCGGGCGGCATAATATTTTGTGGAGGCTGAGCTTACTGCATCAACCTGGCCGGCACCCGGATTAAATGAGATCATGGGAGAGCCGGGATCTATCAGGCCTGAGGCAATTCCCTTTTTATACCGCGTCGAATCCCTGTCGGCATTGATACGAATGGTATTTCCCAGTTCCATCGAAGCGTCGTGTCCCATAAACACCCGGCCACGGCCACGGCCAGAAGCCAGGTTGCCGCTGTAAGTCAAAGTAAAATCACGATTGGGATATTCGAAAACACAATGGAGGGAATCGGGCATTTCCCGGTTGTCTTTCCAGTAATAAATCCCGCCCGAAGAAACTACCGATGCGGGAATGCCCATCCGTAACAACTGGTTTACCGCATCGAACTCATGGGTAAACAGTTGCCCGATCATCCCGGTATCATAGGCAAACCATTTTGTCCAGTTGTAATATCGGTCTGTGCTAAACGGAACGTCAGGGGTATCGCCCAGCCATTGTTTCCAATCGATGGTTTTTTCATCGCCCGGTTTGGGATTGCCTTCGGCATCCAGATGCCTGATCCAAGCTCCATTGGCCGTATTCCTGTTTGAGGTGGTATCAACCAGGGTTATTTTTCCCAGGATATCTTTTTTTATAATCTCTTTGGCTTGCTGAAACACAACGCTCTGGGCAATCTGATGACCTAGCTGATAAACAACACCGGTGTTTTTAATGGTAGAAAAGAGTTCGTTTAGTTCAGCTTCGGTATGCGCCACACTTTTTTCGCAATAAATATGCTTTCCTGCTTTGGCAGCATCAATGGAGATACGGGCATGGTGATGGTCGGGAGTGGCAATAATTACGGCATCAATATCTGTGTCGGCCAGCATCTCCTGATAAGAATGATAACGCTTAACAGCCAGTTTTGGAGCATCTTTACCGCCGGGACGGATTTCATTTTCAGCCGTGGCAAGACCATTTGCAGCATGTAGATCAAAGACATCGCAAATACCGGTAATGGCCACATTCAGATATTCCTGGCCCAACCAGCTTCCTATGGTATTTCGCCCAGTCATTTTTTTTACTTCTTCGGGATGCATGAACCCGAGCGCTTTGGCAAGCTGGGCGGCACGCGTACCAAAACCGATAATACCAACACGGATTAAGTTTCCACCGGATCTGGACGTGCCGTAGTCTGAAACAGGGAATTCAACGGACTCAAGTCCCAACTCTTTGATAACCGCATTTCTTTTGTCAAGATCGTAACCACTCTTCTTTAATAATCCGTAACTGAACATTCCCAACACCGGTAATCCGGCCAAAGCTTTCAGAACAGTCCTGCGCTGTATTCCCGGCTTTTGATTTTTTTCATCCTTTGCCGGAATATTTCGATTTTCATTCTTAAAATCAGTCATCTAACAAACTTCTCCTTTCCTTCTTACGGTTCTTGTAATTATAAACAAGGACTTCAAGTCCCAAAATATGAGAGGTTGAAAATAAGGCCAATACGCAAAGCGCAACCGCTTCGATCAGTGTTTTGTTAACGATCAGGTTATTGCCATCGGGGAGCAGTGAATATTCGAACCCAACAAAGGGAGGGCAATTAAAATAATATATTAACAGCAATATAGAGCCTGCGATGGCCGCTGTTCTGAAAAAAAGTCCCATAATCAGTCCAAGCCCAATGGCTATCAATCCCCAGGTATTGAGAAAATCGACCATGTTCAAAATATTGGGATTTGATATGGCCCATTTGGAAAACCCTGACAGTATCCACTGGGATTCTTTCAAAAAACCCAGCG
>JAUXUF010000027.1 GCA_030684645.1 Bacteroidota bacterium | reverse complement strand
TGCTTTTGAAAATCATATTGTGTTTAACAAAGGTGAATACGACCCGGCTACCCGGGAAGGAAAATGGTTGCTGGCTCATGAGCTGGTACATACCATACAGCAAGGCAATGCAGCTCTGTCAAAGAAAGAGAAAGATGAGCCCGAAGTGCCATGCACAGCCGGTTCTGTCGATTTGGAGGCGGAAACAACTGCTGGCTTTGCAAGGAATGCCGGAAGTGTTGTGAACGAAAAAACTAAGAAAAGTAAGGGTTGCACGGATTGTGAGGATGAATGCGTAAACATCACCGGCACTTTAAAGGTTCCATTTAAAGTAAGTACAAAAATCATTTTACCTGCAGTACCAGGAAACCTTACTCCCTGCCAGCAGGACAGGGTACGAGCCGCAATTAACGGTCCTTTACTTAAACATGAAAAGCAGCATGTAAAAGCCTTCGAAACCTTTGACGGGACAGCATCACTTGCCATAAATTTCACTGGCTGTGAAAGTGATTACACATCCTTTCAGGAAGATCTGGCCGAACAGGAATTTCAGAGAAGGAAATCTTCTGCGGAGGCTAAAAGTGCAGCCCTTGACCCATTTACAGTGCCTGTAGATTTATGCTGTACAGACAAGCCTAAAAAGTGATTGTGCGGATTTTTGTTTAACTTAGAAATAAAAACGGTGCTATATCCAGTTCATAAAAACAGACCTGCTCAATCTTCGATTGAGAATGCATTAACCAATATAAGGGATCTGCTTGCCTGGCGAATTCAATCGCATTTTAATGAGAGTCCAGCACATACTGACAAGTGGCTGGAAGAAAATGGCAACGAACTTATTCCTCCTGATCTTAAAGTAAACCTTCCCGCTCTTAATAACGAAGAATGGATAGTTATTATGCTTTCTCTTATCCCGCATATTCAAACTAATTTTTTTGAATCTGTCATCCTCGGGCATCTTCCTTCAGGGGGCGACTTTCCAGAGTTTGGTGGAGTAAAAGCCAGTAATCATCGCGGCATGCTTCCTACGGGTGAGACTATCCAGTTTATACTTTCCGGCACTGATATCGAAAAGCGCTTGCAGGTACAGGATATGTTCCGTGAGCAGCATATTTTCTTTAAAGAAGGGATTTTGTGGCTGGAACCTGTCAAAGAAGGTGAACCTGTTATGAGCGGCCGTATAATCCTCGCACAGGATTGGATAGAAAAATTGATTTTTGGCAAGGAAAGCATACCCCGTTTCGGTCTCGATTTTCCCGCCAAACATATTAGCACAAGTATGCTGTGGGATGATGTTGTACTGCATCCGCGGACAGTACAGCAGGTTAATGATATCAGTAACTGGCTGGAACATCATCATAAACTCGATGATGATGAAAACCTTAAAAGAAAGATAAAACCAGGGTACAGAGTTTTATTTTACGGCCCATCCGGAACAGGTAAAACATTAACCGCC
>JAUXUF010000181.1 GCA_030684645.1 Bacteroidota bacterium | reverse complement strand
TTGTACGTGACCGGCCAGATCAGGCATAAAACCGTTCATGTTTTTGTGAACCACTGGCCATCTCGGATTGGAGGCGATGAAAAAACTGAATCGAAACGGATTTTGGCAGCATCGGTACTGAAAAATAAAACCGATCAGATTTTGACCGCTAATCCAAAAGCACGGATCATCATCATGGGCGACATGAACGACGAACCCACCGATAAAAGCTTGCAGGTAACTCTCGGAGCAGAATCGCCTGTTTCAGGAGCCAAATTGGTAAATCTGATGATGCCTGATAAAGTTGCCGAACTGGGAACCTATTTTTACAACGGGAACTGGAACATGCTCGATAACCTGGTTGTTTCACGAGGATTAATTACCTGCAAACGGTTTCAGGTAGAAGATCGGAAAGGTTTTATTTTCAATAACGACTGGATGATTTTTACCAGTAAAAATGGTGACAAAACTCCTAACCGCTCGTATGTTGGGAATAAATATGTGGGAGGTGTCAGCGATCATTTTCCGGTATATTTTAAAATGTTGGTGAGGTAGTATAGATGGTTGTAAGAAGAGGAAATATGGTTATCAGGAGTTGTCAAATCATCAAATTAATTAACTTTGATTGAAAAAATAGAAAGATGAATACTGTAGATCGAAAACTGAGATTTGTTCAGGAATTCCTTCGTGTTACGGACGAAGAAATTATAGGTAAACTTGAACAATTGCTAGGTTCAGAAAGGAAGAAAAAAATTTCTAAAGAACTTGATCCACTCACCATGGATGAATTAAATGAAAGGATTGACCAATCGGAAAATGATTTTAAGAAGGGAAGATTTAATGAAACCAAAGACCTTCTTAAAAGCGTTGAAACATGGAAATAAAAATACTCTGGTCGGATTCTGCATTGGCTCATCGAAGAAATTTTTGATTACCATAAATCTAAAGCCAGTTCTACTATTGCACGTAATCTGGTTAAATCAATCATCCAAAAAGCGTTAATTCTTGAATCAAATCCTTTCGTTGGAGTTAAGGAACCTTTGTTATCTGACCGACCTTTTGAATATCGTTACCTTGTCGAGAAAAACTACAAAATTATATACCGATATAATGATAATCTCATAAGAATCAACACGGTTTTCGATTGTCGCCAAAATCCCAATAAATTAGAAGGATTAAAAGATTAACCATCTGTTTCAAGACCCGAAAAACATTTGTAGAGACGCACGGCCGTGCGTCTCTACCGAATATCACATCCTATGGATTTTAAAATTATTTCAGAATATCAACCTACAGGCGATCAGCCGGAAGCCATCAGGCAGCTGACTGAAGGATTACGAAATGGAACAACCTATCAGACCTTGCTTGGTGTAACCGGTTCGGGTAAGACGTTTACCATGGCGAATGTGATTGAACAGGTGCAGCGTCCCGCACTGGTTTTGAGTCACAATAAAACGCTTGCTGCGCAGCTATACAGCGAAATGAAACAGTTTTTTCCTGAAAATGCGGTCGAATATTTTGTTTCCTATTACGATTATTACCAGCCCGAAGCCTATTTGCCATCCAGCGATACCTACATCGAAAAAGACCTTTCCATTAACAAGGATATTGAGAAATTGCGGCTGAGTGCAACTTCATCACTTTTATCCGGAAGGCGCGATGTGATTATCGTTTCGTCGGTTTCGTGTTTGTATGGGATTGGTAATCCGGAGGATTTTCATGCCAATGTAACACAGGTTTCGAAAGGTGAAATCGTCAGCCGGAATGTGTTTCTCCGGAAATTGGTGGATGCCCTTTATTCGCGTAATGAAGTGGAGTTTAATCGCGGAAATTTCAGGGTAAAAGGGGACACGGTAGATATTTTTCCAGCTTATGCCGACATTGCTTATCGGGTTGTCTTCTGGGGCGACGACATTGATGAACTCTCTTCGTTCGATCCGGTTGGCGGTGGAACCATTGAATTGCTGGATACGGTAATAATTTATCCTGCAAGCATATTCGTGACGACCAAAGAACGCATGCAATTAGCCATCCGGCAGATTCAGGATGATCTGGTGAAGCAGATCGAATTTTTTAAGGAAATCGGGAAACCTTTGGAGGCCAAACGTATTCAGGAACGGGTGGAATACGACCTGGAAATGATGCGTGAACTGGGATATTGTCCAGGAATCGAAAATTATTCACGGTATTTCGACGGGAGACTGCCGGGTTCGCGTCCGTTCTGCCTGCTCGATTATTTTCCGGACGATTTTATCACCATCATCGACGAAAGCCATGTGAGTTTGCCTCAGATCAGGGCCATGTTTGGTGGCGACCGTTCGCGTAAAATGAATTTGGTTGATTATGCTTTCAGGCTTCCATCTGCCATTGATAACCGCCCTCTGACCTTTGATGAATTCGAAAGTGTGGTGGACCAAATTGTTTTTGTGAGTGCCACACCAGCCGATTATGAACTTGGGAAATCGGAAGGAATCGTGGTGGAGCAGGTTATCCGTCCAACTGGCTTGCTCGACCCGATTATTGAGGTTCGTCCGAGCATCAACCAGATTGATAACCTGATGCACGAAATTCATTTGCGCATTGAGCGCAATGAGCGGGTGTTGGTCACTACCCTGACTAAACGGATGGCTGAAGAATTGAGTAGTTACCTTTCTAATATGGGCGTCAAAACACGGTACATTCATTCTGACGTTGAAACGCTCGATCGCATTCAAATTCTGGAAGATTTGCGCAAAGGTGAATTTGATGTGTTGGTCGGAATCAATTTGCTGCGCGAAGGATTGGATTTACCTGAAGTTTCGCTGGTTGCTATTCTGGATGCCGACAAGGAAGGTTTTTTACGTTCTGAACGATCGCTGACACAGACGGCAGGTCGTGCTGCCCGAAACCTGAACGGGATGGTGATTATGTATGCTGATAAAATTACCAATTCGATGAAACGGACGATCGATTCGACCAATTACCGGCGCGAAAAACAGATGAAATACAACATCGAAAACGACATCACGCCAACACAAATTATCAAAGCCAGCCGCGAAATCATTGGCTATGCAAGCATTGGCATGAAAGTGAAGGGATACAGTGGTGACGAACCTACCAATTTAGCTGCCGATCCGGTTGTTCAGTACATGAGCGTTCCGGCACTGGAAAAAGCAATTGTCAAGCTTAAAAAAGATATGGAAGCAGCCGCCAAAGAGCTCGACTTCTACGAAGCCGCCCGCCTTCGCGATGAAATGTTCAGGTATCAGGAGATTTTGAAAGAAAAGAAGAAATAGTGAAAAAAGATCAAATCCATCATCCGAAAAAACTATAAGTTGGCTTGAAGGCACTATACGAAAAAGACTTCCGTTTAGTTTATATGCTCCCCAAACAAACTCATACCTGAAAAGGCTGATTTTTTGCTCATTTGTTTTTTCGGGTAGTAGTGCGATTTAACAAGGTCAATAGTACCTTGACAAACTGGTGTTGCACCAGGATTTCGAAAGTTGAAATATTTTATTTTGATCTATATAGTTGATAATTAGTGGTCTAATGCTTGAATTGCTGTTTGATGACTTAATTTTTAAATCATTGGAATAACTTTTGAATTTGACAGACCACTATAAGTGATGATGTTCTTTATTTTATTGAATATTTTCAATTTGAATATTGCTTTTTAATTCAATAATTCAATGAATAAATGATGAGTAGAGAATATTTGAGGGAGAAGATGAATTCAGTAATTTGTAATTATTAAGGATGAAAAGGCTTATTCTATTATTAATCATTGTGTTGGTGGCATTGTTTGTAAATGCCAAAAGTTTTTACTCACAGAAAATAGTGAGTTGTTCAGCAGGGGCCTACCATACTTTAGCTATTGATGAATCAGGAAATCTATGGGCGTGGGGTTATAATTATTGTGGTCAGTTAGGTGATGGAACCACTCAGGAGAAATACGTACCCGTGCAGATTATGTCAACAAAAAAATTTAAAATCGCTGTAACTGGATTTGATTACAGCGCGGCGATTGATGAATCTGGAAATCTCTGGGGGTGGGGGACCAATAATTCCGGACAGTTGGGTAATAAATCTATATCAGACAATAGCTCCACACCAGTCGCTATCAGGCAAGGTACAAAATTTATAGCCGTATCGATTTATTCTTCTCATACTTTAGCTATTGATGAATCGGGGAATTTGTGGGGATGGGGAGGAAATAGCAAGGGACAATTAGGGGACGGCACTACTTCAGACAAGTCGTCACCAGTAAAGATTAAATCAGGAACAAAGTTTAAGTACATATCAGCCGGTACTGCTCACAGCTTGGCTATTGATGAATCGGGTAACCTGTGGACATGGGGAAGTAATAAATACGGGCAGTTAGGAGATGGCACCACTTCAGATCGATTAACTCCGGTAAAGGTCATATCAGGTAAGAAATTTACAAATGTATCGGCTGGATTAGGTCACAGTCTGGCCATTGATGAATCAGAAAACCTGTGGGTGTGGGGTGGAAATTCTTCCGGTCAATTAGGTGACGGAAGCGATATCAATGAATGCAGTCCGATTCAAAATAGTCCAGGTAAAAAATTCAAGACTATATTGGCAGGATTTGCCAGCAGTATGGCCATTGATGAATCGGGCAATTTATGGGCCTGGGGATATAATGGCTATGGAAAGTTAGGAGATGGTACGACTTCTGAAAAGCCGTTTCCGGTGAATATCAAATTAGGAACAAAATTCAGAACTATTTCAGGAGGTTATAATCACAGCATGGCCATCGATGAATCAGGAAATCTTTGGGGTTGGGGAACGAATGAGAATGGACAGTTTGCCGACGGAACTACTTCAGGAAAATTACTGCCGGTAAATATTAAAACTGGTATAAAATTTAAAACCGTTTCAACAGGCAATGAACATTCACTGGCGATTGATGAATCGGGATATTTGTGGACATGGGGAGCCAATTCTTATGGACAGTTGGGTGATGGAACCAAATATGGGAAAGACATTCCGACCCAAATAAAGTCCGGAACGAAATTTAAAGCCGTTTCAGCAGGGAAATATAACACTAGTATGGCTATTGATGAGACCGGGAATTTGTGGGCCTGGGGATATAATTATTATGGGCAGTTAGGAGATGGAAGCACACTTAACAAGGAAACTCCCGTCCAGATTAAAAAAGGAACAAAATTTAAAGCCATATCGGCGGGATCGTCTGTCAGTATGGCTATTGATGAATCGGGTAATTTATGGGCCTGGGGTTATGGGCAGTTAGGAAACGGTGAAACTATTACTATACCACTTCCTGTAAATATTAAACCAGGAGTAAAATTTAAATTTGTTGCAACTTGTACGACATACAACATGGCCATTGACGAATCAGGTACCCTTTGGGGTTGGGGAATGAATAAAGCGGGACAGTTAGGAGATGGCACTACTACTGATAAATCCACTCCAATAAAGATTAAGCCTGAAGTAAAATTTAAAACCGTCTCAACCTATTATTCTCATACCTTGGCTATTGATGAATCGGGGAATTTGTGGGTATGGGGAAGTAATGAATATGGAAAGTTGGGAAACGGTGCACTATTAGCTGAAAAAATACCGGTACAGGTCATGTTTGGTACAAAATTTAAAACGGTAACTGCCGGATCTGTACATTCTGCTGCCATTGATGAATCAGGTAAACTTTGGATCTGGGGATATAATAAGAATGGTCGGTTAGGAGATGGCACTACAACCGATGAGTCGTCTCCGGTACAGGTCAAATCTGGCACAAAATTTATGAATGTATCAGCCGGTTATAATTACACTGTATCGATTGATGAGTTGGGGAAACTTTGGGCCTGGGGATACAATGACCTTGGTCAGTTAGGTGACGGTACTGCATGGCACGAATATCCGACATGGATCAATTCTGGTAATATTTCCAAAGGTAATTATAGTCTCCGAAGATGAGGATAAAGGTGTAAATGTGGCAAGACGCCAAATCAAAGGATCCGATCTTTACAAAAAGATTGGATCCTTTGATTTAAGCTACATTCTTTCCGGAACATCAATTCCCAACAGTTTCATCCCGGTTTTGATGGTTTTGCCAACAGATTCGGCAATAACCAGACGAAGGTTGCGAACTTCTACATTTTCTTCGATCAGCATAGGGAATTCATGGTAGAACTGGTTAAATTCCTTCACCAATTCGTAAATGTAATTAGCTGCCAGTGCAGGACTGTAATTTTCACCAGCCTCTTTCACGGCAACAGGGAATTGTGAAATGATTTTAATTAGCTGCAATTCTTTGGGTGCAATTTCCGAAGTTATTTTGATGGTCCTGTTCAATTCAATTTTACGGTCAGCAGCTTTCCGAAGTACTGATCGGATGCGTGCATAAGTATATTGTATAAACGGACCGGTATTGCCGTTAAAATCTATGGATTCTTCCGGATTGAACAGCATATTTTTCTTCGGGTCAACTTTCAGCATGAAATATTTCAAGGCTCCGAGCGCAATCATCCGGTATGTTTGAGCAGCCTGTTCAGGGGAGTAACCTTCCAGTTTGCCCAGTTCTTCCGATGTTTTGCGCGAAACTTCGATCATCTCTGCCATCAGGTCGTCGGCATCAACGACGGTACCTTCGCGCGATTTCATTTTGCCCTGAGGAAGTTCAACCATTCCGTATGAAAAATGGTGAAGACCTTTGCCGAATTCAAAGCCAAGTTTATCAAGCAGGATGGATAAAACCTGAAAGTGGTAATTCTGTTCGTTCCCGACCACATAAATCATCTGATTGATGGGGTAGTCCTGAAAACGTTCCCTGGCAGTGCCAATATCCTGAGTCATGTAAACTGAAGTTCCATCACTGCGAAGGAGGATTTTTTGATCCAATCCTTCGGCAGTCAGATCAGCCCAAACCGAAGAATCTTCTTTTTGGTAGAAAATTCCTTCGGCCAAACCACGCAGCACTTCATCTTTTCCGTATAAATAAGTTTCCGATTCGTAATATATTTTGTCGAAATCGACACCCAATTCCTTGTAAGTCACATCAAACCCTGCATAAACCCATCCGTTCATCGTTGACCAAAGTTCAATGATTTCAGGGTCTTTGGCTTCCCATTTCAGCAGCATCTCGCGGGCTCCCAGCATCGAAGGGGCATTTTGTTCTGCATTTTCCTTCGTTTCGCCTTGTTCTATTAATGTGGCAATTTCCTTTTTGTATTCCTGATCGAATCTGACATAAAAATTACCTACCAAATGATCACCTTTAATTCCGGTACTTTCAGGTGTTTGGCCATTGCCCCACATTTTCCAGGCATACATCGATTTGCAGATGTGGATTCCGCGGTCATTCACAATGTTGGTTTTTACCACCTTGTTTCCGTTGGCTTTCAGAATTTCGCTCAGTGAAAAGCCGAGCAGGTTGTTGCGTATATGACCCAAATGCAGCGGTTTATTCGTGTTTGGCGATGAATATTCGACCATCACCAGCTTCGAGGTTTCGGTCGGTTGAGTTATGCCGTAATTTGAATTGGATGATGCAGAATTAAGAACCGATACCCAATAATCTGAAGAGATGACCAGGTTCAGAAAACCTTTCACCACGTTGTATTTCTCAACTTCAGAAACATTTTGCTGAAGGAAGTCGCCAATTTCAGCAGCCGTCATTTCCGGTGATTTTTTGGACATCCGGACAAAAGGAAATACAACCAGAGTGATATCACCCTCAAATTCTTTCCTTGTATTTTGCAGTTGTACAAGCGTTGAATCTATCTGCTGGTGATAGCATTTATCAATGGCCTCAACAATCTGGTCGCGTATTATCAGTTCAATCGACATTTTTTTTCTTTGAAATTTGAGCGACAAAGATATTTGATTTTCGTCATTATTTGTCATGTGTGAATTGTCATTGTCCTATCAATTCATTTGCTGGTAACGTTCCAGTGAATAAAAAGAGCTTTATGTTCCGGAATGAAGCAAAAGAAGCCCTGCCAAATATATTGACAGGGCTTCTTATTAAATTTACATTGGTATTATTTCATTTTGAAAATTTCAAATTCAACCCGTCGGTTTTGTAAACGACCTTCAGGAGTGTCATTGCTGGCAATTGGTTTTGCTTCACCAAATGCTTTTTGCTGAATAATCCGGTCTGCTGAAATTCCTTTTGAAACCAGATATTTAACGACTGAATCAATACGATCCTTAGAAAGGTTTACGTTATAGGCATCAGTTCCCTGGCTGTCGGCATATCCATAAATGTTGACGTGATAAGCCGCATCCGAATTAAGTGTTTGAATCAATTTGTCAATCTTTCCTTTTGAATAATCAGTCAGATAACTTTTGTCTGAAACAAAATGAACCGGTTCAACACTCATTTTTTGCATAATAACCTGATCCGCAGTTATTTCTTTAATCTTTTCAATGACTTTAACAGGACAACCTTTATTGTGTTTTGGTCCGGCAACCGTTGGGCAATCGTCTTCAGCATCTGCTACTCCGTCTTTATCCTGATCGAGAGGGCATCCACTTGCGTCAACTTTCCAACCTTTTGGCGTATTTGCACATTTGTCGTCTTTATCAGCAATTCCATCGCCATCGGTATCCGGGCAGCCTTTCAGACTAACCGGTCCGGCCAGGTCAGGACAGGCATCATCTTTATCGGCAATACCATCTTTGTCAGCATCAGGACAGCCTTTCAGTGAAGTTAACCCGGCAACAGTCGGGCAATCGTCGATGTAATCTGCAACTTCATCGCCATCAGTATCTATTGGGCAACCATTGGCATCAACGGCGACTCCAGTAGGAGTTTCAGGGCATTTATCTTTTTTGTCCGAAACGCCATCCATATCCGAATCTTTGGTCTTTCCGAAGTCATATTCCATTCCAACAGTTGCTTTCCAAAGATTGTCTCTTACTTTTTTTGCAGCTCTGGTCGTTTCTATACCGTTGATGTAACCGGCATCAAAATAGAATGCGAGGTTTGATTTGGTGTAATATTTACCTCCAAGACCCAGATTGAAGTTTAATCCTGATTCAGAATTGTCGGCCAACAGGCCCGGACCTGCAAACAAATAAGGACGAAATTTTTTGTTTTCATCGGTAAGTTTATACCTCAGATTTAGAAATAGATTTGCCAAATCGAGATTACTTATCAGTTTAGAGTTAAAAACGCCAAGGTCCGCTTTAAGCGTAAAGTCCAATTTTGGATTGAGATATCTGCTTAGATACATTTCAGGCATTAGACCAAGACCGCCTTCATTTATCGAGCCATACGCACCCATTGCTGCACCGAAGCCCATTTTTTTATCTGAGGTTTGTGCCTGGGTAATTGTTGCAAAAGCAAGGATTAATGATAGAAAAAATAATTTTTTCATGAGCATTTGTTTTGGTGATTTAGTCCTATACGATTTCTGTAGCTTTTATGTTTTAGTTGCTAAAATTATGAAGCTAATATAGGTAAAATACAAATAAAAAAATCCCTGCCATATGCGGCAAGGATTTTTCTATGTATTACATTTATTTTGTTTTAATGACTTCAAATTCAACTCTGCGGTTCAGTGCACGTCCTTCTTCAGTATCGTTTGTGGCAGCAGGATTGGCTTCTCCAAGCGGATTTTCCTTAGAAACCCGGGTCGCTTTAACCCCGCCAGACTTGATTGCATTGACTACTGAATTAATTCGTCTTTCTGAGAGTTTAAGGTTGTATTCTTCAGTACCCTTGTTATCAGCAAATCCGGAAAGGATTACTTTATATTCGTTATTTGTTTTCAATAAATTGACCAGCTTGTTAATTTTTGCTTTTTCGACTACACGAACATTAGACTTGTCATAGTCAAAATAAACTGGTTCGATCATCATTTCAGGAGCTACAGCTTTTTCAACAGTTTTTTCTACTATCGGGCAACCTTTATTTTCTTTTGGTCCGGCAACGGTTGGACAATTGTCTTCTTCGTCAATTACACCGTCTTTGTCAGTATCAAATGGACATCCGCTGGCATCAACTTTCCAGCCTTTTGGGGTGTCCGGGCATTTGTCATCTTTGTCAGCAACACCATCACCATCAGAATCAGGACAGCCTTTTAAACTAACTAATCCGGCAATTTCTGGGCAAGCATCATCTTTATCGGCGATACCATCTTTGTCGCTGTCAGGACAACCTTTAAGTGAAGTTAATCCGGCAACAGTCGGGCAATCATCGATGTAATCGGCAACTCCGTCGCCATCCGTATCAACGGGGCATCCATTTACATCAACTGCAACTCCGGTAGGAGTATCCGGACATTTGTCTTTGTTATCCGAAACGCCATCCATATCAGAATCTTTGGCCTTTCCGAAGCCGAGTTCAATACCTGCTGTAACTTTCCAGATGTTTTCTCTTTCGGTAAGCCCTTTCGAGGTTGTTTTAATACCGTTAATATAACCAGCCTCCAAATATAAAGCAGTGTTTGGTTTTACATAGTATTTACCTCCCACTCCCAGGTCAAAGTTTAATCCAGTTTCAGAGTTATCAGCCAAAAAACCGGGTCCTGCAAAAAGATAAGGACGTAATTTTTTAGTTTCATCGCTGAGTTTATACCTCAGGTTCAAAAACGGATTTACCAAATCAAGATTGCTATTCAATCCTGATCGATAAACACCCATCTCTGTTTTAAGTATGAAATCCAATTTTGGACTGAGGTATCTGCTTAAATACAATTCTGGCATTAATCCGAGGCCACCATTATTTAGTGTTCCGTAGGCACCAAATCCTCCGCCGATACCCCATTTCTTATCAACAGTTTGAGCATTTAAACTAGCTGTAAAAGCCAGAATCATAGAAAGTAAAAGTAATTTTTTCATAATTATTATTTTAAGTTTAAAAAATAGATTAAAATCGTATTAATTATTTTGTAGTCATACGAAATATTGTTGAATAGGTAATATAATATTTAATATTTTTTTGCTCTCTCTTAGAAATTTTATCAATTCCAATGGTGAACAAATGCTACCATACAAATATGAAGCTCTTTTTGCTTAAAGTTATTACATAATTTCATGGAATTGTTACATAATTCATACATTTTTTTGTATTTTATCTGGACTGTTTGAATTGCTTGTAGAAAATGGACGTCAACCCTGTGACTTTCCTGAACGGATTGGATAAATTTGTTTTATTTTAGTGATGAAAGTGTTTCCCAGGTATTCATTAATCGTATTTTTACGTCAAAAAATTGGAATTTGTACGCAATAATTGACATCGAAACCACAGGACAATCTGCAGCTACCGGGAAAATTACTGAAATTGCCATTTTCATTCATAATGGATTTGAAATAACAGAATCATTTGCCAGTTTGATTAATCCCGAATGTTACATTCCCGGATTCATTACAAATCTTACCGGGATAGATAATGAGATGGTGAAAAATGCACCCAGATTTTATGAGATTGCCCGCAAAATTGTGGAAATTACACAAGATAAGGTGTTCATTGCGCACAATGTAAGTTTCGATTATAGATTTTTACAGGAAGAATTTAAACGATTGGGTTACGATTATCAACGGAAGACCATGTGTACCGTAAGGATGGGTCGAAAGTTTTTACCCGGATACAAATCCTATTCCCTGGGGAAACTTTGCAATGAGTTGGGGATTTTAATTAACGGGCGCCACCGGGCTGCGGGTGATGCATTGGCAGCCGTTAAATTGTTCGAAATTATTCTTGCACGGAAAGCTCAAAAGGAAGCGAAACAACCATCCAGTCAATTACGATTGTTCTGATTTTCTTAATTCGTGCCTCATTTTTAGATATTTTTGGATCTGATATGGCATGGATATAAAATAAAAAACCGCATGTTCGATGCGGTTTTTTATTTTATGATTCCGGTTCTTTCTCTTCCGGCTTTTCTTCTTCAGTTCCTATCAACAGATTTTTATCGCTGAGAAGCTGATACCATTGAAATATCTTTTTCATATCCGATACATAAACCCGATCCTTGTCGTATTCGGGCATGATTTCTTCAAAAAAAGATTTTATTTCATTGGCAGATGCTTTGGAGTCAATTATTTTTCCATTCTCCTGAATTCGTTTGAATATTTCATTCAACTGAACTTCTCCTGTTTCAGTAAATACTGAAATGTCAGCAAGTGTGCTGATTTTTGATGTAGAATAAGCCGGAATGCGTTTACCGGTTACCAAAGATTCAACAATAATACTGTTTTTTGCTTCGGTAACGAGTTTAAACAATCCGGGCTGACCACTTATCGATAATATTCCTTTTAACATACGTTCTATTTTTTTTTCAGAGCGTGAAGATAATACTTTTCCCCCAAGTAAAAAAAACTCCCGGATTTACCGGGATTTTTTTTTACTTAAACCTGATCTGATGGCTGATTCCAAAACTGATCCAGCGACCGGGTTGAGCGATAGTTTCTATATCAAAATACCTGGTGTCAAAAAGGTTGGCTGCCATAGCATAGAATTCAGTTGAGGGACTCTTCCACATGATTCGTGCATTCACCAGCCAGAAAGGCTCGTAGGATTCGGATGAGGTACGCATTCCATTCCTGTCCTGGTAGCTGATCCGCCATGAAGCTTTCAGCTTGTTCCAGATTTTATGATTGATTTCCAGGTCAAGTTTGTGTTTAAGGTTGTCAAGTAAATAATAGGAGAAAAAATTATTCTCGCCCTTGCTGAGTTTGCTGTACGAATAATTAATGCCTAATTTGGTGAGAAACACATCCTTATTCCATATTTTTTCAGGAAAAAAATTGCCGCTAAATTCAATTCCGGTAGTATTGATCCTGGTCAGATTAAGTGTTTGCCATTTGTCAGTTTCTTTCTCACGAACCCAGTCAATCAGGTCTTTTCCTTTTCGGTAGTAAGATTCTGCATGGCCCGAAAATCCCTTTAGGGTAAGTTTTAATCCACCTTCATAATTGACTGATTTTTCTGGTTTCAAATCCGGATTTCCATTATGAGTTGGGTCGTTGTAGAATAGATTGGTAAATGTCGGCATTCGTAAGCTGGTGCTGAAAGATCCATATATCTTGAAATGATCGGTCAAGGCATAGGAAGCATCCAATCCCGGATAAATATTCCAGCCAAAACCAAGGTCCGAAATCCAGTTGGTCATTGCACCAGCCGAAATTGTCAGTTTTTTCAGGTAAACAGAATGTTCAGTAAAATAGGAAATAGTAGTGCGTGAATATGATTTGGTAAAGAACTTACCGGATTCTCCCGGAACTTCGATAGGAGTAGTTAAAGCTTCACCCAAAACATTGCTCCAGACATTTTCGGTCCTGATTTCAGCGCCAAAAGCTGTTTTACCGAAACGGGAAGCAAACCACGCATTCAGGTTACTTCCGAAGACATCGGTCAGATGGTAATTGTGTCCTTTATAGAAGGTAGGCCAGGTAGATGGATCACTTCTGAAAAGTTCGAACCGATCCTGGTTACGTCGCCAGTAAACGGAAGGGACCAGGTGAATTTTTTCACCCGTCTCAAATTTAAGCGATGCAAAGGTTGTTTTGGTTTCTTCGAACTGGTTTGGATATTTGGCAGTATAAAAACTGTTTGCTCCAAATGCTTTGTTTGTCCGGCCAAACTGGAAATCAAGTGTTCCGGGCCTGGTGTTCAGTTTGGTTTGGTAAAAAGCATTCCAGGTTTTAAAATCAGTATTGTCAATGTATCCGTCAGACGACATTCGGTTAAACGCCATGAACTGATTCCATGCGCCGGTATTCAGATTTCCTGAAACATTGACATCGGACAGCTTGTGCTGTCCGCCTGAAACATCAAGGTTGATGCGGGTATTGCCCTCCGAACTGGTAATAATGTTGATAGCACCCGAAAATGCATTGGGTCCGAAAATCCGGGCTGCCGGGCCTTCTAAAATTTCAATTCGCTGGATGTTTTTTAAACTGACCGGAAGGTTGAGGGCGTGATGGCCGGTCTGGGGATCTGAGATGTTGATGCCGTTTAGAAGGATAAGGGTTTGGTCGAATGAACCTCCCCTGACGGAGATGTCGGCCTGAACTCCTTGAACACCGCGCTGCCTGACATCAACACTTAGCGCATATTCAAGCAGTTCCTGAATACTTTGGACGGGAGCCGCCTCAATTTCTTCTCTGCTGATTACGGATACAATCCGCGCCACCTGCGAGAAAGCAACAGGCGCTCTTTGGGCGCTAACCTCAACTTCGTCGAGATTATACTCCATGCTTACTTTCGTACTATCGGTCTGGGCGAAAACAAATTCAGGTTGTGCTACTGTAGTATAGACAGCCAAAAGTACGCCGATGCGTACTGGTCTTTTTACAGCATTGAACAATGAATAAGCTTTTCCACCCCAACGTTTGAATGTAAACACTTCAGCCTGATGAATGAATCTGATGTTTTTTTTCATTTCAATAATTTAGTGAAAATTTGAAGCGGCTAAAGTAGCATTTATCCGGAAATACAAACATAGAGGCCATAGTGGTAGTTTTAAAATTCATAGAAATATCAGATTAGGAAATCGCTGACAGGGAGATTTGTTGACCGAAATATTTGTTTAATAACATGTTGCAATAAGAAAACAAACTTATGTAAACCCTCGTATAGGTAACAATTAAATATTTCTCTCTATCCTGATAAATATTCTTTATCAGCAATAAAAATTATCGAAGAATAAAAGAGTTGTAAATCCTTTTTGTGCTGGTCTGAATGTCTATATTTGTATCAGCAATTCAATATTTAAAACGAACGCCATGACACAGCTTCAATTTAACACAGCGCTTTTAGGATTACAGGACAAGTTGTTGTACTATGCATTGAGCCTGACTTCAGATCAGGAGAAAGCCCAGGACCTTCTTCAGGAAACTTTTCTTAAGGCACTTGTATACAGGGATAAATTTACTCAAAATACAAATTTCAAAGCGTGGATATACACGATCATGAAAAATACGTTTATTAATAACTACCGGCGGAATGTGAAAACGAAAAGCACTTTTGACGGGGCCAATAACGATTTTCATTTGAAGTTCTCGAAAGATAAAAGCTATCCGTCGCCCGAATCCATCTACAGTTCAAAAGAGATTCTTAAATGCATTAATGCCCTGGAAGATGAATACAAAGTTCCGTTTAATATGTTCCTGGACGGCTACAAATACAAAGAGATTGCAGAAAACCTGACTTTGCCTCTTGGTACAGTTAAAAGCCGCATTTTCTTTACCCGAAAAAAACTTGAAAAATCATTAAAAGACTACGCTGTTTAAGCTCAACTCTATTGATTCGCAATTAGCTAGATTTTAAGATAAAAAAATGATCCACTGTACGTGGATCATTTTTTTTTGCCTCTCGATGGCGTATCTTTGAATAAAAAATCAAATCGCTATGAATAAGAAAATTGCTGTTCATTTGGCCGATGGCTTTGAGGAAATTGAAGCAGTCAGCATTATTGATGTTTTGCGTAGGGCAGATATTGAAGTAATTGTGGTCTCGGTTACCGGGAAAACGGAGGTGACAGGCGCCCACAGTCTCAAAGTAATGGCCGATACCCTTTTTGAGAAGGTGAATTACGATGAAATTTTCATGATTGTTTTGACTGGAGGAATGCCCGGAGCCTCCAATCTGGATGCTCATGCCGGTTTAAAAGCACAGATCATGAAATTCAATGCCGAAAACAAGAAACTAGCGGCCATTTGTGCTGCTCCGTTGGTTTATGGTAATCTGGGAATCCTGAAAGGGAAGCAAGCCGTTTGTTATCCGGGTTTCGAGCACTATTTGCATGGCGCCGAAGTACTTACCATTCCTGTGGTTGATTCGGGAAATGTGCTTACCGGCAGAGGACCTGGAACTGCCATCCCATTTGCCCTTAAAATTGTTGAAAAAGCGGTTTCGGCTGAAAAAGCTGAGTTGGTGTCCCATCAAATGTTGGTGGAATAAAAGTAAACTCAACCAAATTTAGTGTTCAGTAATCAGTAACCCAATTGAGTTTGATTGAGCGCTTCTTCATTTATAGTCTCTGCCTTGTTTCTTATGTTTCAGGTACCAGTATGAGCGGGAATGGTGAAAGTGAATGAACTTCCTTTGCCCAGGGCGCTTTCAGCCCATATTGTCCCGTGGTTTTTATCAACGAATTCCTTACAAAGAATTAATCCAAGTCCTGAACCGTCTTCATCATTGGTTCCTTTTCGTTTTACTTTGGAGTCGATCCGGAATAAATTGCTGAGGTCTGATTCCGAAATTCCTATACCATTATCATGAACACATATTTCAATTTCATCCCCAGTTTGTTTTGCCGTAATGTCAATCAATCCATTCTCAGGAGTAAATTTGATAGCATTGTTGATAAGGTTTCGCAGTACAGTCTCGATCATTAATGGATCGGCAAACATTTTCAGTTCTTCGTTGTAATCCAAATTAATAGTAATCTTCTTTTGTTCTGCAACAGAATGCAATACTTTAATCGAATTTCCCAGTATTCTTTTAAATTCAATTTCAAGTGGCGTAAACGTTAATTTTCCGGTTTGAGACCGTGACCATTCAAGCAGGTTTTGCAACAAACGGAAAATATTATTGGTTGAATGATGAATGTCCTTTGCAAATCTGCGTCGTTCTTGTTCGGTAAAACGGTCGTAGTCAGTCGTTAGTAAATATGAATATCCGAGTACAGTATGTAGGGGATTTTTCAAGTCGTGAGCAATAATTGAGAAAAATTTATTCTTGGCAGCATTCAAAACCCTTAGCTCATGTTCACTCTGTTTGATCAGCTCATTCTTTTCTTCCAGAACCTGATTTGATTTTATTTTGTCGAAGTATTTATAAAGTATGAAAAACAGAAAGCAAAGAAGTAAGGCAACTGTAATAAAACCAAGTTGTTTGAACTGTTTGTTTTTTCGAAGCTGCACGTCAGTTAATTCCTGTTTTGCTTGTAATTTGACGATTTCATTTTCTTTTTTTTCTGTTTCATATTGCTTTTCAAGATTGACTATCTGTTCGTATTTTTCTTTTTGAACCAGACTGTCGTTATATTGTGCATAAAGAATGTGGTATTTTAAAGCCGACTTATAATCTCCTGCTTTTTGGTAAGTTTTGGATAATTCCTTGTAGTTCGTTGTTTTCAGTGGAAATCCCCGGTTGTATTTATCAGTCAAACTCAAGCTTTCGTTATAAGCAGTGATTGCAGCGATGTATTTGCCTTGTTTGCTTAAAACATCACCAATTCCTTGTTTAATATCGGCTTCGTATTGATTCAGTCCCAATTTCTGAAATTTAATCCAGGCCTGGTTAAATGCATTTGTCGCTTTATCTAAACTGTCAGGATAATTTGTGTAAACTGTTCCCAGATTAGCCAAAGCGATAGCCTCATATCCGGCTTTGCGTTTTTTTTTGAAGATAGAATGTGCTTTTAAATAGTACACTAGTGACGAATCAATCTGGTGTAAATTCAAAAATGAGTCCCCAATTCCATTGTAATCCACCGCCAGGCTAATTGAATCGTTAATCGCTTTGTTCAGGCTTACTGCTTTCCGATAATACACAATCGCATTTTTATCATTATGCATCCGGGCATGAACTAAAGCAATATTGGCCAAAATTTCGGCCGTATATTCCTTGTCTTTTTCTTGCAGCTTTAATGCTTGAATGAAATATGGAATTGCTTTTGCCCCTTGTGTCATGAAATGATAGGATAGTCCGATTGAGCTATAACAGTTCGTTAATTGGAAGGAATCTTTAAGTTGTTCGAAAATGGGTAATGCCTTTTCATAATATGGAATGGAACCGGCAAAGTCCTGTGAATAATAGGCGGTTTCACCCAAATAGTAAATAGCCTTAACTTGTTCGGGCGCTTGGTTGTTTTTAACCGCCAGATTATAAGCCATCCGGGCGTATGAATTGCTTTTTACAGAATCATTTCTGGAATAAAAGGACAATTCAAGATAAAGTCCTGATTTTTGATCTTCTGATGCTTTTTCGCATAGCCGCAGTAAACTGTCAACTTTCGATTGTGAAGAGGCAATAAAAACGATGAATAATATTCCAACGATAAGCCAAAGTTTTTTCATAGTTATGGTTAGGGTACACAAATATGTTCATTTTTTGGCAATTAGGGATAATACATGCCTTATTTTATTTGGTTTTCTTACTTTATATTCGATCGTTTTCTTAAACTACCAGCAGGTTTTCAATCGGGATGATGTTTTCTCCTTTGTATCGCAACATCAGGTTTGCCAGGGCCAGTGTGTCTTTTTCGCAATAACGGATAATCCGGTCGAGGTCTCCTTCCTGGTAATATACCATAGCTACCTGGCTGCCGTCAATATCATCTTTGGGTGTTGGAATATTAAAAACGGCACAAAGCAAATCGAGCGAGGTATAGTTTTTATAATCGCCAAACTTCCACATTTGAAGTGTATCCAGTAACCGGTCTTTAATTTCCCAGGGTTTTGCTCCTGAAATATCAAGAATTTTAGGCAGTCGAAGTCCGTTGATTAAAGTCCGGCGGGCAATGTAGGGATAGTCGAATTCCATCCCGTTATGAGCGCACAACTTTTTTCCGGGGTTTGCCGTAAATTTTTCGAGCATTTCGTTGAAAGCCATCAACAACTTCTTTTCATCTGAATCATGAAACGATTTCACCCGGTAGAACCGTTCCCCGTTTTTCTGAATGACTACTCCTGCCGAAATACAAATGATCCTCCCGAATTCGGCATAAATACCGGCCCGTTCGTAAACGTCGGCTGCCAATTGATTTTCATCTCTGAAATAAACTGATTTCTTATTCCACAACTGCTGAAAATGTTCAGGCAGTTCGCTGAATTCAGCTTTTTGCGGCACGGTTTCGATGTCGATAAACAGAATATCTTCAGGTGAAAGTGAATTGAACATTTATTTGAGGTTTTGTTGAATGTAATTGGTTAGGATCTTAATCGCTACCAGGTTGTTGCCGCCTTCGGGCACGATAATGTCGGCAAACTGTTTGGTTGGTTCGATAAACTGAATATGACTTGGCCTCACAGTTTTGGAATAGCGGTCTAAAACCATCTGCACGTTTCTTCCCCTTTCGATGATATCGCGTTGAATGACACGCGTTAAGCGCACGTCTGAGTCGCAATCAACGAACACCTTTATTCCCATTTGTTCGCGAAGGATTGCCGGAAAAAGGACCAGGATTCCTTCAATAATAATGACTGATTTTGGCTGAATTTCACGGGTTTCGTCCGATCGGGTACAGGTAAGGTATGAGTAAACCGGCTCCTGAACCGGCTGTCCGGACTTGAGTTTTTTGATGTGCTCCACCAGCAATTCAAATTCGATTGACGCCGGATGGTCAAAATTGATCTTTTGCCGTTCTTCCAGCGGCAAATGGCTATTGTCTTTGTAATACGAATCTTGTGAAATAACAGCTACTTCGCCTGCCGGCAGCTTTTCGATGATCTTCTTTACGACTGTTGTTTTGCCTGAGCCGGTCCCCCCGGCAATACCGATTACGAGCATAAGAATGTTTTTCCCAAAGATAATCAAGAGCACGGTTTTAACACAATCAAAATAACAGGTTGTGGAACACAGGTTAGAAAATGTTAACTTTGTGCTTGAAAACATTTAATTTATCTTGTTATGATTAACCATGTTGTGCTGTTCAAATTGAAAAAATATGATTCGCAAAGCGAAAAACAAAATGTGATCAGCGCCATTGAAGACGCACTTCTTAGCCTTTTGGATAAAATTGGCGAGCTGAAATATATTGAAGTCGGCATTAATTACGAATTGGAATCAAAATCACATGATATTTGCCTGATTACACATTTCGAAACCGTTGATCATCTCGATGCCTACCGCATTCATCCTGAACACCTGGAAGTAGCTAAACTGATTGGACATCATGCTGTTGAAAGGGCTGCTGTCGATTTTGAATTCTAGTCCTGATTGGCTTTAATATTCTGAAATTTCAAACTTAATTATTCCTTAACGCATGGAAGGATTGTATCCACTGAAGTTTACACCCATTTACAAAGATAAAATCTGGGGCGGGAGCAAGGTAAAAACAGTTTTGAACAAAGATTTCGGAAATTTGCCCAATTGTGGCGAAAGCTGGGAGATTTCGGGATATGAAAACAATGTATCTATCATATCCAATGGCTATCTTGCTGGGAACAGCCTCGAAGAGCTCATCGAAGTTTACATGGGCGATCTGGTTGGCGATCAGGTTTTCGAAACTTTCGGATTAGAATTTCCGCTTCTGATTAAATTTATTGATGCCAACGACGATCTTTCCATTCAGGTTCATCCCGATGACGAAATGGCGAGTGAACGGCATAACGGTTCCGGAAAAACCGAGATGTGGTATGTTTTGCAGGCCGATCAAGGCTCAAGGCTTCAGTCGGGATTTAACCAGCCGGTCGATCAGGAAAAATACCTCGAAAAACTCGAACAGGTCGAATTGACCGACATTCTCAATTTTGAGGAAGTGACCGCCGGTGATGTGTTTTTTATTCCTGCAGGGCGTGTTCATGCCATTGGTAAAGGAATATTGCTGACCGAAATTCAGCAGACTTCGGATGTAACCTACCGGATCTACGATTACGACAGACGTGATGATAAAGGAAATCTTCGTGAATTGCATACCGAACTGGCCTTGGATGCCATCGATTATAAACTTTATCCGGAATATAAAACTAAATACGAACCAAAAATAAACGAATCGGTTGAGCTGGTCAGTTGTCAATATTTTACAACCAATTTGCTTGAACTGAACCAAACGATAGAAAAGGATTACAACAAGCTTGACTCATTTGTCATTTACATTTGTCTGGAAGGCGAACTGCAGATCGAAACTGAATCAGGTTCAGAATCGGTTCAGAAAGGGGGAACCATACTGATCCCAGCCTCCATTGAAAATGTGCAGCTAAAACTTTTGTCAGCAACAGTTAAGTTACTCGAAGTTTACATTGGCTAACCTACAAAATATGATCAAAAAGGCAGAATTTTTAATCAGTAATACCGATGTGCGAAAATGCCCTGAACCTGATCGTCCTGAGTATGCTTTTATCGGGCGTTCCAATGTGGGCAAGTCCTCGCTTATCAACATGCTTGTTGGTCAAAAGAGTCTTGCAAAGGTTTCTACAGTTCCAGGTAAAACACAGTTAATCAATCATTTTATTATCAATGATAGTTGGTACTTGGTCGATTTGCCCGGTTACGGATACGCAAAAATCTCGATCTCAGTCAAGGAGAAATTTCAGAAATTAATTAGCGATTACATCCTGAACCGCGAAAATCTTTATTGTTTGTTTGTTCTGATTGATGTTCGCCATAAAGCGCAGCTAATTGATGTTGAATTTATTACCTGGCTCGGTGAAAACCATATTCCATTTGCCATTGTTTTCACCAAGGCCGACAAATTAGGAAAAGTTACAGTCGAAAAGCATATCGCAGCTTATTCGCTTGAATTGCAAGAGATATGGGAAGAATTGCCTCCGATTCTTGTTAGTTCATCGCTTAACGGAACAGGTCGGGAAGAGATAATTTCATTCATTGAAAATGTCAATAATTCCTTGTAGTTGTTCTTCTTTGTTTTGTATGTTTTGTTGTTGTTGTGTGAACCGGAAACTTGAAAGGCAGATTCTAGTGATATGAATAAGATTTTTTTACCTTTGCCCGCAATTCCATACACAACTTTTAAAAAGGAATAAATGTCAAAAAAAGCTCCTCTTAAGATTTTTCCGTGTACCAGAAGTGTGGATTTAACCAGGCGGATTTGTGATAGTTTGGGTGTTGAAATGGGAAAAACTTCTTGTCCGGTTTTTTCGGATGGTGAGTTCGAACCCTGTTATGAAGAAACCATCCGTGGTTCTCATGTGTTCATTATACAGTCAACCCCACCGCCAGCTGATACCCTGATGGAATTGTTGTTGATGATTGATGCCGCCAAACGGGCATCGGCCTACAAAATCATCGCTGTAATCCCTTATTTTGGGTATGCACGTCAGGACCGGAAAGATAGGCCAAGAGTTTCCATTGGCGCCAAATTAATCGCCGATTTACTTTCTACTGCCGGGGCCGACCGTATCATTACGATGGATCTTCATGCTGATCAGATTCAGGGTTTCTTTAATGTACCGGTTGACCACTTATATGCATCGTCCTTATTTATTCCATTCATTGGAAAAATGGGGCTTGAAAACCTGATTGTTGCCTCACCTGATGTGGGTGGAACCAAACGGGCCAATTCCTATGCAAAAATGTTGGGAACCGATATGGTAATCTGTCACAAAACGCGGGCAAAAGCTAATGTTATTGACAGCATGACTGTAATCGGAGAGGTGAAAGGGAAGAATGTCATCATCGTTGACGACATGATTGATACTGCCGGAACTATTAGTAAAGCTGCTGATTTGATGATGGATAAAGGCGCAATCAGCGTTCGGGCTTTTGCAGCCCACGGAGTTCTTTCAGGACCTGCCTACGAAAAAATCGAAAATTCGGGTTTGACAGAGGTCTATTTTACCGATTCAATTCCTGGCAAGAAGGAATCATCAAAAATAAAATACATTCCAATTGCCAAAGCCATGGGCGAAGCAATTGAACGGGTTTATAAAAATCAATCAATTAGTTCGTTGTATTACTACAGCTAATTATATATCTTTGCACCGCTTTTTCCTAAGGCACATGTTATGCATGCTGTTTGCCCTTTCACCGAAGAGGGAGGACTGAGTACCATAATTTAAATACTAAAAAAAGTAAAATGAAATCAATTTCGATTAAAGGCACAAAAAGAGATGTCGTTGGCAAAAAAGAAGCCAAAAGACTTCGTACATTAGGATTAGTTCCTGGAGTTCTTTATGGTGGTGAAGAACCCATTCATTTTCAGGCTCCTGAAAAAGAATTTAAATCACTGATTTACACGCCAAACGTTTATTTGGTTAATCTGGATATCGATGGAACAGTATATCAGTCAATTAAACAGGATACCCAATTTCATCCGGTTGAAGAAAAGCTGTTACACGTTGACTTCCTTCGTACAACTGACGACAAAATGGTGAAAGTTGAAATTCCTGTGAAAACTGAAGGTTTTGCAAAAGGGATTCGTAAAGGGGGAAAATTGAAACTGAACCTGCGTACACTGAAAGTGAAAGCTATGGTGAAAAATCTTCCGGATAGTATTGATATTAATGTGGATGATCTGGATTTGGGCCAGAGCTACAAAGTAGGTTCTTTGGTGAGAGAGAATCTTGAGTTCCTCAATGCAAAAGCCGTTCCGGTTGTAACCATCATGATTACGAGAGCAGCAAAAGCTGCAAAAGCCGTTGGTGGTAAAGGTTAATTCATAAAAAATTATCATTTTGAAGTACCTGGTTGCAGGATTAGGAAATCCGGGGAAAGAATACGAAAATACCCGGCATAATATAGGATTTAAAATATTGGACGCTCTTGCAGATGCGTCCAATATTGTTTTTAGCGATGTACGTTATGGCTGGCTTGCCGAATTCAAATTCAAAGGCCGGACGTTTATTTTGCTGAAACCTTCCACTTTCATGAATTTAAGTGGAAAGGCCGTTAATTACTGGATGCAAAAGGAAAGTATATCCATCGAAAACCTCCTGGTAGTGGTTGATGACCTCGCCTTGCCATTGGGCTCGGTACGACTTCGGGCCAAAGGAAGCGACGCCGGACATAACGGATTAAAAAACATTACAGAAGTGATCGGAAGTCAGGACTATGCCCGGCTACGTATCGGTATAGGTGATAATTTCAGACAGGGCCAACAAGTTGATTATGTGTTGGGAGAGTGGGATAAACAGGAAAAACCTGAACTTCCGGCTTTGATCGATACTTCGGTAGAAATCATTAAAAGCTTCGGAACCATTGGTGTTGACCAAACCATGACCTTCTATAATAAACGGAAATAAACGGAAAAGTATGGCTGAAGGGATTCGCATCGACAAATGGCTTTTTGCTGTGCGATTGTACAAAACGCGCAGTCAGGCTTCCGAAGAATGCCGGAAAGGGAAAGTTACCATCGGTGGCATGAATGTAAAACCTTCGCGCGAGATCAAAGTAGGTGAAACCATTCAACTCCGGCGTCCGCCGATTACCCGCACTTACAAAATTTTAGCGCTTACCGAGAGCCGCATGGCAGCCAAACTTGTGCCGGAATTTTTGACTGAAACAACTCCTGCTTCGGAACTCGAAATTCTGGAAGTTCAGAAAAACATGAGCGTTTTTAATCGTGAACGGGGAACCGGACGGCCTACTAAAAAGGATCGTCGAGATATGGATGATTTTTTTGATGTCTAATTTAAGCTGTTTACTTGATGTTGATTGCGAAGGAAATACGGAAAACGAATATTGCTGAGTACATTTTGTATCTGTGGCAGGTTGAAGACCTGTTGCGTGCCTGTTATTTCGAACCTGATAAAATTGAACAGCAACTGGTCAGCCGGTTTAAAGCAGATGAGACTGCCAGTAAGGAAATTGCTGACTGGTACAATAATCTGTCTGTCATGATGGAAAAGGAACATGTTCGGGCAAAAGGACATTTGCAGGTTTTGGCCAATCTGGTCAACGACCTGAATGAATTCCACCTCCGGATGCTTGAAGTTCAGAAAGATCAGGAATACATTCATTTGTACAGGCAAAACCGCGATGCCATCGGTGACCTCATGCAACGGATGGAAACTACGGTTGAAAATGAAGTGGAAGTCTGCCTGAATGCCTTATACGGTTATATGGTTCTGAAGCTTAAAAATTCTGAAATCTCTGAGTTGACACAAAAAACGATGGAAGGATTTGGTCGATTAATTGGTCACTTGTCAGCCCGGTACATTCAATTTGAAAACGACGATTTTGAATTTTAATCCGTTCATTGGATGCTCTTTTTATAATCCTCAATTAATCCGTCTCTAAGCCAATTCGAAACAGCCTGACGGTTGTCAGGAATAATGAAACGTTGCTGGTCGCGAAAGTGGTTGATGTTTCCCAGTTCAATAAAGACGGCAGGGGGATAGGAATTTTTTATGACGTACAGGTTCCGTTCAGAAACGCTTCCTCCATATCCACGGTTGGGTTGATGTACGGAATATTTTTGCCCGAATGTTTGCATCAGCATAGTGGCGAGAATTTTACCGCTGTTGCTTCTTTTGTCGTGGTAGAAAAAGACATCGATGTTTTCTTTCTTGCTTCTCGAGTCCACATGGATAACCACCAGCCGCTGATATTTTCCTTTGTTTAAAGCATACAATTCATTTACCGCATTGGTGCTTTGACGTAAACGGGCCAGCTGACTGAATGAGATCTCACCATGGGGGTAACAAACTTCATCTTTGTCCGGAGAAAGAAATTGCTCATCGCGGATTCCGTCATTCGGATCAATAATGATCATATATACCGTTGCTCCTCGTTCAATCAGGTTTCGGGCCAGGCGGAGTGTCACATCGTAGGCATATTCGTCTTCACAGAGGACATGTCCGCTCAGGACTCCCATAGCACCGGGGTCTGGCCCTCCATGTCCGCTCATCAGGTAAAATATTGCTCCGGTGAGTTCACCGCTTTTTTGTGTGATTTCCCTGTATTTTCTGCCGAATATTTCATAAACTTTTTTTTTCGGAATACTTTCCGGAATCACCGTAGGGTTGTTTCCTTCAGGACTTTTTTCGACGAGAAGGGGCAAACGATATACTCTGCCGATAATCATTGAGTTATTTTTTCCCAGTTTGGATTTGTTTAATTCCATAAACTGTTCCAAATAGTCAGGTGTGTATCCGTTGCGTTTTAGGACCGAATAAATTCCATCTCCTTCTTTGGCTTTTATTGTTGGATAATCCTGAGCAGACAAGTGTAAACACAGAAAAATGATTACCACTGAAACTGCTATTTTGTAGATGTTGGTGTTGGAATATGCTGCTTTTACGAATGTGTACATCAAATTATGAATTTTATTATCAAACGATTTTAAATGGATTTTGTTTTTATCTTTATCCAAGTTGATACTTAAGCGTAATGAATTTCATTTCTAAATATAATTTAATGCGACGTATATCCATCAGTTTTTTTGTCATTTTGTTTTTATTCTCCTGCACACATCATTTGACTGTGCGCGAAGTAAATACAAAAAATATCTCCGTTGATGCGCAGGTTGGTCCGTTGGATTCACTTTTGGAATCAATGGTAAAACCCTACAGAGACAGCATTAAAAATGATATGTCGAGCCTGGTTGCAGTCAGCGCTACTCCGTTTATAAAAGGTAAACCAGAAAGTAAACTGACAAACCTGGTATCTGATATCTTGTTGAATTTCGGGTCAAAATATTGTAAAGACCAAAATACAGGTTTTAAACCTGATGTTGCCTTTGTCAATTACGGAGGACTGAGGGCTTCCCTGCCCCAGGGCCAAATTACTGTAGAACAAATTTTCGAATTGATGCCTTTTGAAAATGAAATTGTACTGATCAAAATTTCAGGAGAATCGTTTGAGCTAATGGCTGACCAGATTGCTGCCAGTGGTGGGGAAGGGGTTGCCGGAATGAAACTCGGGATTAAAAATGGTAAAGTTTCGAATCTGACTGTCGGTGGAAAAAAAACCGACCGCACTGCAACGTATTGGCTGGTTACCAACGATTACATTGCTGATGGAGGCGATCAGATGGACATGTTCTCAAATCCGGTTGAACGAATAAACACTAAAATGAAAATTCGTGATGTTATCATTCAGTCCATGAATGAACTGTACAAAAAGAACGGAATAATTTCAGTGATTGAAGATGGGAGAATTTACAATGAGCAATAGAAGAACTTTTATTAAACAATCCATATTTGCAAGTGGCGCTTTGACTATGGGCGCACTTCCAAACGAATTGTTTGCTTCCGGAGAACTGGTGAAATTGACTGTATTGCATACCAACGATATGCACTGTCACATCGATCCGTTTGCGGATTCAAATGCTGAATATGCCGGTCGTGGCGGGATGATCAGGCTGGCATCGCTGGTTGCCCGGTGCAGGGCTGAGAATCCCAACATGTTGCTGCTCGATGCCGGAGATATGTTTCAGGGGACACCGTATTTCAATTATTTCAAGGGAGACCTGATGCTGAAAATAATGAGCAAGATGGGATATGATGCCGGAACCCTTGGAAATCATGAATTTGACAATGGTCTGGGTGATATTCAGTCAGCTTTAAAATGTGCGACCTTTCCCATTATATCAAGCAATTATGATTTTTCGGACACCATTTTAAATGGTCAGACGAAAACGCATCAAATTCTGAAAAAGGGTGGGTTGAAAATTGGAATTTATGGATTGGGCATTGAACTCTACGGATTGGTTGGCAAACAGAACTACGCCGAAACCAGGTATTACAATCCTTTGGAAACAGCCCTTAAAATGGAATCGATGCTGAAGAAAGATCATGGGTGTGATTTAGTGATCTGTCTGTCTCACCTCGGATATTCATACAAGCAAAACAAAATCAGCGATAAATCACTGGCCCCGCAAACAAAATATACCGATCTGATTATTGGTGGTCACACGCATACTTTTCTGGATAAACCTTTAGTTATGAAAAATGCCCTTGGTAAACCTGTTCTGGTCAATCAGGCAGGCTGGGCTGCTTTGGCAACCGGAATGATTGAATTTGTTTTTGATCGCTCAGGCAAAATGAAAAATCCGGTAGCAATTGTTAATAATCTGTAAAGTAATTTGATGTTCAATCAATCCTTGATGAGAAGAAAAAAATCCTATTTTCTTTCACTTGCTTCAGGAATACTCTTGAGCCTTCCCTGGTTGTTCCCAAGTCTTGGCTGGGTTTTGTTCTTCTCATTTGTTCCTTTGATGATGGCTGAAGATCAGCTATCCACGCAAAATGATCCAGGCAAAAGCTCATTCTATTTTCCTTCACTGGTTGCTTTTATTGTTTGGAACGCGTTGTCAACGTGGTGGATTTCCTATGTTTCTTTTGTTGGAATGATGATCGTTGCCCTGATGAATGCAGTTTTAATGGCTGGCATTTGGTGGCTGATGCATGTAATTCGGCGACGGTTTTCGATTCGGACCGGATACTTTTCGTTGATTGTTTTTTGGATCGCTTTTGAATTTCTGCAACATCACTGGGCCATACAATGGCCGTGGCTGACACTTGGAAATGGATTTTCCAACTTGGTGAAAATCATTCAATGGTATGAATTTACCGGTGTGCTGGGAGGTTCGCTTTGGGTTTTGTTGTCGAACATTTTGATTTTTTTCGCTGCAAAAAATCTCTCCGGCAAGTTGTTTCTGAAATCTCTCAGGTGGACTGGTTTAGCGATCATTGTTGTTTTTCTTCCGCTTTCCGGATCAATCTGCCTGTATTCCAATTATTCTGAAAAAGGAATCGTTCAGGAAGTATTAGTTTTACAACCCAACATCGATCCATATACAGAAAAATTCTCGGGCATGAGTTCTGAAGAACAGTTCAGTAAACTTCTTTCTATGGTCGAGTCAAACCTTTCCGATTCAATCGATATCATTCTTGCTCCGGAAACTTCCTTACCACCTATGTGTGAAGATTCTGTCCTGAATCAAAATCAATCGTTGACTGCCATTTCAAAAATCATCCAAAGATATCCGAATGTCAGTTTCATTGCCGGCGCTCTTACTCAACGAAAATTCGGGAAAGGAGAAGCGCTTTCGGAAACTGCCCGACCATCTGCTGATGGAAGTTACTATTACGATATTTTCAATTCAGCCTTGATGATTGATCGAACACCTGGAGTGCAGATCAGTCATAAAAGTATTTTGGTGAGTGGAGTGGAGAAGATGCCTTTTCAAAAATACTTTTCAATTCTGGGCAAATATGTCCTTCAATTGGGTGGAACAAGCGGAAGCCTGGCTGCAGCAATTGAACCAGGTTTGTTTTTAGGTAAAGGTCAGGTAAAAATAGGACCGGTTATTTGTTTTGAATCAGCTTTTGGCGAGCATTGTGGTCAATTAGTAAAAAGAGGAGCAACCCTTTTGGTCGTGATGACCAACGATGGCTGGTGGAAAGATTCACCCGGAACCGGACAGCATTTCAATTATTCGCGGCTTCGCGCTGTTGAAACCAGGAGAAGTATCGCCCGATGCGCTAATACAGGCCTATCCGGATTTATCAACCAACGTGGAGATGTGCTTAAAATGACCAGTCTCGACTCATGTGAAGTGATACAATCCAGGATCCGGATAAATGATAAAATTACTTTTTATGCAACTCACGGAGATTATATCGGTCGGATTTGTTTGGTTCTGTCTGGCTTAATTGCCCTTTATATATTGGTGATCTGGTGGATGAATCGAAGATAATTGATTAATAGTTGTTATTCTGAAGTTTTTGAAGCCGGATAAATGGGGTAGCCATTTTTTTTGCAAAAAAATCCGCATTAATTCGATTGTAAAAATCCCAGTATAATAGGAATTGAGTGCCTGACTGATCAAACTTCCAACGGTAGATAAACTACTCCCGCAAAGCGGGGCGAGGCCTGTTTTAGCAGTCAAAAGCGTGCTCGGGTCAATTAAAAATGTTGAATTTTCCAAACGCAGAATTAATGCGGATAATATCTTTTGACATATGTGACAGAACGATTTGTTATTTCAAAGATAGCTTACGCACACTAAATATCCAATTAAATGATAGAATTTAATAACATGTTGTCAATATCTGGTTGATTTACAGAACGCTTAGGAACCCTTTTTCTTTTAGAGATAACTTTTTGAGATGTAAATCGTAAAAAAGTGGCAATTGACTTGACTTTCCGAATTGTCAGATTTATGTCTGATACCGAAAAAACATTCAGAAAACACCAGATTTTTATTGGTTTTGTTTTGCTAAAGAAAAAAGTAGTTCTATATTTGCACGCACATTCACAAAGGCTGAATGGGTAGCGAAATCGAAAGAAAATAGCAGCAAAATTTGAATGGCTGAAGTAGATAAATTCTGTTACAATACCAGGGAGAGATGGGTGAGTGGCTGAAACCACCGGTTTGCTAAACCGACGTACGGGTCATTCTGTACCGGGGGTTCGAATCCCCCTCTCTCCGCATTAAAATTTTGAAAAAGTAATTATCGGGGTGTAGTACAGTTGGTAGTATGCCTGGTTTGGGACCAGGAGGTCGTCGGTTCGAGTCCGGCCACCCCGACAAAATTGGGAGCCAAACCCAATCAAAAGACCGCAAATCATTGATTTAGCGGTCTTTTTGTTTTTTTATCATATCAAAATAAACCAATCTAAATCAGTTTGTATGTGAACTATCCGGTGACCTATTT
>JAUXUF010000180.1 GCA_030684645.1 Bacteroidota bacterium | reverse complement strand
ACGGGAATTCTTGAATAACCCTCTCTAATAATTATATCCAGAACTTCCCTATGAGGTGTATTCAATTCTATACCGGATATTTTGGTTCTTGGAACCATGATGTTCTTAACCACACGATCATTAAAATCAAATACATTTTTTATCAGCTCGTGCTCATTCGTTTCAAGTGCCCCGCTTTCCCTGCCCTGATCGAGCAGGTACTGCAATTCCTCAGAACTATGATGGGCCTCGTGCCCGCTGATCGTACTTATACCCAGAAGCTTCAGAATAAAATTAGCGAACCCATTAAGCAGCCAGATAAAGGGTCTGAACACGATATAGAAAAAATGCAGAGGCAGGGCTATCCCCATGGTAGTTACTATTGGGCGCTGAATAGCCAATGATTTTGGTGCCAGTTCCCCAAAAACTATGTGTAATACCGTGATGATGGCAAATGCGAGGACATGGCCTATATTAGTAGCCATAGGAGTTGACATATCAATATGGAGGAGCAGAAAAAACTTGCTCACGATATCCGTCATAACGGCTTCACCAACCCAGCCTAAACCCAGAGAGGCCAGTGTAATTCCCAATTGGGTAGCAGCCAGATAACCATCCAGATGCTGGGTCATGTGTTTGGCAATATTAGCTACACGGCTGCCTGTTTTAGCCTTAATTTCAATCTGAGATGCCCGCACTTTTACTAATGCGAATTCGGCAGCAACAAAAAATCCGTTAAGAAAAACAAGGAAGAATGTAAAAAATAGAGCGAGACCCATGCTGATTATTTATTTACAAAAGTGGCCTGATACAAATCTAAACTTTCTTTAATCACCTTGTAGGCATAGCTTTTACCCAATAAATGTTCAATACTTACATTTTTATGTTCAAGGACTTTATAATCCTGAAAAAACCGGACGATCTCAGTCATTGTATGGGGAGGCAGCTCCTTAAGATCTTCAATATAATTAACAGACATATCATTTTTGGCAACGGCAATAATTTTATCATCCTGCTCACCATTATCCACCATATGCATTACTCCGACAACTTTAGCTTCAACAATAGCCATTGGATATACATCGACAGAACATAATACTAATATATCCAGAGGATCTTTATCATCACAATAAGTTTGCGGAATAAAGCCATAATTCGCCGGATACATTACCGATGAGAATAATACGCGGTCAAGCCTGATCAGGCCCGACTCCTTGTCAATTTCATATTTTGCTTTCGATCCTTTTGGGATCTCTATGATGGCATTAACAATGGAAGGGATATCTTCGCCGGGAGAAACACAATGCCAGGGATGGTCTTTATTCATATTTTTTTAAGGATTTAGCTCTTCTTCATCTCCTCTGTCTCCTACCATCCTTCTTTTTAAATAGGTAATAATAAGCGGAATGGCAGTTAGCAATATAAAACCAACAATTATGTACAACAGGTAA
>JAUXUF010000172.1 GCA_030684645.1 Bacteroidota bacterium | reverse complement strand
TATATAAATTCATCGCAAGGACACATGCTGCAAAGGATTCGTAAGGCATTCCTTCAAGTTTCAATGGAACATTCACAAAGGTCATTGACTCGGCCTGTCCGTTTATTGATGCCACTTTGAAATTAATGCGGTCCTTTGTTTTGCTGATCTTTACTTCTGCAGTCACTCCCGCATCACTAAATTCAAGTTTCATCAGATCCCCTTTAAGTGTTACCGAGGAAACTTTAAATTCTTTCCCATTCTGTTTCACTGAAGCGCAATAAGATACGGTGTCAGTATATAAGTAATCCGTATTGCTTTCTTTGTCAATAAAATGCAGGTTCTTTCCGGTATGGTCCATTTCATACCTGAAATTGCCGTTCTCGAGAACGATATTCTCCGTTTTGTCTGAAGTGCAGTGGGTAAACATTATACTCAGTAAGAGAAAAGTCATTATCCCTAATTTTGTGTGGCCGTATCTTTTTCTTTTCATGATTTCCTTTGTTTATAATAGATGCTATAACCTCCTTGGTGTGGTTTTAATTTTTAGTCCTGATTTTGCTTCCCGAAAAAGCAAAATACATAATATAGAGATAGGCAGGAAGGCAAACCAGGTAAGCAACCTGATGAGAGGCAACATCGGCAACATACCCGAACAATAAGGGCAAGAAAGCTCCGCCAATAATCCCCATAACCAGGAAAGAAGATCCCATTTTCGTAAATTTGCCCAGATCGGCAATGGCTAAAGGCCATATTGCCGGCCACATTAACGCGTTAGCTAAACCAAGAAGGGCAACAAGATAGATGGAGATACCGACGGGGAAAACAACAATCATGATTGTTACCACAATACCTGATATAGTCGATAATAATAATGCCAGCACCTGGCTTAAAAATTTCGGGATAAATAGTACTCCGAACACATAACCAATCACCATTCCTGCCGAAACAAACCAGACATAATTCTCAGGCGAAGGCAAATTCAATATTGTAGCATAGTCGTTGATTGTCCCTAAAGCTATGTATTCCAAACCAATATCAAAAAATATTGCAAATACGCCCAATAAGAGATGTGGAAACTGGAAAATGCTTGTTTTTGAATTGGCATATAAAGAGGCTTCGGAGTTTTCGACACCCTCCTCTTCTCCGGCTGCCTTAATTTCAGGAAGAGGTGCAAAATAATATAAAACCCCCATAACCACTAAAGTACCTGATATAATATAAAAAGGAAGAATCGTATCCTCTATCCGCACATTAGTCAGGTCCATAAAAGCAGCCAACATTAGTGAAGCCACCGCATAAAAGGTTTTATTGCATATCCCCATTAGGGAGATCCTGCTTGCTGCACTTTCAGGAGGGCCTAAAATAGCGACGTAAGTATTCACAGCTCCGGTCAGCAAGGCTTGCCCCATCCCGCTAATAAATAAAGCCAGTAGCAGCAATGGAAAACTGACAAGCTTTGCAGCAGGTGCAATTAAATAAAAACCTATTGCCATGATCAAAAATGCAATAATCATCCCTCCCTTATACCCAAACTTTTTAATGATTTCGCCGGAAGGAAGCCCAAAAACCACAAAGGCTAAAAATGTCGCGGTCATCACCAAATACGACATAGTGATTGAAATATGAAATGCCTCTTTTACAAAGGGAACAAAGAATGCATTTATTCCAAGGGCAAAGCCAAGCACTGCGAACATTGAACCTATTAACATCATAGGAACAAGAAAGGTCTTTTTATTATTAGTCATAGTAAGATCGTTTTATTAAAAGCATTTCGTTTTTTTAAGATGAACATTTATTCAAATTAGACTACAAGTGATGGACTGCTGATTGCAGAAAACCACGATCGGAAACAAATGAACTATTGCCAGTATCAACCACATATTCTGTAGTTATTCTAACACTAAGTTCGGTTCCTGGAATAAGGGTATCGGGACAGCCTCCACATGCTTCTATTTCCATAAAACCGGATGGATCGCAGTAAATACTGAGCTTGACTCCATCGTCAGAAGGAAATTGTTCCGGATCGGTATCGGCAATATCAATATACCTCTGTCCCGGAGGTAAATTCCCGGCATACCGCTTTACACGATAATCATTGCCGCTAATGAATTCTATCCAGGATACGTTTTCTCCTAATCCCAGTTGAAAACGAAAATCAGTATGTGTGTCCACAACATATTTGTCACCTGACATTCCACGCTTCGACAGGCTGGATTCATACATATCACGGATGTCCTCTGCCGATGTTGGCGGCATAATGACTTTGCTACCCTGACCGGAATCGAACTGGCATAACGACCATGGAGCCAGGCTGAATTCACCTTTTTCCAAAGTTCTACCGCCAATATACCGGATTATTTCCGTGACATGCTGGATTAGTGATTTTCCATGCAGTTCAATTTCTATATGCCGCTCAAATTCACACGGGATACCAACCTGACGGTTATTTACCAGGTCTATTTCTGCCCGGATCACCGTCTTGTTTTCCGACTCTTCGACAACTTCCCAAACCGCACCGGTTATTGCAGGAGGTACTCTCCATTGTCCGGAGCCATACTCGTAACCAAAGCAGGTACCTTCAGGAGCAGGCCATAAGGCATCGCCACCGGGATTAAGATACGCATTCCTATTGCTGCGGTTCACAATAGCTGAGGGGACAACCCTGTTCAGTACCCTGCCGTTAACCACGGTAAAAAGCCTTCCTTCCAGATCCAATGCAGCAATAACACCGTTTTCAGGGGTACCCGTAAGGTGTACCCTGCGGTGCGACTGCAGCATCAGATCAATTAGTTCATGTCCAGTCATCTTGCCCTTATTTGCCCATTCGTTTTTTTAAATCTTCCAAAATGAATGTTTTTGCTTTATTTGCATAATCCATATTGGCTTTAACAGCAGATTGGGCATACCATTGCTTTCCGTCAAAGCGTTTCATGTCCACGCCTTCGGGTGCAAATGCCAGCATTAAAGATGTTTCCTGTTCCCCGGCATGGTCTATCGGCCATTGCTTCTGAGCTTCACCACTCATAAAAGGTTCTACCCGTATCCAACTGAATGGATCGGAACCGGCTTCGTGTTCTTCATAATAATTGGAAGATGCCGTATCTTCTCCCCACCAGCCATCGCCTTTTTCTTTTTCAATGAAAGCAAATATTTCCTGTTTGGCTGCCAACCTAAAAGCAAGGTCTGTAGGCATACCACTTACAAAATTTTCACTCTGGTGATGAAAGAATACATAGATATTGCGGAAACCGATACGCAACAGGTTATAAAATAACTGGCGTGCAAACTTGTTTAAAGTATCGGCATCAATATGCATGCCGCCTTTACGTTCAGGGCCTGCAACAGCATAAGAACCAGCGCCATAATAAAACGGTGGAAGGATGACTAAATCAATTTCTTTGTCAAGCATTTCCAAAGCCCCCTGAACGACCAGGGTATCAACACCAGTGTTCAGGTGTTCGCCATGATATTCCAAAACGCCCAAGGCTAAAGCAACAGGAGTATTTTTATCAATTGCCTCCCGGATCTGGTCCGGAAACATCATTTCATAACGCATAATTTTATCTTTTTATTTCACTATTAAACGGGGAAATTTTAGTTTATCCGCTACGCGGAATTTGGACGAATCTTTGCTCTTGTTCTACAATACTTTATCCGCTACGCGGAAGCTTCTCCGTAGGAGATTAAGTATTGTAGAAAAACAACCCCCTGATGAAGCTTACCTCGTAGAGGTTAAACAAAATATGGCAACACAGGAGTTTTGCAAAATTTTCGTCAGTCAGTAATGTTTTTGTCATGTACTAAGTTATTTTAATTATTCCAAGTCTATGTTTAAGGCATAAAGGCACTTTAATCCCTTAAATCTCAATTATTTTCATGTATTTGGAAGAAAGCATTTCGACTCCGCCTTCCTTTAAAATCACGCCGTTTTCCCAGCGGAAACCAAAGTCGTGATCATAGAAAAAAGTATCGACCTGAAAGGTCATATTCTTTTCTAAATCGTAGTTGGATGTTGATTCCATCCATGGCTGCTCTACTTCCATCATTCCAATGGAATGGGATGGGCCATATAGCATGTATTTTTCATAACCACGTTCTTTAACCCAAGCTT